>JAISKF010000003.1 GCA_031261005.1 Enterobacteriaceae bacterium | reverse complement strand
CAAATCCAAATCCAAATCCAAATCCAAATCCAAATCCAAATCCAAATCCAAATCCAAATCCAAATCCAAATCCAAATCCAAATCCAAATCCAAATCCAAATCCAAATCCAAATCCAAAGTTCAGATTAGTTAATCAATCGGCTTTTTCATATCAATAAATTTAAATCACTCTTCAGGGTCAGTCAGTTCAATAACAGGTGCGGCACTGACGCTTTCAATGGTCAGTCTGATTTCCGGTGACATTACACTGGTTAACATGCTGTACATCGCCTGAATATTTTCAGGGATAGCATCACCATGATCATTGATGTAACCCGCTGTGCGTAATGTGGCAACCAGTGTTGAGAATACCGCTTTATCAAAGAACTCAGGTGCATTAATGCCATGCAGCACAGAAAGACGCTGTGCTAACAGACGGCTCTCTTTTTCCAACATACCGCGACTGATGCTTGGATTACTCCGCAATAGCGACAGCGTGATGGTATAGCGCTGTAATGTTTCGCGCACACCCGCCGCTAACAGTTGCAGAGCGCGGATACGTGCCGGATTAAGCACCAATTGCCCGTCGTCTTGCGCTTTAATCAGTTGTTGGCGTTCAAGTTCCTGAATCAGCGGCTCAATAACTTGTGGCAGCTCTTCTTCGCTGTAGTGCATAAACAGCTCTTCACGCAGCAGCGGATAGATTAAAGCAACCAGATTGATCGTTTCCTGACGGGAAATCTGGTCATGGTGCATGACAATGCTGGCAACCAGCGATGGCAGAACCAGCATGTGGTGAATGTTATTACGGTAGTAAGTCATCAGAACCGCTTGTTCACGCGGTAATACAATGATTTCACCGACGTTATCTTTCTCGACTTCAAACTTACTCATTTCCAGCGCATGTTCAAGTAACTGTTCCGGCGTACTTGATGGCACAGTCGTGTCTTTGGCATAAGGCACATTACGTAGTAATTGAACGTAGCAATCAAGCTGCTCTAACAGTTGCTCACGAGTTAACGCGCGCTGACGGGAAGCCAATAACGCGGTACAGCAGAGATTCATCGCATTCGCAGCAGCAGAGTTATTGATGTTAATCATCAATTTATTAGCGATTTGATTGACTGTTGGTGTTAACCAGTTTGGTCTTGGTGTCTCAATCGGATCGATAGATTCACGCCAGTTAGGTACATTCTGGTTTAAGTAAGTCATCAATGGGATTGGCTCACCAAAATTCACATAACCCATACCCAGATTACGCAGTTTCCGCATAGTGCGGACAACTTGCCACAGATTCTCTTTTTCTTTGGTCGCACCGCGCAGCTCATTGGCGTAAGTACCTACTTCCATCACATGCTCATAGCCGATATACACCGGCACAACCGTAATCGGACGATTACCGCCGCGCAGCATGGCTTGTATCGTCATGGAAAGCGTACCGGTTTTCGGCTCTAACAACCGTCCGGTACGTGAGCGTCCGCCTTCAACAAAATACTCAACGGAATAGCCGCGATTAAACAGCTCGCCGAGGTATTCACGGAACACGGTGGAATAGAGTTTATTGCCTTTGAATGTGCGGCGAATAAAGAACGCACCTAAACGGCGGAAAATCGGACCGGCTGGCCAGAAATTGAGATTGATACCAGCAGCAATGTGCGGCGGAACTAATCCTTGATGATACAGCACATAAGAGAGCAGCAAGTAGTCCATGTGGCTGCGATGGCTTGGCGCATACACAATACCATGACCATCTTGTGCTAACTGGCGTACACGTTCCGCATTATGGACATTAATACCTTGATATAAACGATTCCACGTCCAGCTTAATACGCGATCGGTAACGCGCAGCGTCTCATAATTAAAATTAGCAGCGATCTCTTTCATCATGTCCACTGCATTCTGTCTTGCTTTGGCTAAAGAGATCTTTTTAGTAGCGGCTTCGTCTTCAACTGCTTTTTCAATCGCTTTTGACATCAGCAGCTTATTAAATAACTCCTGACGCACGGGCAATTTAGGTCCTGTCGCCACCAAACGCTGTCTGGCAAAGTGCATTCGCGCTACTCGTGCTAATTTTTGCGCGATGATTTTATCCGTACCATGTTCATCAGCCATTCGACGCAATGAAACCGTCGGTGAGAAGCGAACAAAGCTATCGCGCCCCAACCACAGAATAACGAAGAATTTCTGAATACCGTTGAACAGGCGCAAGCGCGGTTGCCCGTGACTGTGATTACCATGACCTTCACGACCCGGTGAACGTCCAAACATCACCGATACCGGTACCATCTGAATATCCAGATCAGGGTGATTGCGGTGCAAATCTAAATAATCATGGAATAGTTTGACGGATTCTTCTTTCGGGGCGTAATAGCTAAACAGGCGCGGTCCATCATGAATAAAGACGTAACGCGGTAATATCTGCCCGTCGAATTCAAATGGTTCCAACGGGTCCGGTAATTCCTGTGCTAAACACTGCATTCGAAGCGTTAATAAATCTGCTTTTGAATTATAAGGAAGAACATAAAGTATCGGGCGTGTGGTATCTAAACCCAGTTCTGCGACCGGATCTGAGGGGATACATTTGCTACGAACAAGCATTTTTATTGGTAGATTCAATAGCTTATAGTAAAGTTTACGCCAACCAGACATAAATATTGCGAGCCTCATATAGAAGATGAACCGCAAGAATACCAGAACTTAGCGCAATCTGTGATGCTGCTGTGTCGGATAATTGCTAAAATTAGGTAGAATTTTTCAGAGGAAGTAATAATGAATCAGGCGACAGGGCTAACGCGCATTATAAAAGCAGCAGGATATTCACGGCAGGGATTACGTGCTGCGTGGCAAAATGAAGCCGCATTTCGACAAGAAACTATTCTCACCATCGTAGCGATTATTCTGGCTGTTTGTTTAGATGTCAGTGTTATTGAACGTATTTTATTGATTGTTTCTGTGGCACAGATTGTGATTGTTGAAATTATCAATAGTGCGATTGAAGCAGTGGTGGATCGCATTGGTACTGAACGCCATGAATTATCCGGCAGAGCGAAAGATATGGGATCTGCCGCTGTGTTGCTCACAATGTTTCTGGCGCTGTTTGTTTGGTTAAGTATTCTTTACAGCCACTTTTTCTGAGGCCTCTGACACATTTTGCAAACTAAATCGGAAATATCGTGTTTGAAGGTTTCCATCTGCGTAATACCTGTATATACTCACAGGATAACTGTATATAAAAACAGGTTGAAGGAATCCGCAGATGAAAGCATTAACCGCCAGACAGCAACAAATTTATGACATGATCCGTGACCATATTGGTCAGTCAGGAATGCCGCCAACTCGCGCGGAGATCGCTCAAACGCTGGGGTTTAAATCGCCAAATGCCGCTGAGGAACACTTAAAAGCACTGGCACGTAAAGGTGTGATTGAGATTGTAACGGGGGCATCTCGCGGTATTCGTTTACTGATGGAAACCGAAGAAGAAGCCGGATTACCGCTCATTGGGCGTGTTGCTGCTGGTGAGCCATTACTGGCGCAAGAACATATCGAAAGCCACTATCAAGTTGATCCCTCATTATTCCATCCACATGCTGATTTTTTGTTGCGTGTTAGCGGTATGTCCATGAAAGACATTGGTATTATGGACGGCGACTTACTGGCAGTACATAAAACACAAGATGTACGCAATGGTCAGGTAGTCGTGGCACGCATTGATGATGAAGTGACGGTTAAACGTTTGAAGAAGCAAGGTAATGTTGTTCATCTATTACCAGAAAATGACGAGTTTACTCCTATTGTTGTCGATTTACGTGAGCATAGCCTGACGATTGAAGGGCTGGCGGTTGGCGTGATTCGTAATGGTGACTGGATGTAGTTTTATTCGGTTTAACTTCAGCTCTGCATAAGAAGCTGTTTATCGAGCCGAGAAACTTTAATTCTCGGCTTTTTTCTTGAAATATATACGCGAGTAGACTCGCAGATGAATTCACTATAAAATTAATATAGCTTCTTATGATGATAGTTCTTAATTTAGGAGATATTATTCCGTCGATTAAAAACAGTCTCAATAATAAATCGCTTTCTTAACTTTAAATTATCCTATATCTTCATAGAGGCTTCCCCATAACATAAATTATTACATATCTCCAGTATCAGACCTCTATCATAGGTATCACCTGCCGTTATTTTTATCGTCAAAATCGTTGAGCACCAGATGAAGTTTGAAACCGTAAAATCACTCCATACTGCCATGTTTTCGTTCTGTTATACCATCGAATGTCTGATGTTCTGGAATTCGATGTTTATGGCAGATTTACAATTTTGTTGAATTGATGTTAAGCAGTTTCCGTTAGTTTTGCTCTTTTATAAGCCAGATAACGATTGAAAGGAGCAAGTATTGAGCGCAATAAAGTTAGCATTCTTATGTAGCTAATGAACGTAGAGAAATGGTATCGTTAATACTTAATAATATGTTTAATATAGATTATTTTAAAGTTGCGGTACACTAAACGATAACAATAGTCATGGCTTCGCTCATAGAAAGTTTGTATTAGTCCGGAAGCAATAAAATACGCTTCCCGCTAGGAAATAAATTGAAGGTAAAAATCATCGACATCAGTGTAAATAGTTACTAAATTAATCATACCTAAATCTTTGTGATTTTTAGATTTCTAATCACGGGACTTGGGTATTTAGTTCCATCCTAATTCGAAACTCAGGCTGATTATTTTAAATAGGTACAAATGTGAATATTTCTAGTAAGAAGATAATGCAGTTAGATAGTATCAGAGGAATTGCTTGCTTAATCGTAGTTTTCTCACATCTTTCTTTAGTTTTTTTCCCTCAGCTACATTTGTTTTCGGTTGATAAGAATGTACCTAAAAGTAACATATTACAGTATATACATGAATTACCTTTCGGATTTTTATATTCAGGAACCGCTGCCGTTTATTGCTTTTTTACTCTTAGTGGTTATGTCTTAGCAAGATCTTTTTTGAGAAAAGAAATTAAATGGGAGACTCTACTTTTATCGATAATTAAAAGATATCCTAGACTCGCTATTCCGTCTACTGTATCTTGCTTGCTTGCTTGCTTATTTATGCTTTTTGGTTCCTGTAAATAAAGAATATATTAGTCAATGGGGAGCAGGGATAGGGCGCGTTGATTTAAATTTTTTATATTCAATATATTCTGGTGCAATATCTCCATATATAAATGGAATATCTACATATAATTGGGTTTTATGGAGTATGAAGATCGAGCTTCTGGGATCAATATTTATATATTTAGTTGCTATGTTTAGTAGGAATTTACCTAAAAACACTCCTATTTATATTGCAATTATAGCTTTTTTTATATTTATTGACCAAAATGAAAAAGATTATTTAGGATATTCTGCATTTTTTATTGGCATGTTTATTTACACGAAAAATATAACTATAAAAAAGAAATCGTCTATCATTATGTTTCTTCTAGGATTATATTTTTCAGGTGTTCATACCAATAGCTATAGCTATAGTTTTATGATTGATTTGATACCATTTGTAACATATGGAAATATATATGGAATGTTTAATTTTATTGGTGGAGTCCTAATTGTATTTTCAATACTTGTAGGTAACCTATTTTCTAACTTTCTATCACTAAAAATCTTAGAATTAATAGGCAAGTGTTCATTTTCAATATATTTAATACATCTTTCCATTTTTTACATTATAGGATATCCACTATTTCATTTTTTATATAACTATCTAGGATATTTTCTAAACTCATTTTTAACTTGCTTATCTATTGTTTTTATAACTATCTTTTTTTCTTATTTTTTTGAAAAATATATAGATAGTAATGCTGTTTTATTATCTAATAAGCTTAGTAAATTTTTAGTTAGTAGAAAAACTACTAACTCTAGAGTTGTATAATTTTATGTGATTGAGACTTATTAGGTCATTAATAAGATATGGCTTTCCGCTGAGGAATAAATTATTGAAGACAAAAATCATTGGTATCAGTGTAAATAGCTTCTAGACTAACTATGCTCAAGTTTTTGCGATTTTGAGATTTCTAATCAAATGTTCAGGTTGGTTTCTCATGGAATTGAATACAAAAAAAGCGCTTTTCAGCGCTTTTTTTGTCAAGTTAAGCAGATAGTTTAAGCAGAGAGTTTAGTCATCTAAAAAGCTACGCAGAACTTCTGAACGGCTTGGGTGGCGTAATTTACGCAGTGCTTTTGCTTCGATCTGACGGATACGTTCACGGGTTACGTCGAACTGTTTGCCGACTTCTTCCAGTGTGTGATCGGTGTTCATATCAATACCGAAACGCATACGCAGCACTTTCGCTTCACGAGCGGTTAAGCCAGCCAGTACGTCATGCGTTGCAGAACGCAGGCTTTCTGATGTGGCTGAATCCAACGGCAGCTCAAGGGTGGTATCCTCAATAAAATCACCTAAATGCGAATCTTCATCGTCACCGATTGGTGTTTCCATCGAGATTGGCTCTTTGGCAATTTTCAGCACTTTACGGATTTTATCTTCCGGCATCAGCATACGTTCAGCCAGTTCTTCTGGCAGCGGTTCACGCCCCATTTCCTGTAGCATCTGGCGAGAAATACGATTGAGTTTATTAATGGTTTCAATCATGTGCACAGGAATACGAATTGTGCGCGCCTGATCAGCGATAGAACGAGTGATTGCCTGACGAATCCACCAAGTCGCATAAGTTGAGAATTTGTAACCACGGCGATATTCAAATTTATCGACCGCTTTCATCAAACCGATGTTACCTTCCTGAATCAGATCAAGGAATTGCAGACCACGATTGGTATATTTTTTCGCGATAGAAATAACCAGACGTAAGTTTGCTTCAACCATTTCTTTCTTCGCACGGCGGGCTTTCGCTTCACCGATAGACATGCGGCGGTTGATGTCTTTAACCTGTTCGATAGTTAAGCCGGTTTCTTCTTCAATTAATTGCAGCTTTTGAATGCAGCGTTCGACTTCTTCACTAACGTCTTTCAGCTTTTCAGACCACGGTTTACCCATGATAATTGCGCTGTTAAACCAATCCATATTGGTTTCGTTACCTGCAAACAGCGTGACGAAGTTTTTCTTCGGCATTTTGCTCTGTTCAACACACAACTTGAGGATCAGACGTTCTTGCACGCGCACGCGATCCATCATCTGGCGCATGTTGTTAACCAGATAATCGAACTGTTTAGGCACTAAACGGAACTGTTTGAATACGTCAGACAGTTTAACGATTTCATCGATTGCTTTCTGATTACTGCGACCGAACTCTTTGATGGCTTTACGAGTAGCTTCGTATTGCTCACGCAGTTCGTTGAATTTTTCACGCGCAACTTCGGGATCGATACCAATATCTTCATCAGCATCGGCGTCATCAGAATCTTCATCGTCGTCGCTGTCATCATCTTGCTCTTCGCTAGGCAGTTCAGAGCCAATATGTGTCGCAGCAGGACCGATGGTGTCATCTGCGTTAGGATCGATAAATGCAGTGATAATGTCAGACAGGCGAGTTTCACCCGTCTCAATACGATCGAATTGCTCCAGCAGATAGGTGATTGCTTCAGGATATTCAGCAACAGAACACTGAACCTGATTGATACCATCTTCAATACGCTTGGCAATATCAATTTCACCTTCGCGGGTAAGCAGTTCGACAGTACCCATTTCACGCATATACATGCGTACAGGATCTGTTGTCCGACCAATTTCGGATTCAACACTGGAGAGCACTTGTGCGGCAGCTTCTGCTGCATCTTCGTCGGTGTCTGCCGTATTTTCTGCGAGCATTAGATCATCGGCATCAGGTGCTATTTCCATAACCTGAATGCCCATGTCATTGATCATCTGAATAATATCTTCGATCTGATCGGAATCGATTATATCTTCTGGCAAATGGTCATTGACCTGAGCGTAGGTCAGGTAGCCTTGCTCCTTGCCAAGAGTAACAAGAAGTTTAAGCTGTGACTGCGGGTTTTGCTCCATAAGACGGTATCCACACTTCAGAGTATTAAATTTTTATCGGCTAAGCCGGTAATCATAAGTGATCGGGCCATTTTTATCAGCTGTCGCCTTTGTTAACAGCTATACGCAGGATTTCGTTCCTGCAATGTGCGGCACTCAAGCCGTTAATTCTGTTAAAAATTGTAATTAACTTTTTTTAGCTAAAGCCATATTTAATGACCATAACTCTTTGCGTTCATCGGCATTCAAACCGTGTGTTCTGTCACGGGCGATTAGCTCTTCCTGACGTTGTTCCAGCACGGAATCGTACAGTTTAGCCAAAGTATCAAGAAACGTGTCTTCAATCATGTCCTCAACAATCATGTGGTTCCATGTTGCTAAAGTTTCAAGCTGTTGACTGAATTTATTATCACGATAGTGCTCTAAAAGTTGCCCAGTCGTTAAGCCGGGCTGTGCCAGACAGGTTTTTATCAGCTCTATAAACAGTGGGACTCCAGCTAAACCAGTTTGTTCCAGACCTTGTACAGAAGGTACTTGAGCAGCTAATTCTGGTCGCTGGATAAGAAGCCCGATCAGTACCCGCATTGTGGTGCGTTTTAACTGCGGCGGCTGGTATCCTTGCTGCTCAGACTCAATTTGTCTTGGCATTAATTTATCGAGCTGGCTGTCATCTAAAATACCGAGCTTCTGACCAAGCAGTTGACGCAAATATAAACGAAGTGTTTCACCTGGCACCTTACTAATTAAAGGTAATGCCAGCGTACTTAGTTTAGCACGTCCATCAGGAGAACTAAGGTCAACTTGCGGCATAAGTGTATCAAATAAAAATGTCGAAAGTGGTTGGGCTTGTTCCAACCGTTGCTCAAAAGCCTCTTTACCTTCTTTTCTCACTAATGTGTCGGGATCTTCACCTTCCGGCAAGAACATGAATTTTAGCTGACGACCATCGGTGAGATAGGGCAGTGCAGTTTCCAGCGCCCGCCATGCAGCTTCCCGACCGGCATTATCACCGTCATAGCAGCAAATCACATTATCGGTACAGCGGAACATTAACTGGATATGCTCTGCTGTTGTGGACGTTCCTAGCGATGCAACCGCATAATTAATGCCAAATTGCGCCAGCGCAACGACGTCCATATAACCTTCAACCACAAGCAGTTTATCAAGCTGATTATGATTGAGCTGTGCTTCATAAAGACCGTATAACTGCCGACCTTTATGGAAAATTTCGGTTTCCGGCGAGTTCAGGTATTTCGGCGTACCGCTGCCTAAAATCCGCCCGCCAAAAGCAATCACCCGACCGCGCTTATCACGAATAGGAAACATGACACGTTCACGAAAACGGTCATAAGTGCGTCCATTATCATTGGTGACTAACATTCCGGCATCGTTGAGTGATTCACGATTTTCGGGGGAACGACCAAAACGTTTGAGGACGTTATCCCAACCGGACGGCGCAAAACCAATCGCAAAACGTTGGATAACGTCATCACTTAAACCGCGCTGCGCCAGATAGTTGCGCGCATCTTGAGATTGAGGCTGATTTAAGGATTCCTGATAGAACTTAGCTAGTGGCTCCATCAGTTGATAAAGGCTTTGTCTTTGGTGTTTTTCTAGCGAACTGGTGCCGGTTCCTGATTCATAGGGAACATCAAGACCGTGTATAGTCGCCAGTTCTTCAATACTCTCTACAAACTCCAGCCGGTCGAAATTCATCAGGAAATCAATAGCATTTCCGTGAGCACCGCAGCCGAAGCAGTGATAAAACTGTTTCTCACCGTTTACAGTAAAAGAGGGCGTTTTTTCATTATGGAACGGACAACAGGCGTGATAATTCTTGCCTTGCTTTTTCAGTTTCACACGGGCATCGATTAGATCGACAATGTCCGTACGAGCCAGCAAGTCATTGATAAACACGCGTGGGATTCGTCCTGCCATTAGACCTCAATTCGTAAAACCATAAACGAGAATAAGCCGCGCATTCCTTTCGGAAAGCACGGCATACATATATGCAGTTAACATGCAGTCAGCTATTACTAGCTTCAGCTACACGAGCAACCTACGCATTAAATGCGCGCTCGGAATAATCCGAAAAGGATTAATACAGGCGGGTGCGGCGTGCGTTCTCACGAGCTAATTTCTTTGCGTGACGTTTCACAGCAGAGGCTTTAGCGCGTTTACGTTCAGTTGTTGGTTTTTCGTAGAATTCACGGCTACGTACTTCAGCAAGGATACCTGCTTTTTCGCATGAACGTTTGAAACGACGTAATGCTACGTCAAATGGCTCGTTTTCACGTACTTTAATTACCGGCATGTGCCTTTCACCTCAATAGAAATCGGTTTAGCTGCTGGCGCTAGTGCCAGCTATATTCAAAATGGTGCGGAATTCTACTGCGAATAGGGCGTGCTTGTAAAGCGCTGTTACCGATTCATTCATCGGTATTGAGATAAGCAACCCAATTCATTGTATAAATTATCGCAATGATGTTATCTGTCGCAGATAACCGGTCTTGTGAACCGGTTATTTCTGTGATTGATAAATGTATTTAACCTGAACTTCGGATAAGACGTTATCGTAGCGGCGGCAGATTGTCGCCACTACAAATTATTATTTATTATCAATCTATTAATCTATTTTTACTGCGCTTTTCAGAGCTTTTTAACTGTCTTACTTACCCTGACCTTTCACCGGTGATGAATTAGGTAAGGCTTTCTGTGCATTTTGCACCAGTTGGATAAATTCGCCGCGTAAGCCAAATTTATCACTACCCTGACCATCACGCGCCAGTTGTAAGGTATTGTCCAGCGTAAATTGACCAGTCGTTTCACCGTTATCTTTTAGCTGTTCAGCAAAGGCGGCAACCGCAGCAGCAAAACGGAAATCCTGACTGCTGTTATCTAGCGTGGTTCTCATTTGAGATTCCGGAACTGGCAGCTCGACACGTTGTGACTCGCCTTGTGCTGTTGGTTTGTTATAACGCAAATGCACCATCGCCATTTCTTTGGTTTTATTCAGGAAACTGTTAAATGATGGCGTAAATTGTTCACCGCTCCAATTGACAGAACTACCGACAGGAACGATTTCATACAATGCTGTCAATGTTTGACCGGTGACAACAACGCCCTTATCCGCTAAATCGTTATCAGATTGCGTTGGCGCTTGATAGCCCAGTAAACGATAGGCTTGAACATAATTTGGATTGAATTCCACTTTCATGGAGAAGTCTTTAGCAACCGGCGTTTGAGTTGATGTTAATTGTTTTGACCACACTTTATCGGCATCGCGTTCGTTATCAATATAATCGTAAACACCGTCACCGATATAGGCGATGTCAGCTAATGCAGATGGGTGGAATTTATGTGCGGTGAAGCCTAAGACAGTCAGTGAAATGCCCGCAGTTTGATTATCAGAGAAGAAGCTCTGAATATCTAACGTGTTTTTAAATCCAACATCGAAGTTGCTGCTGCCAGCCAGAATCACACGATTGATACCATCATCAATAAAATGTTTTTTCGCCAATGTATAAGCCTGACTCAAACGTTCTGTATCATCACCGGTAGTACCGCTTTTCAGGTTGTTGATCGCTGACAGCATTTTATCTTTGTCATTTGTCGGTGCCAGTAACACATTTTTATCATCGGCAGAGGTAATAATACTCAGACTATCTTGTGCGCTAAGTTGGTTGACTAAATGATTCAGGCTTAGTTTAACCAGCGCTAAATCAACGCCATCAGTACCGACGAATACGACGAGATTTGCATCGCGGCGCAGACTGGTCTGAAGATCATCGGCTTTGACGGCGATACGCAATAATTTTGTTGCGGAATTCCACGGCGTATTTGCCATTTCACTCATCGCGGCAAAAGGAATTCGTCCTTGTGGCTGCGGATAATTGTAAGGGAAGAAATTCACCCATTCAGAAAGCTGGATAGTGTTCTCTTCCGGCAAGCTGGAACGCACCAACGCCCGACGCATATTGTTATAGCTGCCGTTATTCTGTCCGGCAGAAATCAACAATTCTGGTCCTGCTAACTGATCAGACTTATGGGTTGAAATTTGATCTGCACTACCTGCTGTTTTTACTGCCGCAGGAAGATGTGCGTTTGGATTGGTTGAGCTACAGCCGGTGAGTACCAGTGCACTCAATAATGTCAGGGAAGACAATCCGTATTTAACACTTTGAGCTTTAGTCATTTCTATCTCAATATCAATTAGTAAACAGGTTTTTTAATAAAAACAATAAACGGTTGTTTGGCGTTGAGCGGACAAAAGAGCAGCGCAGCATACCCAGAGAGTCCAGTGTGCTGCAAGCGACTTCGTGCCTAGTTTAACCAAATCTAATGTGAGATGCCGCTACTTCGTTATATTTAGTAGCATTTTACTGAAAATGGCAATTCTACATATCGTGCGGATTGTCTGTGGTATCATTGCGCTTAGATGAAAGGATTGTTTGGCGTATGTTTTTCTCGCAGAATTTTTAGTTATTACATAGAAAACAAGACGCTATTTTATGAATTTAGAGGCTGTTTAACGAGTTATGCGTATTTTAGGTATTGAAACGTCGTGTGATGAAACCGGCGTCGCCATCTATGACGATCAACAAGGGCTGTTAGCGGATCAGCTATATAGCCAAATCAAACTCCACGCAGATTACGGCGGTGTAGTGCCAGAGCTGGCATCGCGCGATCATGTGCGTAAAACAGTACCGTTGATTCAGGCTGCATTAAAACAAGCCAATCTCATTGCCGCAGATATTGATGGTGTTGCTTTTACCGCCGGTCCGGGATTGGTTGGGGCGCTGCTGGTCGGCGCAACGGTTGGGCGCTCTTTAGCGCTGGCGTGGAATGTTCCGGCTATTGCAGTGCATCACATGGAAGGGCATTTATTAGCGCCGATGCTGGAAGAGAATCCGCCGCAGTTCCCGTTTGTTGCCTTACTGGTGTCTGGCGGGCATACACAGCTTATTAGCGTAACTGGTGTTGGTCAGTATCAACTGTTGGGTGAATCTATTGACGATGCCGCTGGTGAAGCATTTGATAAAACAGCTAAGTTGTTAGGACTGGATTATCCGGGCGGACCGATGCTCTCCAAAATGGCAGAACGCGGTGATGGGGAGCGCTTTCACTTTCCGCGCCCAATGACCGATCGTCCCGGTATGGATTTCAGTTTCTCCGGTTTGAAAACTTTTGCGGCTAATACCATTCGCCAATCTGGTGACGACGGACAAACCAAAGCCGATATAGCCAGAGCGTTTGAAGATGCGGTTGTAGATACGCTGGCGATTAAATGCCGCCGCGCACTGGAAGAAACCGGATTTAATCGATTGGTAATCGCTGGCGGTGTCAGTGCTAACCGCGCGCTACGCCACAAACTGGCTGAAATGATGAAACAGCGTAAAGGCGAAGTATTTTACGCGCGCCCTGAATTCTGTACCGATAACGGCGCAATGATCGCTTATGCAGGCATGATCCGTCTGAAAGCAGAGGAAAGCAGCCCGCTAGAGCTAACGGTACGACCTCGCTGGCCGTTGGAACAGCTTCCGCCCGTTGTCTATTATTAACGATAAATTTCAAAGCATTATGTAATTTCATCGGCGGGGCGGTTGTTAACTGCCCGCCAAACCACGGTGAAATCAACGGGCGGCAGATCGCCGCCCCGACGAGACGAATTGTTATTCCATGAATAATAAATGATTACTCTGGTTTATCTTTAATACAGCTTTCATCATTATTGTTCTTTGTTGTTCTTTTTTTTCTTAAAACGATCCCAGATCTTTCCTTCCTGACCGCGCCATAAACGCTGGATATTGTCATGATGACGGATCAATACCAGACAGGAAAGCATCGCTACCGGAAAAGTAAACTGCGGTTTAAACCACCAAGTGTAGAAAGGTGCAATCAGCGCACTGACAATCGCGCCTAAAGAAGAGTAACCGCTAAGTAATACTGTCAGCAGCCATGTACCGGTCATCAAACCGGTGAGATCCCAGCCAATCGGCGCAATAGCACCAAATGCAGTCGCAACACCTTTTCCGCCGCGAAAATGGAAAAAGACTGGATAGATATGCCCTAAACAGGCAGCGATCGCCGTTAAACCAAGATAAAGCGGGGAAAGATTAAGTTTATAAGCTATCCAGACAGGTATCATGCCTTTTAAAACATCAAAAATTAGCACTGCGGCAGCAGCGCCTTTCCCGCCAATACGTAGCACATTAGTTGCACCAGGATTACCAGAACCATTTTCTCGTGGATCAGGCAGTTTGGCGATACGGCAAACCAATACAGCGCTGGAAATAGAACCGCATAGATAGGCGATAATGATCATGCAAAGCGCGATAGCACTCATAAACTCGATTCCATCTAATCCCCTTATAACCAGGGTACAATAATTGTCGTTTTACTCACTACTAACATGGATAATACGGATATTCTGCTCGAAGTGGTACGTCTTAATTGCAAAACTGAGAATGATGTTATGGATATTGTATTTATAGAACAGCTTAGCGTAATCACAACTATTGGCGTTTATGACTGGGAACAGACTATTCGCCAGAAGTTAATTTTTGATATTGAGATGGGTTGGGATAATCGCAAAGCTGCTGCCAGTGATGATGTTGCTGACTGCTTGAGTTACGCTGACGTAAGTGAAGCGGTGATCAAAATGGTTGAAAACGAGCGTTTTGCATTAGTTGAGCGCGTTGCTGAAAATGTTGCTGCTTTGTTAATGAATCAATTTTCTATTCCGTGGATTAAAATAAAGGTCAGTAAACCAAGTGCAGTTGCGGCAGCAAAACAGGTTGGTGTTATTATTGAAAGAGGCTCGCGCAGCGCATAAGCGACGAATTCATCAAGATGTCATGAAACTAAATATATGATTATGTGTCTGATGTTGGCTTATACCAACAAGCGTTAAAATAAGTTTGATGATTGTTTCTTTTTTTAGTTAGTTTTATCAAGGAAATACATTCGATGGGCAATGTCCATGATTTGGTGGTCGCATTTATTCTCGGTGTAGTTGAAGGGTTGACAGAGTTTCTGCCGGTTTCATCGACGGGGCACATGATCATTGTTGGTGAATTACTCGGATTTTCCGGCAATGCCGCATCGACATTTGAAGTTGTCATTCAACTGGGTTCTATTCTGGCAGTCGTCGTGGTTTTCTGGCGCAGATTGTTCGGTTTAATCGGCATTCATTTCGGTAACGTTCCTCATGAAGGGCGAGGCAACGGGCGCTTAACGTTAGGGCATATTATTCTTGGCATGTTACCGGCGGTGATCGTTGGTTTTGCATTGCATGATGATATTAAAGAGAATCTTTTCGGCACGAAAACCGTGATGTACGCCTTGATCGCTGGCGGTCTACTGTTGATCGCCGCCGAATGGCTCAAACCAAAGCAAGTGCGGGCGGAAGGTCTGGACGATATGACGTATCGTCAGGCATTTATTATCGGCTGTTTCCAATGTCTTGCGCTGTGGCCAGGTTTTTCCCGCTCAGGCGCAACGATCTCCGGCGGTATGCTGATTGGCGTTAGCCGTTACGCTGCATCAGAATTCTCGTTTATTCTGGCAGTTCCCATGATGCTGGGTGCAACGATTTTGGTGATGTATAAGAGCATTGGTTTATTGGTGTGGCATGATTTACCGATGTTTGCCGTTGGCTTTGTCACCGCATTTATCGTGGCATTATTAGCGATTAAAACCTTTTTGAACTTGATTAAACGCTTCTCGTTTATTCCTTTCGCCATCTATCGTTTTTTTGTCGCTGGTGTGATTTATTGGGTATTTTTCTAAAGAACATTAGGAAAATAACGCAATAAATTGATAATAAATGATAAATTTTAGGGGCGATAATCTGTCTCTGTTGCCCCTAAAATCCTGCAAATATCACCAATGTTAAACATGATGATTTTGTGTCCGCGGGCGACAGGTTGTCGCTCCTACAAAAACATTATTCTTTCAATCTTTTCTTCCAGCTATTTAAGGCAATAATACGGCGTCTATCGAGCTGATCTCTAATCTCCACACCGCTATATCCTGCATCAATAATCTCTTTTACCGCGACGTTGTTGGCAACGGTATAGGCTTGTTTCAGATAGTCAGCCTGCGGATACGGTTTATCCTGCCAGCCGGTACGCCCGCGAAAATCGGCTTCGCTCACCAGCAATATTTGCTCTAAACGCAGGGGCTTGCGCCAGACATCAATGGCGTTAAATAACTTGAGGATCGTCGCCGGACGCAGTTGATATACAGTATGAATTTGATCATGAAATTCAGAAACCAGACGCGCCAGTTCGCGTGTGGTATTCGGGATTTTATAGCGCTGGCAAATTGTCTCAACTAAGCGAACACCCGCATGTCCGTGCCCGTAATGATGAGGTAATAACTCCGGCGGTGTTAATCCCTTACCAATATCGTGTAGCAGGGCAGAGAAGCGTACATCAATATCATCACTGATTTTTGCTGCGATTTCTAACACCATCAGCGTATGCACGCCGCTATCGATTTCTGGATGCCATTTTTCCGGCGCAGGTATGCCAAATAGCTTATCAATTTCAGGGAACAGCACTGCCAGCGCGCCGCAATCGCGCAATACCTGAAAGAAGATTTGCGGACTGCGAGTCGCCAGCGCTTTTTCGGTCTCTTTCCAGACGCGCTCCGGCGTTAAATGGGCGATTTCACCGTCATTGACGATTGCTTTCATTAATTGCAATGTTTCTGGCGCAATAGTAAAGCCAAGATAAGCAAAACGGGCAGCAAAACGAGCAATTCGCAAAACCCGTAAAGGATCTTCCCGAAATGCAGGGGAAACATGACGCAGAACACGCTGTGCTATATCTTGTTGACCATGATAAGGATCGATTAACGTGCCGTTGCTATCTTGTGCGATCGCATTGATGGTGAGATCGCGGCGCAGTAAATCCTGCTCTAGCGTGACATCAGGTGCAGCGTAACAGGTAAAACCGGTATAACCTGAACCAGATTTCCGCTCAGTACGCGCCAGCGCATGTTCTTCGTGAGTTTGCGGGTGGAGGAATACCGGAAAATCTTTGCCAACCTGCTGATAACCGAGATCAAGCATCTGCTGCGGTGTTGCACCGACGACAACCCAGTCATATTCATGCACCGGTAAGCCTAGCAATTGGTCGCGGACAGCGCCGCCCACAAGATAGGTTTTCACACAGACTCCGAGAAATATTTAAATAAAAATGGTCTTAATTAAAACGCCGGACAAACAGTACCGGCGTAACAATAAAATTAACTAAAACAAAAAATTCAGGCTTAATTCATCCAACGATCTTTTTTCCGGCGCGGGATCAAGTGCGGCAGAATCAGACCTAAAATTAAGCCAAGACCAGCAACCCCGCCGCCATACATAAACCACTGCTGAATGATGGTGCGTTGCTTATCGTCCATTTGCAAACTGATGTCATTGACCTTTTTTCTGGCGTCGATTAATTCATCTTTCAGCTTTTGGTTTTCGTCTTTCAAGCCGTTGATGATGCTGTCGCTATTAGCGACTTTCTGTTGCATTTCAGCGGTTTTCTGATTCCAACTGCTATCAATATTAGTGAGTTTATCGCTCAACTCTTTCACTTGCTGTTCCAGCGCAGGGACTTTCTCTCTTAGATTCGGTTCAGTGCTGAGTTGATCCAACGGAATCCAGCCGGTATGACCTTTGCTATCGCTGATTTGCCCATATTTGTTGGCATCATTTACCGCTAACAGCTCCACTTTTTCACCTGCATTGATCGCGCCGATAATCCGGTGATTGTCCGACGGTCCACCGCGCAGATAAGTAATCAGATTATCAGAGATATAGCGCGTCTCGTCTGCGGTTGCAGTAAAAGCGGCAATATTGAGGAAAGCCAGCAACGTCATCGTGATTGATTTAGATTTAAACGATTTTAAGTTAACCATTGTCGGTTTTATCTTCTCAAAAAAGTGATGTATGTAAGGATAGTAGGGTGTTCAGGCGATCGGCGCAAGGTGAGCATCGATACAACGCAAATAAATCAGGTAGTTTTTTACCTCATCAATAGCGTAAATTACTCAACTTGTATCACGATAATTTATGGCATTAATTATCGCTGACTCCCCGAACTCCTCTAATTCTGACTGCGGAAACCATTGCTATTATGACCGTTGAAATCGAACTAAAGTTCATTGCTACACCTGCTGCTGTTGCTGCATTACCAGCACAACTCGCCCACTGGAAAGCAGAAAGTCACAACGAGCTGCATTTATCCAATACCTACTACGATACTGCGGACGGGCTTTTGCGTTCTCAGCGTTTTGGTTTACGCATCAGAAGTTGTAATAACGCCTATGAAATGACGTTTAAGTCTGGCGGTAACGTAGTCGGCGGCATTGCTCATCGGGCGGAATACAATATCGATCTGCCAGCAAATCAACTGGATATTTCTCTTTTACCCGCAGATATTTGGGGAAGAAGCATCAATATATCGCAATTGCAGCAAGAATTAAGTCCACTGTTCAGCACTAATTTTAAACGTGAAACATGGCTGATTAACTTTCAGCAGAGCCAAATTGAAGTGGCGCTGGATCTTGGTACGATTCAGGCGGGCGCTCAAAGCGAGCCGATCAGTGAGCTGGAAATGGAGTTAAAACAGGGCAACGCTGCCGATATGCTGGCGCTGGCGCAGCAATTAACTACTGTTGAGGGCTTGCGTTTGGGAAGTTTAAGTAAAGCCGCGCGCGGATACCGCTTACTAAACGGCAATCAGCCGTTACCGCCAGTCAAAATGAACGTGTTGCAAGTGGCAGAAAAAGCCAGTACTGAGCAGGGATTAACTGCCATGCTGGAATGGGCTTTTGCTTACTGGCAGCACCATGAAACGCACTGGTTTGATGGCGAGAAATCAGCGCAATACGGCGTGCGCCATGCGTTAACGGTGATCCGCGAAATTCTGGTGATCTACGGTGGAATTATTCCGCGTAAAGCCAGTACATCACTGCGGGAAAGATTAGTGGCACTGGAACAATTATTGGAAACGAAACAAGACGCAGCGGTGATCTGCTATCCGCCAAGTTATCTGCAACTGAAATTAGATTTAATGGCATGGTTAATGAATAAAGGCTGGCAGCCGTTTATTGATCAAAAAGGTCAGCAGAAGCTCGCCGGTTCTTTTAAGCGTTTTGCCGATGTGATGCTATCGCGCAGCCGTTCAGAACTGAAAGAAGCCTTTAACAAACCGCTGAGTAACGACGGCTTTAACGATCAGCAGCCGCGCCTTGAACGTCAGATTATCAATTTATATCTGCTGTCCGGCGCTTATGATAAAGAGCGCGTTTTGCCTTATATCGACGGCTGGCAAAAGCTGTTTGATGCTCAAGGTGATCGTGATTTATTGCGCCGCCAAGCGCTGGAGCAGCCGTTATTCTGGTTAAATAGCGCTCAACATGTCTAAGTTATTTTTCTCATTTGTTCTCTTTACCGTTTTTCTTACCATATAGCGGGGAATCTCTTATGCTGCCACTTTCACCATTGCTGGATAGCCAGCGTCTAAAGCGCCAATCTGAACTGGAAGAGCGCCTGTCGCAGCCGGTTGTGTTTAGCGCACAAGATGGCGTGGCATTGGCGTTGAGTGATTTTGTCAGTGAGGGTTTGGTTCAGCACCCGCAATGGTGGCAAACGTTGCACCAACAGCCGCCAGTCGCCGATGAAGCGCAGTATTATTCCGCTTGGTTGCATGAGCAGTTGGCAGATGTAACCGATGAAACAGCGTTATTGCGCCAACTGCGTCTGTTTCGCCGCCGTATCATGATCCGTATCGCTTGGGCGCAAAGCCTTAAATTGTGTGATACCCGGCAAACGTTGAGCCAGCTAAGCATTTTAGCGGAAACCTTGATTATTGCCGCGCGCGACTGGTTGTACGATCTCTGCTGCCGTGAATGGGGTACGCCAGTGAATGCTAACGGTGTTCCTCAATCACTGTTTATTTTGGGTATGGGCAAACTGGGCGGCGGTGAGCTGAATTTCTCATCTGATATTGATCTGATTTTTGCCTATCCAGAAAACGGTGAAACGCAGGGCGGGCGGCGGCAGTTAGATAACGCGCAGTTTTTTACCCGTCTAGGTCAACGCCTGATTAAAGCGCTGGATCAGATCACGGCAGAGGGCTTTGTTTATCGCGTCGATATGCGCCTGCGCCCGTTTGGTGATAGCGGTCCGTTAGTATTTAGTTTCAATGCGTTGGAAGATTATTACCAAGAGCAGGGACGTGATTGGGAACGTTACGCAATGGTAAAAGCGCGCATCATGGGCGATAAGCAAGATAATTACAGCGAAGAGTTGAAGCGGATGCTGCGTCCGTTTGTTTTTCGTCGTTACATTGATTTCAGCGTGATCCAATCGCTGCGGAATATGAAAGGCATGATCGCCCGTGAAGTCCGGCGTCGTGGGCTGTCGGACAATATCAAATTGGGCGCGGGCGGTATTCGTGAAATTGAATTTATCACCCAAGTTTTTCAACTGATTCGCGGCGGGCGCGAACCGAGTTTGCAAGGGCATTCACTACTGCCGATGCTGCAAATTATTGCTGATCTGGAACTACTCACCAGAGAAGAGAGCGAAACACTTAGTGCGGCGTATCTTTATTTGCGTCGTCTGGAAAATCTGCTGCAAGCTATTGCCGATCAGCAAACCCAAACTTTACCGGATAATCCGCTGGATCAAGCGCGTTTAGCGTGGGGCATGGATTGTCACGACTGGCAGCAGTTATTAGCGCAGTTAAGTGATTATATGTCCGCAGTGAGAAAGATTTTTGCCAACTTAATCGGCGATGATACGCCTGATAATGAAGAAGATAGCGACTATTTACGCTATAGCCCGTTATGGCTGGACGAGTTAAATCTCAGCGAGCTTTCTCTGCTGATGCCGCAACTGGAAGCGGCAGCTTGTCAGTCGATTGGTGAACATCTGCAAGGATTCCGTCACGATATTGATAAACGTGCTATCGGGCAGCGCGGGCGTGATGTGCTGGATAAACTGATGCCGCGTTTGTTATCGGAAGTGGGCAAACGTGATGATGCCGATAGCGTGCTGCCGCGCCTGACGCATTTGATCCTGAGTATTGTTACCCGCACCACTTATCTTGAATTGTTGATGGAATATCCATCGGCATTGACGCATTTGATCCGCTTGTGTGCAGCATCTCCGATGGTTGCCAGCAAACTGGCGCTTTATCCGATCCTGCTTGATGAATTGCTGGACGTGAATTCGCTATATCAAGCCGTGCCGTTAAGCGCTTATCGTGATGAATTGCGTCAGTTTTTACTGCGTGTGCCGGAAGAAGATGAAGAGCAGCGTTTGGAAGCGCTGCGTCAGTTTAAACAGACGCATCTTTTGCGAATTGCTGCGGCAGATATTGCCGGTGCGCTGCCAGTGATGAAAGTGAGTGATCACTTAACTTATCTGGCGGAAGCGATTATTGATGCGGTGGTGCAGCAAGCATGGTTCCAGATGACGGCGCGCTATGGTCAGCCAACGCATTTGTATGATCGTGAGGGGCGCGGTTTTGCTGTTATCGCTTACGGTAAACTGGGTGGCATCGAGCTGGGTTATCGTTCGGATCTTGACCTGGTTTTTCTGGTAGATTGCCCTGAAAACATTGCTACTGATGGTGCGCGCAGTATTGATGGTCGCCAGTTTTATCTACGTCTGGCGCAGCGAATTATGCACCTGTTTAGCGCGCGTATGGCATCAGGTATCTTATATGAAGTGGACGCGCGCTTGCGCCCATCGGGTGAAGCAGGTTTGTTAGTAAGCACTATCAAAGCCTTTGACGATTATCAGCGCCATGAAGCATGGACATGGGAGCATCAAGCGCTGGTGCGTACCCGCATTGTGTATAGCGATCCGATTTTACATCAAGCGTTCGATCAGACGCGCCATGATATTCTCACCCTTGAACGCGATGAAGCACAACTCAAGCTCGATGTGCGTGAAATGCGCGAGAAAATGCGTAGTCATCTTGGTAATAAAAATCCTGAACTATTTGATCTCAAAACCGATGAGGGCGGTATCACCGATATTGAGTTTATCGCGCAATATTTAGTGCTGCGTTATGCCCATCAGCAACCGCAGTTAACGCGCTGGTCTGATAACGTGCGGATCTTCGAACTAATGGCGAATTATCAAATTATGGACGAGCAGGAAGCCGCCGCACTGACTCATGCTTATGTCACCATGCGTGATGAAATTCACCGCCTGGCTTTGCAAGATAAATCAGGAAAAGTCACCGCAGATAACTTCACAACACAACGGCGTCAGGTTAATCAGAGTTGGTCGAAGTGGTTGGGTGAGTAATTGACTAACCTCATATTTGGATAAGTAAATAGCAAAAATAATAATTTGTAGGCGCGGCAATCTGTCGTCCGAATTAACAACGCGGTAAGTTTACGGGCGGCAGATTGCCGCCCCTACGAAAAAATAACATAATTATTTGAAATTTATCGCAATAATATAATTGATTATCCGAAGTCCAGATTACTTAGTGTAATTGTATTTCTAACGTATAGTTACTTCTTGTTTGTTAAATGTATGTTAATCGTGTTGAATGAATAATAATTGAAAGTGATATTTTATGGAATATGTCTAAAACCACTGTTGCTATTTTAGGTATAGGACCATGAGGACTCAGTATTCTTGAACGAATAATAACACTTTATCCTATTTATCCTGATTCAAATCCTATAGATGTGCTGCTCATTGATCCTAATGATATGGGGATTGAATAATCAACATCTTCATATATAGCTATCTCAGGAATTTCATTCAATCTAAACAAACTAGCGGAGAGAATTTATGCCTTATGTAAATATTAAAATAACGAAAGAAGGTGCAACAACTGAACAGAAACGTCTGTTAATTGAGGGAGTAACACAGTTGCTTGTTGATGTATTGAATAAAAATCCACAAACTACTGTTGTGGTAATTGATGAAGTTGAGATGGATAACTGGGGAATCGGCGGTATTCCTGTAACACAGCTAAGAAAAAATAGTAAATAGAGCGATATACAACAATATCTTTGTTCTTATATCAGTTCACTACTGAACTTCTCTCTATAATTGACCTCAGGTTGTGATAAGAAAGTGATAAAGGCAATAAATTAATATATTGCTAATAAAGAATGATTTGTATGGGCGGTTGTTAACCGCCCGCCAAACCACAGTGAAATCAACGGACGGCAGGTTGCCGCCAATACGAAAAATAACATAATTATTTGAAATTTATCGTAATAATATATCTGCAATTCACCCTACAGATACAATGATGGCTCACCGTCTGGTCGTGTTTTAAATCGGCGGTGTAGCCACATGTATTGCTCTGGGGCGATCATGATTTGCTGTTCAATCGCTTTATTCATAAAGGCGGCGGCAGCTACTTCATCTTTTAGCGGAAAGTTTTGTAATTCTGGCTGAACAATTAGGGTATAGCCTTTGTTATCTTCATTTCTCATCGGGATAAACGGGATAAGCTGAGGATTCGCTGCACGTACTAAAATGCTGGTGCCGATCGTTGTCGCGGCATTTTTTACCGCGAAGAATGGCGCGAATACGCTGTTGCGCGGACCGTAATCGTGATCCGGCGCGTACCATAATAGTTCGCCCTGTTTCAGGGAGCGGATCATGCCTTTAATATCGCGGCGATCAAGCATAAATTTATTGGAGCGCAGACGTCCCCATGTTTGCAGCCAGTCCATCAATTTATTGTCGTGCGGACGATAAACGCCGATGCCTGGTGCATGTATCCCAATGATGCGCGCGCCGAGTTCTAATGTCAGAAAATGAATACCGATAACCAGCGTGCCGCGCACGTTGTTCACGGCATTTTGCAGGTTCTCAAGACCTTGCACTTTGCACCACTGGTTAATGCGCCATGTCGGCCAAAACCATGCCATACCTGTTTCAAAAATAGCTAATCCGGTAGCTTCAAAATTCTTCTTGAGCCATGTTTCGATCTGTTCTTCTGTCATATCAGGAAAACAGAGCTGAATATTGCGCCGTGAAATCATTTTTCTGCGCTTCATAAAGCGCATAGCAAAGCGCCCAAGACCGCGCCCAAGACGATTGATCAGGGGATAAGGTAATAACACCAGCAGATACAGCAAACCGATGCCTAGCCAAAGCACCCAGTAGCGCGGAGATAAAAGATCGCGGGTGAATTCCGCGTGAACATGATTATTCGACATAGTGATTCAAATCTAAAAATTTTTGCCACGATTTTTGCGGCATAGTTTAGCGGGATTTCTAACACATTCCTATTTTATGACGCGATTATGATAAACTTCCAGACAGTATATTCATATACCACCTTTATATGCAGTTTTTGTCGATGGAGTTTGGGATGAAAGTTATGTTACCTGATTTTAGTCGTGCCAATGTGATGGTTGTCGGCGATGTTATGCTTGATCGTTACTGGCACGGACCGACTAGCCGCATCTCTCCTGAAGCACCGGTTCCGGTGGTTAAAGTCAATACGGTGGAAGATCGTCCCGGCGGCGCAGCTAACGTCGCCATGAATATCGCCTCTCTTTGCGGTGCTTCCCGACTGGTGGGGTTAACCGGTATGGACGAAGCCGCGCGCGTATTAAATACTAAATTAAATGAAGTTAACGTCAAATGTGATTTTGTTACGTTAGCCTCTCACCCTACGATTACTAAGCTGCGCGTTTTATCCCGCAACCAGCAATTACTGCGTCTGGATTTTGAAGAGGGTTTCGATAATGTCGATACCCAACCGATTCTGGAGCGCGTTCAGCAGGCTTTGCCGCAATTAGGTGCGATGGTGCTGTCCGATTATGGCAAAGGCGCGCTGGCGTCGGTGCAATCATTGATCCAAGCGGGGCGTTCTGCTGGCGTACCGGTATTAATCGATCCGAAAGGTACGGATTTTGAGCGTTATCGCGGTGCTACGTTGTTAACGCCTAATCTGTCAGAATTTGAAGCTGTCGTCGGGCATTGTAATAGTGAAGAAGAGCTGGTGGCGCGCGGCATGGCGCTGATTGAGCGTATCGAATTAAGTGCGTTATTAGTGACGCGTTCGGAAAACGGTATGACGCTGTTGCAGCCAAATAAAGATCCTTTCCACATGCCAACGCAGGCGCAAGAAGTGTATGACGTCACCGGTGCTGGCGATACCGTTATCGGTGTGCTGGCAGTGAGTATGGCGGCGGGTTTATCGCTGGAAGAGTCTTGTTTTATGGCAAATGCCGCAGCGGGTGTCGTAGTCGGTAAGTTGGGTACATCAACGGTTTCGCCGATTGAGTTGGAGAATGCTATTCGCGGACGTGCAGATACCGGTTTTGGTGTGATGGACGAAGCGCAGCTTAAACAAGCGGTAGCTCATGCCCGTCAGCGCGGTGAAAAAGTGGTGATGACCAATGGTTGTTTCGATATTTTACACGCCGGACATGTTTCCTATTTAGCCAATGCCCGTAAATTAGGCGATCGCCTGATTGTTGCCGTGAATAGTGATGCCTCTACACGCCGCCTGAAAGGGGAAACTCGTCCTGTGAATCCGCTGGCACAGCGTATGATTGTGTTATCAGCACTGGAAGCGGTGGATTGGGTGGTTTCATTTGAAGAAGATACACCGCAGCGTTTGATCGCCGATGTTTTGCCGGATCTGCTGGTAAAAGGCGGCGATTACCAGCCCGAAGAGATCGCAGGCAGCAAAGAAGTTTGGGCTGCGGGCGGTGATGTGCTGGTGCTGAATTTTGAAGATGGCTGTTCAACCAGCAATATTATTAAAACAATCCGCGAGCGTGGTTAATCAACGCTAAATGAGCGAATTAAAACAAGATATTGGCTTAGTTCAGGGCATCGGCTTACTTTCGACGTCTTTACTTGGGACGGGTGTTTTTGCCGTTCCTGCGTTAGCTGCACAAATTGCTGAATCTGGCAGTTTGTGGGTTTGGCCTTTGTTAATCATTTTAGTCTTTCCCATTGCTATCGCTTTTGCTGCGTTAGGTCGCCATTTTCCTAGTGCTGGCGGCGCGGCACACTTTGTCAGTCTGGCATTTGGTTCGCATATGGCAAAAGTGACCGGCTGGTTGTTTCTCTCAGTGATCCCTGTCGGTTTACCGGCGGTATTACAGATTGCCGCCGGTTTTTGGCAGGCAGCGTTTGATCTCAATCAGATCGGCATACATTTGGTGCAGCTAGGTACGCTATTGATCGTCTGGCTGCTGGGAATGCGTAGCGCTGGTTCCAGCGCCAATATTCAGGTAGTGATTGCTTTGCTGATTGTGGCAATGGTGGTTGCGATTTGGTGGCAGGGTGATATTACGCTGGCGACAATTGACTGGCCTGAGATTAGTTCCTTATCTGTCAGCCCGATGTTTAATGCGTTAGCGGTGATGTTCTGGTGCTTTGTCGGGCTGGAAGCCTTTGCTCATCTGGCAGCGGAATTCCGCGATCCTGAACGTGATTTTCCTCGTGCGTTGCTTATCGGCATGCTGCTGGCGGGCGGTATTTATTGGGGCTGTACTGTTGCGATACTCACCTTTCATGCGTATGGCGGCAAGATGGCAGCCGCAGCGTCTATTCCATCAATTGTGGTGCAGTTGTTTGGCTCTCATGCTTTGTGGATTGCTTGTCTCATTGGCTATCTTGCCTGTTTTGCCAGCTTAAATATCTACACGCAGAGTTTTGCTCGTCTGGTTTGGTCGCAGGCTTATGAGCATAAACCGAAGTCTTGGCTGGCGCAGCTTTCCCGTTCCCACTCTCCATTTAATGCTCTGACAATCGTACTATTGTGTTGTCTTATCAGTTCGCTGGCGGCGGATTTTTTAGCGTTGCCGCTTGATGCGTTAATTGTGTATGCCAACGGTATCTTTATCCTGATTTATTTATTGTGCATGTTATCCGGCTGTCGTTTGCTGAAAGGACGCTCACGTCTGATGGCGTTTATCGGCAGTGGATTATGTATCCTGTTGTTAATCATGATCGGCTGGAAAGTGTTGTATGCTTTTGCCATGTTCGCTGTCTTGTGGCTGGTATTGCCGAGAGGTAGGGATAAAGTGGTGCGGGAAGAGTAAACGTATTTTGTGATAAAAATAAACGGAGCAGATTTTTGCTCCGTTTGTCTATTCAGCATGGCAATTAGCATGACAACGTTTCGCTAATCATTCCTGATGCTTTTTCGCTTCCAGCTCTGTTAACCGTTTTTCCAGCGCAGTTAGTTTTTCACGCGTTCTCAGCAGAACTTGAGTTTGAATATCAAACTCTTCACGGCTGACGACATCGAGTTTAGCCAACTGATTTTGCAGCCCTTGACGGATTTTTTTCTCAACTTCATCTCCCAATTCACGAATGCCTTTTGGCATTGATTCGTGAATCTGTTTGGCTATTTGCTCAATTTTTTTTGGATCGATCATTCGTCTACCTTTGCGGGTTAATGGCTACGGGATTGAATCCTGCTAACTCAGTGTTTGTTTCTCCAATTTGCCTAGAGTATATCAACGGGAGTTTTTTCGGCAAGGATTGCCCCTGTTTCGGATACGGGTTATAGTAACTGCGCTTATTCTCAGGGCGGGGTGAAAGTCCCCACCGGCGGTAAATCATGAGGTCTAATCACCGAATGTAAGCCCGCGAGCGCTTGGTTTGACGACGGTCAGATTAAGGTCAGCAGATCTGGTGTGATTCCAGAGCCGACGGTTAAAGTCCGGATGGGAGAGAGTAACGATAATGATCCGTGCATTCGCTCGCCTCACGTTATTAGGCTTTTATGCCTGCTTCCTAAGCTGCCCTGATTCTGGTAATCCATTTTAATTATGAGGTTTTTTTACCATGAATCAGACTTTACTTTCCGAATTTGGTACTCCTGTTGCGCGCATTGAACTGGCGCTGGACGCTTTGCGTAATGGTCGCGGCGTGATGGTACTTGATGATGAAAACCGCGAAAATGAAGGCGATATGATTTTTGCCGCAGAAACCATGACCGTTGAACAAATGGCGCTCACCATTCGTCACGGCAGCGGTATTGTTTGTCTTTGCATTACTGAACAACAACGTGAACAACTCGAACTGCCAATGATGGTTCCGGCAAACTCCAGCCGTTATCAAACTGCTTTTACGATTAGTATTGAAGCGGCAGAAGGCGTAACTACCGGTGTTTCTGCTGCTGATCGCATTACCACGATTCGTGCTGCTATTGCTGATGGCGCAAGCGCTGCCAGCCTGAATAGCCCTGGTCACGTATTCCCGCTGCGTGCGCGTAACGGCGGTGTATTAACGCGTCGTGGTCATACTGAAGCAACGATTGATTTGGTGACGCTGGCTGGATTTAAATCTGCCGGTGTGTTGTGTGAATTAACCAATGATGACGGCACAATGGCGCGTGCGCCTCAAGTGATTGAGTTTGCGAAACAGCATAATATGCCGGTTGTGACGATTGAAGATCTGGTGTTTTATATTGAGCAGCACGTAAAAAAAGCCAGTTGATATAAAGATCTGTACGGGCAGCCCTCGCGGTTGCCCGTGATACAATGTTACGTAATACAACGTTACGTGATACAACGTTAAATTAACCTACCGTCCACATCTGCAACATCATCAAACTTAGTCCCATCACCGACATTCCGCATAAAATTCCATAGCTTGGATTGTTGTGAGGATCGATCTCTTTTGCCAGCGGTATCAGTTCATCAATTGACAGCGCGACCATGATGCCGGAAACGGCTGCCATTACTGCGGCGATAATAACTTGCGAGACATTCGGACCCAGCAGCAGGAAAGCAAACAGACCGCCGACAATTTCGGCAACGCCGGATAAACCCGCCCAAAATAACGCGGAACTCTTAGAGCCCGTCGCCGCATATACCGGACCTGCGACTGCCAGTCCCTCTGGAATATTATGAATAGCAACTGCCAGCGCGATCCCCATGCCCAGCTCCCAATTGCTGCTGGTGGTAAGAAACGTGGCGATTCCCTCAGGGAAGTTATGCAGGCTGATACCTAATGTGAGCAAAATTGCTGTACGTTTCAGATTACGCGGTGCGTTTTGCCCCGGTATTAAATCGTGTGCGTGCTGATGCGGCAGCATACGGTCTAACAGGAAATAACCCACTAAGCCAAAAATAAACATGCCATAACCCAGCACAGGTGACATTCCCTGTGTCGCCAGTGAAGCGGGCAGCATCTCCATTAAGGAAATTAGCAGCATAATTCCAGCTGCAAAGCCAAGAGCAAATGCCAGTACACGATTAGACGGTTTCTGACCCATAATTCCCAGTAAGGCTCCGATAAACGTTGAACCGCCTGCAAGAATAGTAAGAATGAGTGGTACTGACATATAATTTTCCATATGAGAATAATTCTTATTTGTGAATGATAGCAAAGTCTTTAAAAATAGCGAATATGCTTTAACGATTTATTTAATAGGAAAGTTATTGGATACAGAAAGTTTATTATTCAACTCATTACTACCCATGTAAGCTACTTTTTTGTTCAAAATGGATAAGGAATAGTCTATATGTTGTCATTCGGCGGAAGATTCAATGGCGGATTGAGTAAAGATTGGTCAATGAAAGTAGATAATCTGAGCTATTTTGTTATTCTGCGTGAAACTTCATAGTTGATTGAAAATACAGGTGTTTCCGTAGGGCAGGCATCAATATGATAATAGAAAAATAAAAATGCCCTGATATTTCTACAGGGCATTTTTGTGTTATTTGGCAAAGATTAATATCAATCCAAAATAATATGCGGATAAAAACGGGAAAGATCTTGGGTGATTAAGCTGCGATCTTCACGGATACCCATACCGCAAGGCTGATCGTTAATCAGCCAGCTACCGATCAACGTATAGCTATCATTAAAACGCGGCAGCGGGTGGAACTGTTGAATAATCATACCTTCTGCGCCGTAAGGTCCATCGGCTTTACACACTTCCTGACCGTCTTTGATGATCTGAATATTTGCACCTTCGCGGGAAAATAACGGTTTAGTGACATAATGCGGCAGTTCAGGGTGCGGATCATTTGCAAAATAAGCAGGCAGCAGATTCGGGTGATTCGGGAACATTTCCCACAGTAACGGCAGTAACGCTTTATTCGAGATAATGCTCTTCCATGCCGGTTCTAGCCAGCGTACACCGGCATCGGTCAGCTTGGTGGAGAACGTTTCACGGAACATAAATTCCCACGGATAAAGTTTAAACAGATTACTGATAACCTGATCTTGCTGGTCAGTAAATTGACCTTTTTCACCCAAGCCAATCTCTTCCATGAAGAGAAACTCATTTGCCAGCTCAGCTTCATTGGCGCAATCTTGCAGATATTGCACGGTACCGCGATCTTCTTCGGTATCTTCACAGCAAGCAAAATGCAGCAGATTAAAACCATGCTGCGTTTTCAACTCGCCGAAACGTTCGATTAGCTTATCTTGCAAACTATTGAACTGATCAGCATCGTGGCGCAAATTACCAGCATTGAGCTGATCTTCCAGCCACATCCATTGGAAGAAAGCCGTTTCATACAATGATGTTGGCGTATCTGCGTTGTTTTCCAACAATTTTGCAGGGCTTTTACCGTCATACGCTAAATCAAGACGAGAGTAGAGCGATGGCTGCTGGGTTTTCCATGAGCTACGCACGAATTCCCAGCAGTGTTTTGGGATCTGGAATTTAGTCAGCAATTCTTCACTGTTAACCACTTTCTCTACCACTTGCAGACACATTTGATGTATCTCCGCGGTGGCATCTTCCAGTTCTTCAACTTGCGCTAAGGTAAATTGGTAGTAAGCATCTTCACACCAGTAAGGTTCGCCGTACATGGTGTGAAAATTAAAGCCATATTCAGTGGCTACATCGCGCCAGTTCGGGCGCTCAGTAATGGTTTGACGAATCATTAAAAATTAACCTTAACCACCGAATGAACGACTTCCGGTTGATGTTGATGAACGACTGCTTGATGTGGAGCTGGCACTGCTGCGAGACATGGTATTTTGTTTCGCTACGGATTCACCAAAACCGCCGCGAGTGATGGTTTTCGTGGTAGCTGGTTTCGGTGCTAAAGCGCTTTTATCTACTTTCATGCTTCTGCCTGTTGTAGCACTGCCGTAGTTTTTACCAGTGGCGTCAACAAATTTACCGTTAGCAGGATTTCCCGCTGCTTTCGAGGTAAACAACGGAGATTGACCGTAACCGCCGCCCATCATGCGGCCCATCATATAGCCTGCCATTAATGGCATCCACATACTGCCGCTTTCACGCGGTTCGGCTGTCATACCGGCTTGTACCGGCGCTTCAGTACATTGTGATTCACCGAATTCAGCGACGCAATCTTCTTTAGTGGCATATTTTGGCGCAGTTTTGGCAGCTTCTTCCAGCGCATTGTTATAAGCGGTGGTGCATTGCTCGCCTAACGATGGATTGCTTTGTTGGCATTCAGCAGCATTTTGGAATAGTGATACGCTTTCATCTGCTTGTTCACAGCCTGACAGCATAAAAACGGTACTTACCGCCAGCGCAACAGGTGCTAAGCGATAGGTACGGAATGATTTACGGAAAGAGTCACGATTAATGTGTTTAGTGCGCTTCATTATTTGTTTAATCCCAGAGTTAAATTCAGAATGTATACCCGTTATCTGATGCGTTATCAGTCAGTGATAATTAATGATGAAAACAGTGCGCTGCGCGCATTGATTGATCTCCCTGTTAAAGCAGGAGATGACAGGAAAATTCCTTTTAAATAAACAGCCGTTAGGATAGGCGAATTTAGAGGCAATTTAAAGAGAAGAGCGTCAGTTTAGTGTTAATTGGTGAATGTATTGGTTTGTGAAACCAGAAAATTGTGTGCGAACTCTCGATTTTGCTCTTTATCTTATCGATAAAAACAGGGCAACCATAAAGGTTGCCCGTATCGTATTACAGGAGAAAATATTAGTAATTAGTCTGAGTTACAGGCATCGTCGTAATGGGTTTACTTAATGAGCCGTTGAGTTTAGTCAGATCGGTTTCATTAAGCGTACCTAACGCATACTTAATGTTTAGCTGGTTGATCAGATAATCATAACGCGCATTGGATAACTGCTGTTTAGCGCTATACAGCATCGTCGTTGCATTTAGCACATCAACGATAGTACGAGTACCGACATCATAACCCGCCTGCGTTGCTTCCAGTGAGCTTTCAGCAGAAACAACCGTTTGTTTATAAGCACTGACTGAACTTATCGAAGCAGAAACATTGTTATAAGAAGAACGAACGATCTGTATAACGGAACGATGCGCGCTTTCCAGTGCTTCGCTGGCGCTGACATAGTTATATTGCGCCTGTTTCACTCTGGAGTTGGTTTGACCGCCGCTAAACAGCGGGAAACTTAATGTTACACCGGCGGTTGTGTTACCGTTAATGTAATCACGATTACCTGTCAGCGGATTATATTCCCCACGATCGTCATTTTTCGTTAATCCAGTTGTTGCATTAAGCGATACGGTAGGTAAATGACCGGTTTGCTGTAACTTAATTTGCTCGCGGGAAAGATCTTGAGATAAGCGCGCGGTTAACAAATTCAGGTTATGACTTTCGGCATCTTTCAGCAGCGTATTGACGTCATTCGGGCGTTTGGTGCTGAAACGCGCGGTATCCAGCGAGCTTAATTCTGGATAGAACATACCGGAGATCTGGCGCAAAACTTCAAGGGAGTTATCCAGATTATTGCGTGCGGTAACTTCATCTGCCAGCGTTTGATCATACTGAGCTTTGGCATTTTGCACGTCAGTAATTGCAACCAGACCAACATTAAAACGTTGATTAGCTTGATCTAACTGGCGATAAAGTGCATCTTTTTGCGCTTCAGTGGTGGAGAGAATATCCAGACTGCGTAATACATTAAAATAGGCAGTTGCGGTATCTAAAATCAGCACTTGTTGCTGCGCCTGATAAGCGACATCAGATACACCGGCTTGTTTTTCTGTAATATTTAGCTGACGCCATAACGACATATCGAAAATGGTTTGGCTTAATTGCAGAGCGCCATTAGAGACATCGGTTTTATTACCGGCGTTGTCACGATAGCCACGGTTAATATTGTAACCCGCGCTTAAACCCAGTTGGGGGAGCAGGGCACCGCGAGATTCGCTTATTTTTTCATAGGCTGCATCACGGTCTGATTCTGATTTGCGTAAATCAGGGTTATTGCTTTTAGCTTGTTGATATACTTGAATTAAATCTTCTGCATGGCTTAATGAGCTTAAACCACCTAAGCTAAGACCAATAATTAGAGGAAGCAGTTTTTTCATGGTCGATCCTTGTTGTACAGCAATAAGTTATTTTGCTTAATCGTTGCTGTCAGAGATAATCAAAAAATTGATACAGCCGTGAATTCTATCAGAGAATCTTTGAAAATAAATGCAACTTTGTGTGCCTTTGAGACATTTTTGGCAAAAAAAGACATAAAATTAATACTGTTATTAAAGTTAATATATAGACTTAAATGATAATTATTATCAAATAATTTAGCTAGTTAAAGAGACAGAAGTCATGACACAATCATCACGATCACCCATTATTTTGGGTAAGCAAGATGTCGAAATTATTGCACAAAAACCACTCTATCGCGGTTTTTTCTCATTAATTGAGTATCGCTTTCGCCACCGTAAATTTGATGGCAGCATGAGCGGTGAAGTCGTCCGCGAGATTTTTGAACGCGGTCATGCGGGTATTTTGCTGGCGTATGATGCAGTGCGTGATTGCGTGGTATTAATTGAACAGATCCGTATCGCTGCGATAGAAACCAGCAAAACGCCGTGGCTGCTGGAACTGATCGCCGGTATGATCGAAGCGGGCGAAGAGATTGAACAGGTGGTGCGCCGTGAAGCAAAAGAAGAAGCCGGTATTCAGGTTGGGCGCTGCAAACCGGTACTCAGCTATTTAGCCAGCCCCGGCGGAACAACGGAACGGTTATCCATTATGGTTGGTGAAGTGGATTCTTCTACTGCTTTTGGCATTCATGGTTTACCGGAAGAACACGAAGATATTCGCGTTCACGTCGTTACCCGTGAACAGGCATACGCTTGGGTTGAAGATGGCACGATTGATAACGCGGCTTCAGTCATTGCTATCCAATGGCTGCAATTGCACTATCAGGCTTTGCGTCAAGAGTGGCGATCTTAAAAGCAATAAAGAGCAAAACACGGTGATGTTAGATTTGTATGAATAATTAATAATCATGCTATTTATTATCACCCTTTGTTTCGGATATAACCGGTGATGTTGATATAGTTGGCATATAATGCAATTAGTATTTTGTTTCTTATCTGATCTTATTATTTTCACCATATAAATTTTTGTGATGAATAAAATTTATTATCTATATAAGTCGTAGATGTATTTTGTAATGCACATAACATTCAGATAAATAGCAAATATCACTTATTTACTTTACTTGAGTGCTTGAACCTTTATTTATTGACAGATTTTCCCTCATAATAAGCCGCTTATGTTGGATAGCTATGGTTAATAATTATGGTTATAGAGATAATAATAAAACAGATTTTGGTTCGCTGAAAATCGGCTGTATAGCAAGTAATAATAAAATTTAGTTATATGATATTTAAAGGGTTATATGAAAAAGCGCTACGTTCCTGATTTTCCTGCCATGATGCGCTTAACGGAAGTGAATTATGCTCAATTACGCCGATTAATTCCGCGTAATAATGAAATAGGCAGCGCGGTGGAACTGAATGTTGCCGGAACGATATATCGAATTGAAATGTTAGAATCGACGCGCTATACCTCATTAGTTTCTATTAAACAAATTGCTCCTTATGTCAGTTATTGGAGTATGCCCGCTTTAAATGTACGGTTATATCATGATGTATTAGTTGCAGAAGTGTGTTCCAGTCAACAGATCTTTCGATTTAAAGCAAGTTATGATTATCCAAATAAGAAATTGCACCAGCGTGATGAAAAGCATCAAATTAACCAATTTTTGGCGGACTGGTTGCGTTTTTGTCTGGTGAAAGGAACAATGTCCGTTTCCGTTTGTTAAACGGGCATTTTTTATAGCATGAATATTTAGAAAGCAGGAGCTTACTAACTTAAGCCTTTTGAAGGAAACCTCTTGGAAAGCCGTTTTCAACTCCCTTTGATTCGTGGGGTCAAAGTGCGAGTTTTACAGATTACTGATACCCATTTATTTGCGAGTGCTGATGAAACGCTTTTAGGCATCAATACCCTGGAAAGCTATCAGGCTGTATTAAATGCTATTTCTCAGCAAGGGCATGACTACGATTTAATCGTGGCAACCGGCGATTTGGCGCAAGATCGCTCGATTGTTGCTTACGAGCGCTTTGCTACAGGTATTGCTCAGTTACCCGCGCCATGTGTATGGCTGCCGGGCAATCATGATTTCCAGCCTGCTATGGTTGATGCTATGGCAGCGGCGAATATTCTCCCCTCAAAACAAGCTCTGCTCGGTGATGACTGGTTTCTTATTCTGCTGGACAGCCAAGTGTTGGGCGTTCCTCACGGTGAACTCAGTAATGAACAACTTTACTGGCTGGATAACGCATTAACGCAATATGCTGATCGCCATGCGCTGATTTTGTTACATCACCACCCGTTAGCCTCTGGCTGTAGCTGGCTTGATCAGCATTATTTGCGTAATGCTGATTTACTGGCTGATGTGTTAGATAAACACCCGCAAGCGAAAACATTGCTATGCGGTCATATTCATCAGGATCTCGATCTCGACTGGCATGGTCGCCGTGTGTTGGCTTCGCCATCAACTTGCGTGCAATTTAAACCGCACTGTATTAACTTTACCATTGATGACCTTGCTCCGGGCTGGCGTTATCTTGATTTGTATCCTGACGGAACAGTTGAGACAACCGTATGCCGCCTCGAAGATAATTTATTCCGCCCCAATATGAACTCGGACGGTTATTAATGGCAACATTGCTATATATACATGGTTTTAACAGTTCACCGCAGTCAGCAAAAGCAACCAGCTTGAAACGCTGGCTGGCGCAGTATCACCCTGATATTGAAATGCTGATCCCGCAACTTCCGCCTTATCCTGCGGACACCGCAGAATTGCTGGAACAAATTGTATTAGATCGCGTCGGTGAGCCATTGGGGATTGTCGGTTCTTCTCTTGGCGGCTATTACGCGACGTGGTTATCCCAATGTTTTATGCTGCCAGCCGTGCTGGTGAATCCTGCGGTCAAACCATTTGAATGGCTGCCGGATTACATCGGTAACAACGAGAATCCCTACACAGGTCAGCGATATGTGATAGAGTCACGCCACATTGATGATCTCAAAGTGATGCAAATTGAGCCGCTGGAATTCCCTGATTTACTCTGGTTATTGCAGCAGACTGGCGATGAAGTTCTTGATTATCGTCAGGCAGTTACTTATTACACCTCCTGCAAGCAGACGGTGGAATCAGGCGGAAACCACAGTTTTATTGGCTTTGAACACTTTTTCTCCCCGATCGTTGATTTTTTAGGGCTGGCTACGGCTTAATACGCAATGGTTTCAGTCCCTCTGCTATGATTGCTAACTAAATTGATTGCTAACTAAATAAAGCTAATCAGTTATGCCAATGACGGAAGGTAAATCGGTTTATGCCGATCGATAATAAACAATGATTGTTTTAAGCCTTAAACACTAAATTCAGATTTTAGAAAACTCAGAAGCCAAACATGAGCCAATCCAGTTATAACGCTGATTCCATTGAGGTTCTCAGCGGTCTTGAGCCAGTACGCCGCCGCCCGGGTATGTACACAGATACTTCCCGTCCGAATCATCTTGGGCAAGAAGTGATTGATAATAGCGTCGATGAGGCGTTAGCGGGTCACGCACATAAAATCGAAGTGATTTTGTATGAAGATCAATCATTAGAAGTGATCGACGATGGTCGCGGAATGCCGGTTGATATTCACCCCGAAGAGGGCGTGACGGCGATCGAGTTGATCATGTGCCGTTTACATGCAGGCGGTAAATTCTCTAATAAGAACTATCAGTTCTCCGGCGGATTACACGGTGTGGGGATCTCGGTTGTTAATGCCTTATCTAACCGTGTTGAAGTCACGGTACGCCGTGATGCACAGATTTACAGCATTGCTTTTGAACACGGTGAAAAAGTACAGGATTTAACCGTTATCGGTACTTGCGGTCGGCGCAATACCGGTACCAGCGTGCATTTTTGGCCGGATACCAGCTTTTTTGACAGCCCGAAATTTTCTGTTTCTCGCTTGGTTCATGTATTGAAAGCCAAAGCGGTACTTTGCCCTGGCGTTGAAATTATTTTCACCGATAAAGTTAATGGAACAGTGCAGCGCTGGTGCTATCAGGACGGATTAACCGATTATCTGATGGAAGCGGTAAACGGCTTAGTGACACTGCCGGAAAAACCGTTTGTCGGCGCTTTTGCCGGTGATGTGGAAGCCGTTGACTGGGCATTATTATGGCTGCCAGAGGGCGGTGAAGTCCTGAGTGAAAGCTATGTGAATTTGATCCCAACGATGCAGGGCGGTACGCATGTCAATGGTTTGCGTCAAGGGCTGCTAGATGCCATGCGTGAATTCTGCGAATTCCGCAATCTGCTGCCGCGCGGCGTTAAGCTCAGCGCGGAAGATATTTGGGATCGCTGTGCTTACGTTCTTTCCCTGAAAATGCAAGATCCGCAATTTGCCGGTCAGACCAAAGAGCGCCTCTCCTCGCGTCAAAGCTCCGCTTTTGTTTCCGGTATCATTAAAGACGCATTTAGTTTGTGGTTAAACCAAAACGTACAAGCCGCTGAACAGCTTGCTGAATTGGCTATTTCCAGCGCTCAACAGCGCATGCGCGCAGCGAAAAAAGTCGTGCGTAAAAAGCTGGTTAGCGGACCTGCATTGCCGGGCAAACTGGCAGATTGCTCTTCACAAGATTTAAATGTTACCGAATTGTTTTTAGTGGAAGGAGACTCCGCAGGTGGTTCAGCTAAACAAGCGCGCAGCCGTGAGTTTCAGGCAATTATGCCGCTGAAAGGTAAGATCCTGAATACATGGGAAGTCTCATCTGATGAAGTACTCGCCTCGCAGGAAATTCACGATATTTCGGTCGCTATCGGAATCGATCCTGACAGTGACGATCTCAGCCAGTTGCGTTACGGCAAAGTGTGTATTCTCGCCGATGCGGATTCTGATGGTTTACACATTGCTACGCTGATTTGTGCGCTGTTTGTGCGTCACTTCCGCAAAATGGTGGAAGAGGGGCATATTTACGTTGCCATGCCGCCGTTATATCGTATCGATTTAGGCAAAGAAGTGTTCTATGCCCTTGATGAAGAAGAGAAAGCGGGTATCCTCGAACAGCTAAAACGCAAAAAAGGCAAGCCAAACGTTCAGCGCTTTAAAGGATTGGGTGAGATGAATCCTTTACAACTGCGCGAAACTACAATGGATCCAAATACTCGCCGTCTGGTTCAGCTTACGCTGGAAGATAATGACACCACGATGGCATTGATGGATATGTTGCTGGCTAAGAAACGTTCAGAAGATCGCCGAAACTGGTTGCAGGAAAAAGGCGATTTAGTAGAACTTGATGTTTAGTTCCGCACAATTTTAGTTCTGCACAATTAAAGTAAAGCAGGAAAGGAAAGAGTCATTCTATGAGTGAAGTAACTCACGATGGTGTAGAGCAACAAGCGCTGCATCTGTTTACTGAAAATGCGTATCTGAACTATTCCATGTACGTCATTATGGATCGCGCCTTGCCGTTTATCGGCGACGGTCTGAAACCGGTACAGCGCCGCATTGTGTATGCTATGTCAGAACTGGGACTGGACGCAGCGGCAAAATTTAAGAAATCTGCCCGTACTGTAGGTGATGTATTAGGTAAATATCACCCGCACGGCGATAGCGCTTGCTATGAAGCAATGGTGCTGATGGCTCAGCCGTTTTCTTATCGATATACGCTGGTTGACGGGCAAGGAAACTGGGGCGCACCAGATGATCCAAAATCATTTGCGGCGATGCGTTATACCGAATCCCGCTTGTCAAAATATGCTGAGTTATTGCTAGGTGAATTAGGTCAGGGAACGGTGGATTATATCCCGAACTTTGACGGCACGTTGCAAGAACCCAAAATGCTGCCTGCGCGTTTGCCGAATATCCTGCTGAACGGCACGACTGGTATCGCAGTCGGCATGGCAACGGATATTCCATCGCACAATATTCGTGAAGTAGCAAACGCAGCGGTGATGCTGCTGGATAATCCTAAATCCACGTTAGATGATGTGATGAGTGTGATTCAGGGGCCGGATTATCCGACTGAAGCGGAAATTATCACGCCGAAAGAAGAGCTGCGTAAGATGTACCAAAGCGGTAAAGGCTCGGTGCGTATGCGAGCTGTATGGAAGAAAGAAGAGGGTGACATTGTTATCACTGCGCTTCCGCATCAAACTTCCGGCGCGAAAGTGATTGAACAGATCGCCAGTCAAATGCGCGCGAAAAAATTGCCGATGATTGAAGATTTACGCGATGAATCCGATCACGAAAATCCAACCCGTATTGTGTTAGTACCGCGCTCTAATCGCGTTGATTTAGAACCGGTAATGAATCATTTGTTTGCGACTACGGATCTGGAAAAAAGTTATCGCGTTAATCTGAATATGCTCGGATTAGACGGTCGTCCGGCGGTAAAAAATCTGATTGAGATCCTCACCGAATGGTTAGTGTATCGCCGTGATACCGTGAAACGCCGTTTAAATCACCGTTTAGAGCGCGTATTAAAACGCCTGCATATTTTAGATGGCTTATTGGTTGCGTTTCTCAATATTGATGAAGTGATCGAAATTATCCGCACGGAAGATCAGCCGAAACCGGCATTAATGCAGCGTTTTGCTATTAGTGATACTCAAGCGGAAGCGATTCTGGAACTGAAGTTGCGTCACCTTGCCAAACTGGAAGAGATGAAAATTCGCGGCGAGCAAGATGAACTGGCAAAAGAGCGCGATCACTTACAAGCGCTGCTGGCATCAGATCGTAAGATGAGTACGCTAATCAAAAAAGAAATTCTGGCTGACGCCGAAAAATATGGTGATGATCGCCGCTCTCCGCTGGTTGCGCGCGGTGAAGCAAAAGCCATGAACGAACACGATTTAGTGCCATCGGAACCGGTGACAATTGTTCTGTCCGATATGGGTTGGGTAAGAAGTGCTAAAGGTCATGATATTGAGCCATCAGGTTTGAGCTATCGCGCAGGCGACAGTTTCAAAGCCGCTGCACGCGGTAAGAGCAATCAGCCAGTGGTATTTATTGACTCAACAGGACGCAGTTATGCTCTTGATCCTATCTCGCTGCCGTCTGCGCGCGGGCAGGGTGAACCGCTAACCGGCAAGCTGACATTGCCAGCGGGTGCAACCGTCGATCAGGTGTTAATGGCGGCAGACGATCAGAAATTACTGATGGCATCTGATGCCGGTTATGGTTTTATCTGTACCTTTGAAGATTTAGTTGCGCGTAATCGTAACGGTAAGGCAATGATTACGTTGCCGGACAATGCCAGAGCGTTATCGCCGCTGGAAGTTCGCAGCGAAGATGATCTGCTGTTATCCATTACGGCGGCGGGTAGAATGTTGCTGTTCCCTGTCGGTGATTTACCGCAGTTATCCAAAGGTAAAGGGAATAAAATTATCTCAATACCGACGGCACAGGCAGCATCGGGCGAAGATCGCATCGCTTATCTCTTGATCCTGACCTCGAAATCATCAGTTACACTGCATGTTGGTAAGCGTAAACTGCTGCTGAAACCGGAAGATCTCCAGAAATTCCGAGCGGAACGCGGTCGTAAAGGCACATTGTTACCGCGCGGATTACAGCGTATTGATGGTGTTGATGTGGAAACTCCGCCGCAGCCAGTTCAAAATTTAACGTTAGATAACCAGATGTTAGATAAATAGTTAACCTGAGTTGCGGATAAATGTCTGTGGGGTAATTTTGGTGATTACTCCACAGATTTGTTATTGGAATCGGTGCGTTTTCGTTATAAGTCGGTATATCCGCCATTTTTCAAGTTACAGCGTTGTTAGCTGCTCTCGTTCGCCTGAATCACTTATTTATGTAAGTTCATCAGGTTGTACTCGTTTGCCGCCTACCTGCAATTTGAACGCTTTTGGGTATATACTTACCGCTTATATATGGAAGAGGTTTATATGTTAGTTATTCTGCGTGCTTTGATTGTTATTCCGTTTTGTATTTTTGTCTGTCTGTTTGGCTCATTATATTGTCTTTTTAGCCCGCGCAATCCTCGCCATTCCTATACGTTTGGTCGGCTATTCGCTCAACTGGCACCGATCTTCGGTCTAACTGTTGAAACGCGCGTGAAGCCGAAAATTAAAGCCAGCGGAAACTGCATCTATATTGCTAATCACCAAAATAACTACGATATGGTAACGGCTGCTGGCGCAGTGCAGCCAAGAACGGTGACAGTAGGGAAAAAGAGCCTGTTGTGGATTCCGTTTTTTGGACCATTTTACTGGCTGACCGGTAATATCCTGATTGACCGTAATAATAAAGCTAAATCACGCGGTACAATTTTTCAGATTATCGATCAAATGAAAAAACGCGATATTTCAGTATGGATGTTCCCTGAGGGAACGCGCAGTCGCGGGCGCGGTTTATTACCGTTCAAAACGGGCGCGTTTCATGCCGCGATTGCTGCGGGTGTACCGATCGTGCCGATTTGTGTCTCAAATACCAGTAACAAAATTAATCTGAATCGCTGGAGTAACGGGCATGTCATTGTTGAGATGATGTCTCCGATTGACACCACTAAATACAGCAAAGATCAAGTGCGAGAACTCGCACTGCATTGCCACGAGGTCATGGCAGAGAAGCTGACGCAGCTAAATCAAGAAGTTGCGGAACGTGAAGCAGCGGATAAGCGGGTTTAGATTTTTATTGATAATAAAGAATAATTTGTAGGGGCGGTAGATTGCTGCCCCTACGAGGAAGTTCATAATTATTTGAAATTTATCATAAAAATATAATTTTTATCTGAAGTTCAGGTTAGTTATTAATAATAAATCGCCGTGATAAATAAAGGCAGTATCGATGGTTGGTAGCAAGAATAAAAAAACAATTTCCATTAGCCGCCGTCGTTTGCTGCAAGCAACGGGCGCGGCATTAGGCGCAAGTATGCTGTCTGCTCCATCGGCATTAGCCGCAGCACCGCAAGCGGCATTGCCGGTTCCGCCGTTGCTGGAAACTCGGCGCGGGCAGCCGATTTACCTCACGGCACAGCGAACTCATTGGGAATTTCTTTCCGGTGCGCGTGTCGCAACGTGGGGATTTAACGGGCAATATTTAGGACCAACCGTGCGCGTGCGCGATGGCGATTATGTAAAAATGGTTTACAGCAATCGGCTAAGTGAATCCGTCGCTGTCACTGTCAGCGGCTTGCAGGTATCGGGCATGCTGATGGGCAATGGTGCACGTATGATGTCGCCTACCGCTGACTGGTCGCCGATTATTCCTGTTCGTCAGCAAGCGGCAACTTGTTGGTATCACGCCATTACGCCCAATAAAATCGCCGAACATATTTATAACGGTCTGGCGGGCATGTGGATTATTGAAGATGACATCACCCGCCAGCTCAATATTCCCAATCAATACGGCGTAAATGATTTTCCGATTATCTTGCAGGATAAGCATTTCGATTCTTTTGGTCAGCCGGAATATATCAAAACTGATGACTCAGGTTTTCTCGGTGATACCCTGTTAACGAATGGTGTGACCGGACCTTATGTTGAAGTCGGTCGCGGCTGGATTCGCTTGCGTTTGCTTAATGCGTCTAATTCGCGTCGTTACACGCTGAATTTAAGTGACGGCAGACCTTTTCATTTGATCGCCAATGACGGCGGTTTGCTGACTGCACCGATCTCCGTTACACAACTTAATCTTGCTCCCGGTGAACGGCGTGAAATCTTAGTGGATATGTCCAAAGGCGAAGAAGTTTCTATTTACGCCGGTCTGTCTGCCGGTATTGTTGACCGCGTTCGCGGTATCTTTGAACCGTCGAGTATTTTAAATTCATCGCTGGTTCTGACTATCAAGCCAACCGGATTAATGTCTCTGTTCACAGATAAACTTCCCGCCAGTTTAAAACCAGTTGATGTTCTCGATGGCAGCATCGCCCGTTCCCGTGAATTTGTTTTAGGTGATGATGTCCCCGGTATTAATGGTCCGATTTGGGACCCATTACGCATCGATACGCAAGCACTGCAAGGTTCATGGGAACGCTGGACGATCACCGCCAGCAAAGCACAGCCATTCCATATTCAAGGTGCTTTATTCTTTATTAGTTCCGTCAACGGCGTAGCGCCTGCACCGGAGGATAACGGCTGGAAAGACACGGTTTGGGTCGATGGCAAAGTCGAACTGTTGGTAAAGTTTAACCAAGCCTCATCACCGCATTTCCCATTTATGTACTACAGCCAGAACTTGGAAATGGCAGATCGCGGAAATATCGGGCAGTTGTTGGTAGAGGAACGAAACGGCGCTTAACTGATTAAAATATAGAAATTAAGGACGTATTTGTTATACAAAAAATTTTATGCTGACAGATAGCCTGAAATAACCAGTCAGACCTTATCTGCATGATGCAGTGACACAAACTTATCCCATAACGCTTCATTACTTTCAGGATAAGCCGGATCGTGAATAATGGTATTGTCGATCGGACAGACTTTCATGCAGGTAGGTTCATCATAATGACCAACGCATTCAGTGCATAAATCAGGATTGATCTCGTAAATCTCCAACCCCATAGAAATTGCCTGATTGGGACATTCCGGTTCGCACATATCGCAATTGATACAGCGTTTAGTAATTAATAGTGCCATTTTTGCAACTTATTACTTAAATTTTTAAATCAGTAAACAATAATTCACACAGCATTAGTGCGGAAGAGTGTCGGCACTGTAACACAGACGACGAGTATCAATAATATCTACTTAACATATTACAATGTAATAATTCGTCCAGTTGGGTGATGAAGACACCAGCGCTCTTTATATTGTGCGCTGTCTTTACCAAATGAATAGCGCATACTTTTATTTTGAGATTCACATTGCATAAAGGCATCACGTACATTTAACCAAAGTAATACAGTTCCGGGTGATAATTTTGATTTTGATGTATCGACACCGCCATTAATATAATCGTAGCAATTCCATTTTTGGCTTTCACATTTCAGAACTAGCTGAAACGCGCATGGATAACCGTTAAGCATTAAAACACTGCCAAAAGCTATTGATTTTAAGTTGGTTAATAACTCAATAGTTTCCTTTCTGCAATCAGGATATTTTTTCCAACGTATTTGAAAAAGCTCAAAATAGATGTCAACCAGAGATTCTGGTGAAAATTCGGCAATGTTTTTTATTTCACCGCCAGCTTCGAGAAATTTACGTAGTTCTTTATTGCGTGTATTTTTAGTCTTTGATGAATATCCATCATTACCTAGTCCTTTTGCTAAACAGATAACTCGTTTTCTATTTAAAATTTGGCTGCTATTTAAGATAGACGGATTACTTATTTCTGATAGTACTTTTGTTTTAAAAGGTAATAATGTTTTTAATTCAGGTGAAAGCGGAAGAATGATTTCATCATGACTGATGGGTAATGACAGAAGATTTAGCCGTTGAATTATTTCAATGTCGCCAGCGATATGTGAATTGTTCCAAACACAAATTCCGCCAAGTAATTTGCCATTAGGCGCTGTTTTCACATAGTAACGTTCGTTACAGTCGGCTTTACTCTGCATGAATGCTAACACATCAGGATGTGAGTTGATTGAACCGCCAAACAAGTTATAACACTCTTGATATTCTGTTGATGTAGCGAGTTCCCAACCAGTCAGAGCTGTTCTGAAGTTTTTCTTCAGCGGCATAATACCGTCCTATTCATTTCATCTCAATTTTCGTGCATTCGCATATTATCATTGGTTTTGTGTGTTGAAGAAAGAGAATTGTTCCACTACAGATGCTTCTTTATCCTGAAACATAGATTTTTTTAGTTCTTAGCTAATATCTGTCCATTTTCTTCCGCCACGATAAAATTAGTACAAAACAGGTATACTTGCTAAGGCATCTATTCGTATTTCACCACCCCATCAGGAGTTCCATTGCAAACCCCTCACCAACAAACCCGCAATGTCTTTTTTGATCTTGATGGTACGTTGCATCAACAAGATCTCTTTGGCTGTTTTGTGCGCTATTTGATTCGTCATTTACCGGCTAATTTGGTGATTTTGATTCCTCTTTTACCGGTGATTTTCCTCGGTTTATTGATTGATGGCCGTTCGAGTTGTTGTCCTGTAAGTTTAATGTTGTGGGCGTTAACCGTCGGGCGTGATGAGGATAAATTGCAGCGTTTGATGCAACAATTTGTCACTGATTTTCGGCGTGATGTCGTGCCATTTCCGTTAGTGCAAAATCGGCTGGCAGAATATTTGCGCGATGAAAATACCTGCGTTTGGTTGTTAAGCGGTTCTCCGCAGCGGTTAGTGGAAGCGGTTTATCATGACGCATTCTTCTTACCGAAAGTGAATCTGATCGGGAGTCAGGTGGTTCGGCGTTATGGCGGTTGGATCATTACCATGCGTTGTTTAGGAAAAGAGAAAGTCGCCCAGCTTGAGTTGCGCTTGGGTAAACCGTTAACATTATATAGCGGTTACAGCGATAGTACGCAGGACGATCCGGTTTTAGCTTTATGTCAGCAGCGTTGGCGTGTAGATACTCAGGGGAATCTGCAACAGTTGGATAAGCTGTAATAGCAACAGAATAGCAGTCCATAATATAAAAAAATTTCATGAAGAACCAAGTGGGTAAGTATGACTACGCATTACAGCGATGAAGACTGGATGCGCTATGCGCTGGAGCTGGCGGATCGGGCAGATAAAGCAGGGGAGATCCCTGTAGGCGCTGTTTTGGTGCTGGATAATAAAGTCATTGGTGAAGGCTGGAATCGCTCGATCAGTCGGCATGATCCCACTGCTCATGCGGAGATTATGGCGTTGCAACAAGGCGGTTTAGTGGTACAGAACTATCGGCTGCTAAATGCCACGTTATATGTGACGTTAGAACCTTGTGTAATGTGTGCGGGCGCAATGGTGCATAGCCGTATTCAGCGTTTAGTGTATGGTGCCAGTGATTTAAAAACCGGTGCTGCGGGTTCTTTGCTGGATATTTTAGGGCATTCCGGCATGAATCATCATGTGGAAGTTACCGCCGGTGTTTTAGCAAAAACCTGTTCCGGTCATTTAAGTGATTTTTTTAAACGTCGGCGGGAACAAATCAAAATCCAGAAGCGACAGAAGCAGAATAATGCGGATTAACGTGATTAGCCTCAGGTCTGAATAAGAAAAATATTGATAATAAATAATAAAATATTGATAATAAATAATAAATTGTAGAGCGGCAGATTGCCGCCCTACATAAAAATATAACTTTTTATCCGAAGTTCAGGCTTTATGGCTGATAGGAATATTTCAACCATTGACTCGCTTTCTCTGCGGGGTGCCGCAGGCTAATTTCCACTTCTTGTTCCACTTTCCGCAGAGCTTCCATTGCATTATTCTCTTTTTCTGCCAGATAACCAATCAAACTGATTTGGTAACGGCGGATATTTTCAACAAACTGATAAGCCTGAATACCTCGCGCATAGCCATACAACGTCTGGCTGTAATATTGCTTTTGCGTCAACATAGAAAGCCGTTTTTTAACGTCAGTCCAGCTATTCGGATCTCCGCCTTGCTGCGCGGTAAGGTTTCTGGCATCGAGCATGTGGGTATATCCCATGTTATAGGCGATCAGCGCAAACCAGATTTTTTCCTCTTCGGCGATCTCATCCGGGATTTTTTCCATCAACTGTTCCAGATAAGCAATTCCTCCGCGAATACTCTGTTCAGGATCAAGTCTGTCAGTAACAACCAATGATTCTGCGGTACTTCTGGTAAGCATCATGATACCGCGCACGCCAGTGGGTGATGTCGCGGTTGGATCCCAATGGGATTCCTGATAAGCAATCGCGGCGGCTAATCGCCAGTCAATTTTTTTAGCATGTTTTTTAAATAACGGTTGAAAATCAGGCAAAACGGTATCGATGGCATTGAGGAAAATCTTGGTATCCACATAATCAAATTCACCGACATGACCAAGATATTTTTCTTCCAGTTTAGACAGCGAACCGTCCTCTGTAATCTGGTTGAAGAAGTCCAGCATTGCAGCATTCAGACTATTATCGCCGGTTTTCTGCAAATACCACATCACCGGTTCTTCCTCAGTAATATCAAATGCTACCGCTATATTAGGAAAAAAACGCTGCATAATGGCGATAGTCACAGAGTCGGCAATCGTGTAGTCGATAGTGCCATCGGCAACCTGTTTCAGTAGATCTACCGGTGAACTTGATGACGTCGCATTCCACTTTAAATCGGGATATTTACTCTTTTTTAGCTGGTGCAGCACGGAAATACTGGCAGAGCCAGACATCACCATCAGCCCGCTTTTTATCTGGGTTAATGATTGCGGTTTTGGGCTGTTTTGGCGATACACCAACTGTTGAGATACTGAATAATAAGCAGGACCAACACTGAGATCTTTCATGCGATCAGGATTAAAGATCAGCCCTGCTGCCAGCATATCGGCTCTGCCGCTTTCTAATTCAGTAAACAGGTCGGTGATCGTGTGCTGCGTTTCGATCTTGAGTTTGACATCAAGATAATCAGCGAACATTTCTGCCAGCTCATAATCCAGCCCCTCAGTGCCATTACCTCCCTGGTAATAGTAGGGCGCAACATTCAGCGTGCCGATGTTTAACACTCCGCGCGCTTTTATTTGTTGTAGCTGAGTACTGTTATCGAGATGCCAGTGCAGCACTGGCAATAATGTCAGCGCCAGCAGCAGTGTGATAGCACCAATAAACAGATAATTAATTTTTAGTCGTCTCAAATAGTGGTCTCTAAACTGTGAAATCAGTGAAATTTAGTCGGGCTGGATACCAATAGAGTTAAACATTCATGGGAGCATAAGTGTTGAAATTACTGAGGCTGGATATTCTGTACAGAATAGTTATGGCTTGATATTGAATGAAATTCTCTATTTTTTTATGTATTAAAATCTGGCGGTATTTTGATCAGCAACGTTTAATTGCCGTCAACATATCAAATAGTATGTTTCGTTGGCAAGTTTATCTCCATGAATGTGCCGCAAACAAAATAGCTACGCAAACGGTTTCGTCATCGTGTTTGATTCTCTATAATAGCCGCAGTTTTTTCCGCCCAGCTTTCGACCAGAGAAATATCTACTATGGAAATTTTGCGTGGTTCTCCCGCTCTATCTGCTTTTCGCATTACCAAATTACTGTCTGTCTGTCAGGAACTTCAACTTCCGGTCAGCGACATTTATGCTGAATATATTCACTTCGCTGATCTGACTGCGCCATTATCGGCTGATGAGCTTGCCAAACTGCAACGGCTACTGAAATACGGTCCGTCGCTGGCGGAACATGAACCGCAAGGCAATTTATTGCTGGTGACGCCAAGACCGGGAACGATCTCTCCGTGGGCTTCAAAAGCGACAGATATTGCCCATAACTGCGGCTTAACGCAGGTGCATCGTTTGGAACGCGGCATTGCTTACTATATTCAGTCCTCCGCTTTGAGCGATGAGCAGCGGCAGACGCTATCCGGTTTATTACACGATCGTATGATGGAGTCGGTATTTACTGAGTTATCACAAGTGCAGGCGTTATTCTCGCTACAGCAACCAGCTCCGTTGGTGGAAGTGAACATGCTGGCGGAGGGGCGTCAGGCGCTCGAAAAAGCCAATGAGAAGCTGGGATTGGCGCTGGCACCTGATGAAATCGATTATTTGCAAGAAGCCTTTACCCGCTTAAAACGCAATCCGACAGATATTGAACTCTATATGTTCGCACAAGCGAACTCCGAGCACTGCCGCCATAAAATCTTCAATGCGGACTGGATTATTGACGGGCAGGCGCAGCCAAAATCGCTGTTCAAAATGATCAAAAATACATTTGAACAAACGCCGGACTATGTGCTGTCAGCATATAAAGATAACGCAGCAGTGATGGAAGGTTCTGATATTGGTCGTTTTTTCGCTAATGCTGATTCAGGTATATATGACTTTCATCAGGAAGCGGCACATATCCTGATGAAAGTAGAAACCCATAACCACCCAACGGCAATTTCGCCCTGGCCGGGTGCTGCGACCGGTTCCGGCGGTGAAATTCGTGATGAGGGCGCAACAGGGCGCGGAGCGAAACCAAAAGCCGGTTTGGTTGGTTTTTCGGTCTCTAACTTGCGTATTCCGGGTTTTGAACAGCCGTGGGAGCAGAATTTCGGCAAGCCTGATCGTATCGTAACCGCGCTGGATATTATGACCGAGGGTCCATTAGGTGGCGCGGCGTTTAATAATGAATTTGGTCGCCCCGCACTGCTTGGTTATTTCCGTACTTATGAAGAAAAAGTGGTGAGCCATAACGGTCAAGAGCTGCGCGGTTATCACAAACCAATTATGCTGGCTGGCGGTATCGGTAATATTCGTGCCGATCATGTGCAAAAAGGCGAGATTACCGTTGGCGCTAAACTGATTGTGCTGGGCGGTCCGGCAATGAATATCGGTCTTGGCGGCGGCGCGGCATCATCAATGGCGTCTGGTCAGTCTGATGCGGATCTGGATTTCGCTTCCGTACAACGCGATAATCCGGAAATGGAGCGCCGTTGTCAGGAAGTGATCGATCGCTGCTGGCAGCTCGGTAATGAAAATCCAATTTTGTTTATTCATGATGTCGGTGCGGGCGGTTTATCCAATGCCATGCCGGAGCTGGTAAGTGATGGCGGGCGCGGCGGTAAATTTGAACTGCGCGAAATTCTGAATGACGAACCCGGAATGAGTCCGCTGGAAGTCTGGTGTAATGAATCTCAGGAACGCTATGTGCTGGCTGTTTCTCCGGCACAATTACCGCTGTTTGCTGAAATTTGCCGCCGTGAACGTGCGCCTTATGCGGTGATTGGTGAAGCGACCGAAGAACAGCATCTAACATTACACGATCGCCATTTCGATAACGATCCTATTGATTTACCGCTAGATGTTCTGCTTGGTAAAACACCGAAAATGGTAAAAGATGTAAAAAACCTGAATGCAAAAGGGCAGCCATTAGTTCGTGCGGATATTTCTCTGCCGGAAGCAGTAAAACGGGTATTCCATTTGCCGTCAGTGGCAGAGAAAACATTCTTGATTACTATCGGCGATCGCAGCGTTAGCGGTATGGTTGCCCGCGATCAGATGGTTGGTCCGTGGCAAATTCCGGTTGCGGACTGCGCGGTGACGACTGCCAGCTACGATAGCTATTATGGTGAAGCCATGTCTATTGGTGAGCGTGCACCTATTGCGCTGCTTGATTTCTCCGCTTCTGCGCGTATGGCAGTGGGTGAGTCTTTGACGAATATCGCTGCAACGCAAATTGGTGAGCTAAAACGCATTAAACTTTCTGCTAACTGGATGTCAGCAGCCGGTCACCCTGGTGAAGATGCCGGTCTGTATCAAGCCGTTAAAGCGGTTGGCGAAGAGCTTTGCCCTGCTCTGGGAATTACTATTCCGGTGGGTAAAGATTCCATGTCGATGAAAACTCGCTGGCAGCAAGATAATAAAACTGTTGAGATGACGTCGCCGTTGTCGCTGGTGATCACCGCGTTTGCCCGCGTTGAAGATGTGCGCGGTACGGTAACGCCGCAACTTCGTACTGACAAAGGTGAAAATACGCTGTTGCTGATTGATCTTGGCGAGGGACACAACGGATTAGGCGCAACTGCATTGGCGCAAGTTTATCGTCAATTAGGTGATAAGCCTGCCGATGTTCACAGCGCAGAGAAGCTGGCTGCGTTCTTTAATGCCATGCAATCCTTAGTCGCCAGTCGTTCGATTCTGGCTTATCACGACCGTTCTGATGGCGGTTTACTGGTGACGCTGGCGGAGATGGCATTTGCCGGTCACTGCGGATTGCAGATCGACCTTAAATCGCTGGGTCAGGACATGTTATCCGTGCTGTTCAATGAAGAACTGGGTGCGGTGATTCAGGTCACGCAGGATAAATTAGCGCAGGTAGAAACCTGTCTGGCAGAGTTCGGTTTATCTGATTGTGTGCATCATCTTGGTCAGGCTGTTGCGGGCGATGAAATTGATATTCGCTACAACGGGCAGCCGGTGTATCAGCAAAGCCGTCAGACATTAAGAGTTTGGTGGGCGGAAACGACATGGCAGATGCAACGTTTACGCGATAATCCAGAATGTGCGGATATGGAACATCAGGCGAAGCAAAATGCCGAAGATGTCGGGCTGAACGTTAAGTTGTCATTTGATCCGCAACAAGATATTGCCGCGCCGTACATCATTAAATCAGCTCGTCCGCGTGTAGCTGTGCTGCGTGAACAGGGCGTTAACTCTCATGTTGAAATGGCAGCCGCTTTCCATCGTGCCGGATTTGATGCCGTCGATGTACACATGAGTGATCTGCTGGCAGGGCACATCGGTCTGGATAACTTCCATACGCTGGTGGCTTGCGGCGGTTTCTCTTATGGTGACGTGTTAGGTGCCGGTGAGGGTTGGGCGAAGTCCATTCTGTTTAATAACCGTGTGCGTGATGAATTTGAAGCGTTCTTTAACCGCAAAGATACACTGGCGCTTGGTGTATGTAATGGTTGCCAGATGATGTCCAATCTTAGCGAATTAATGCCAGGTGTTGCACATTGGCCGCGTTTTGTGCGTAACTTGTCCGAACGTTTTGAAGCGCGTTTTAGCCTGATTGAAGTCACGCGCAGCCCATCATTGATCCTACAGGGAATGGAGGGTTCGCGTCTGCCGATTGCTGTTTCTCATGGCGAAGGGCGGGTAGAAGTGAAAAGCAGCCAGCATTTAAACATGCTGGAACAATCTGGTCTGGTAGTGATGCGTTATGTTGATAACGCAGGTCAGGTGACAGAGCAGTATCCTGCTAACCCGAATGGTTCACCGAATGGTATTACTGCGGTAACGAATACCGATGGTCGTATCACCGTGATGATGCCGCACCCAGAACGCGTGTTCCGTACAGTAAGTAACTCATGGCACCCTGAAGAGTGGGGCGAAGACGGCGCGTGGATGCGTTTATTCCGCAATGCACGTAAGCAATTGGGATAATCGAATGGTAGTTGTGAGTTAATCTAATCTGAATTTTGGATAAAAGTTATAGTTTACGATAAATTTCAAAGAATTATGTTTTTTTCGTAGGGGCGGCAATTGAACTGCACCCCAAAAGTTAGACATCCCCTTAAGAGGCTTTCTGGTACTGAGTTCGGTATTCCACTGGACTCAGTCCTTTTAGCGATGGCTTGATGCGTACATGGTTATACCAGTCTA
>JAISKF010000053.1 GCA_031261005.1 Enterobacteriaceae bacterium | reverse complement strand
TTGCGCGGTTTATTTAGCAGCGCGGTGCATACGTTAATCCCATTCTTTGCCTTTGCATTGGGTAACACGATCAATCTGGGTGTGATTAGGGATACGGGTATGCTGGGTATCTTTATGGGTGTTGCGGTTATCATCATCACCGGTATTCCATTGATTATTGCGGATAAATTTATCGGCGGCGGGAACGGTACGGCGGGTGTCGCGGCATCAAGTACCGCAGGTGCGGCAGTCGCAACGCCGGTGCTGATCGGTGAAATGTTGCCGCAGTTCAAACCGGTTGCGCCAGCCGCAACCGCGTTAGTGGCAACGTCCGTTATCGTAACGTCTGTTCTCGTACCGATTATTACGGCGATGTGGTCTAAAAAGATGGGTGCGAAAAATTCGCAGGCAGTTGAAGAAATTAACTCTGATCTTGACGAGGCATGATAACCAATTGGTTTAAAATAGAAATCCGCTTTCATTGTAAAAATCATTGAAAGCGGATTTTTTTGCTGTTGTGGCTGTCGTTGTAATCATAAAAAATAGTAAAAACAATGAAAACCACATCATGGCAAACTAATAATAAAGAGCGTTGAGTAGAAGATCAGCAGCGTAATACCAGTTACAGTTAATAAAATTCTCATAATAAACGCCTCCACACACAAGTGATGTTGAAACCATAGGCTCAGATAACAAATAGTTAACCTGTATTGCACTTCACATTGTAAATTAAATGTTATTTTTATGTTTAATTTATTTTAATATTGAATAAAATTCAGAATAAACATCTAATTATTTTATATTTGTAAAATTTAATATAATTAAAATCATAAAAATTATTATATTTATTTGGTTTTGTGGTGGAAAATTTTATTCAGCAGGTGTGCTTAATCAATTCCATAGATTATGAGCTTCCTCTTCTATTCACTGCTGTTTGATATTAACTACATCAGTTTGCGGGTATTTCAGCTACACTGTTTTCAATAACCGTCACGGATGGAGTAATGATGAAGAAACTGACCTTAAAAGATTTAACTGAGAGCCAGCTACAGCGCGTCCAAATGCAGCAAGCACAGGCTAAACGCGAGTTGGGCAGAGATTTGACCAATGGCGAAAAAGGTAAGCTCAAAGATGAAGTGATCGCTCAAATCATGAAAGAGCTAGAGGCTGAAGAAAAAAAGATTCGTGCCGAGAAGAAAAAACAAAAATATAAACCTAGTGATGAAACTTTTGACTGGAGTAAGAAAAATCACTCACGAGGATTCCGTTAACTGCCTTTTAAACTCCTTATATTCTTAATCGGGCGGATAATATCCGCCCCGACATTAATTCGATCATTTCTTCAACGTCTGAATATAAGCTGCCAGATTCTTAATATCGTCATCACTCAGACGCTTTTTCACGCCATTACCTGCGCCTTTGATCTTTCCTGAGCGCCGATCTATTAGTGCCTCTGTAATTTGGGCTTCATCGAGGCTGACAAGTAACCGTGCTTTTTTCAGCGCGACTTTATCACCATTTTTACCATGACAATCAGAACAAGCCAGTTGATAAAGATTCGCGGCGGATTCTGTTGATTGTGCATTAACTGAATCCGCGTAGAACAATGGAGCGAGCAGTACGATTAACGATAAGCTCAATACACTATTTTTCATTCCGTTAACCATCAGTTCACCCATTTGATTGTTCAAAAATCGCTTTAAGCTGAGGTTCTTGCAACATACCGACGTATTGTGCCAGTAATTTACCGTCAGGGCTGATCAAGAAAGATGTTGGCGTACCGATCACCTGATAGCGTTCTTGGGTAATGGCTAACTGATCGCGCACGTTCGGAAAAGTGATACTGCGCTCTCTAAGTAATGCCTGCACGTTGGCATCATCTTGGTCGGTATTTACGCCAACTACGACGATGTTATCGCGGTAAGTCTGGCTTAATTTTTCCAGTGTTGGCATCTCTGCCAGACAACCGCCGCAATTGGACGCCCAAAAGTTAAGGTAAACATATTTCCCTTTCCACTGATCCAGTGAAACTTTGTTACCTTGCAAATCATAAACCGCCAGCGTTGGAGCAGACGCTCCCACGCGTGCTTTTTCCTCTTTACAACCGCCGAGGAATAACACAGCAGTGAGCAAAAATATTCCAGCAAGTATTTTACTGCCCAATAATTTACGATTAGTTAACATGTTCAGCCTCATGATGATTCACTTCTTCACCCAGATATTTGCCATGCTGTAAACGCACAATTCGGTCAGCAAAACGTCCTAATTCAGGGTTATGCGTTACCATCACGATAGTTCGTCCCTGCTTATGTAAATCTTCCAGTAAGCCTAAAACTAAACGTTCGTTCTGTTCGTCCAGATTACCGGTTGGTTCATCAGCAAAAATGACAGGCGGTTCATTAACCAGCGCACGAGCAATACATACGCGTTGCTGTTCACCGCCGGAAAGCTGGCTTGGCAGATGGTCAACACGGTGATCCAATCCGACTTGTTTTAGCACTTTGCGCGCTGCTGCTTCATCAACCACGCTGTGATAATGCTGCGCTAACATGACGTTTTCTAATGCAGTTAAAAAAGGAATTAAGTGGAACTGTTGGAACACCAAACCAATTTTATCGGAACGGAAAGCGCGCCGCCCTTCTTCATCTAGCGCTGCTGCATCTGTACCATCAAGTAAAACTTGCCCTTCACTGACGGTATCCAGACAAGTCAGGATATTCATCAATGTAGTTTTTCCTGAACCGGACGCACCCATAATCGCGACAAACTCACCGCGTTTAATTTGCAGGTTAATATCTTCCAGCGCCACAACTTGCCCGAAGCGCTTGTAGAGATGACGGGTTTCAATCACCCAAGCTGATTGTTGTTTGTTAATCTCATGCTGATCGTGTGTCGATTGATGATGTGTCACCGCTTACTCTCCTTTCAAAACTTTGGCAGGTTCAATCTTCACCGCCCGATAAGTTGGCAGAACTGCCGCAATCAGCGCGACCAACAGGGATAAAATCAGGGTCAGTGGTATTACTTGCGCCCGCAAACCAATAGACGCGGAGAATACCGTTTGCCCTAAAATCTGCGCCAGTATGTAACCCACCACAATGCCCACAATAACGGCAAACAGCGCAATAATCAGAGTTTCAGCCATAATCTGGCGCACAATATCTTTACCTTTCGCGCCTAACGCTTTTTGCAGCGCGAATTCACGGGAACGCTCGCTGACAATCGCCATCAGCGTAGTATTCACACATAATGTTGAAAGCACCAAAATCACCAGTGAAACCAGCCCCATCAATCCTTTGATTTTATCGAGGACTTGTCCCTCTGACGCCGAAACTTTACGGATTGGACGAATTTCTAAATTGGGATAACGTTTTTGCAACTGCTGCGCGAACTGATCAACTTGCCCTTTCTCATTGTTCACACTCAGCAGTGCATGGCTGATGGTATCCGGCTGCTTTAACCAGCTTTGCGCTAACGGCAGATTGATAATTAAGACGTTATCTGTCGCGTCACCGGCTTCGACAATGCCTTTAATTTGCAGCGACTTCTTTTTATCGCCGTCAACCAACACAACCGAATCCCCCACTTTTAGCTCAAGGCGATTCGCCAGCTTATAGCCAATCATGGCATTGCGATCATCAAAGCTGACACCGATCCAGTTACCGCTGACTTGCCAATAAGGTACAAGTTGTTTCAACGATTCAAACCAAACGCCCATCACGACCACTTTTTCCAGTTCAGTACGCGCCATGCCATATAAATACGGGCTGCCAGCGTTAATCACACCTTTTGGCGCTTGATCGACAATTTGCTGATAATCTGCTTGCAGCATATTGTTGCCATGAGCGGGACCAATATAAAAATTCGCGCCAAAGGTACGTAATTCCTGACTCATTTTGGCATTAATATCAAAATAAACTGCTGACATTGCCGTAACAATCGCCGCGCCTACGGCTAATGCAGCAAATACCACCACAACACGCTGCATACGCAAACGTAACGCACGAAAAACCAGCCGCCAGAACATGCTGAATGTTGGCTTAGCGCCCATACAGCACCTCCACCGGATACAAATAAGCAATGCGCCGGGCAGGAAACCACGTCCCGACCAACGCAATCAATACGGAAAGCACCAGCACACACGGTACCACGATCCAGGCAAAACTTAACGGCGCGCCGAATAGCATCAAGCCAATCGCTTTAGCTAACCCCCAACCAGCGATACAGCCAAGTAATCCGCCAATAATACCGCTGATAGCCGCTTCCAGATAAAACAGCAGCATAATTTGCCACTGACGCGCACCAAGCGCTTTCATCAAGCCGATTTCTCTGGTGCGTTCCATAATGTTACTGGTCATCAGCGAAGCGATACCCATTGCTGATGCCAGCAGCGCGGCTAACGTCACCACAACCAGTAATAATTGTATTTTTTCGATAACGATGCCTTCTGACGCCGCAACTTGCCAGATGGGGCGCACACCAGAGCCAGAAATTGCCTCTTCCAGTTGATGTGCGATCGAAGAGACATACGCGGTGCAATACCATAAGTCGTACTCTTCTGCATTCAACGACTCCAAATCAGCTCTTGCTTTGCGTGATAATTCATTTTCCGGTACGGTTAATGCGGAAACGCGGATCGCCTGAACTTTACCCTGTAAACCGAGCAGTGTTTGAACTTGCGCCAATGGCATCACTAATTGCTGCTCTTCATCACCGCCGCTTGCCAAAATGCCGCTGATAGTGACATCAAGATCCGCTTTCGTACCGTGCAAACTAATTTTATCGCCGACTTTCCAGCCTGTTTGCTGCGCTAATTGCTGACCAACCAGCGCTTGATTCTGTTGCCCTGTTTCATCTGGCCATTCACCGGTCACTTTCCAATAGGTACTAATAATCTTCTGACCGGTTTGATAATTCTCTTCGTCCGGTACATTAACTTTCTGGTCAAAGAAAGTCCCCAAGACAGGGATAGTGTCTTTGCCTTTGTTAACCGTAACGTCACCGCTAAGTAACGGTGCAAATCCCATAATATTGTTACGCCAAAAAATATCTTTAATATTAGGAAGTTCGGCTTCATCAAGAAAATCTTGCCCAGCCAGAGGATTATTTTTCTCGCCAAACAGTGAGGGCAGCGTGGCTTGTCCGGCTGGCTCAATTAAGATATTCGCGCCGTAAGATTTCATTTCCCGCGCCATTTTATCGCCAATATCAATCGAGACAGCAAGTAGCGCGGAAACTAATCCGGCAGCAAGGAAAATAGTAATCACCGCCAATGATTTTTTACGAATATTGCGCGCCCACGATTGGCGCAACATAATCCACAGCATAATTATTGCGCCTCCTTGACATATTTCTCAGGCTCATCACGAAACGCTTCAAAGTTCGCTGCTTTAGAGAAGAAGTAAGTTTTACCTGCAAAATTATAGTGATATTCCGCTTTGGTATTAGTCAATTTACTGCCATCAACCGGATCGGTCACTTGCAGCGTCACAATGGTGCTGAAATAATTCAGACCGGTTTCCAGCGATTTTTTACTAATAGTCAGATCGGTATTAGTCATATTCCATTCATCAATTGGCACAGGGTTACAACCGCCCGCTTTACCGATCGATGGAATAAAAATACGCACATCGCAGGCAACGCAAATCACCTGATTACCTTCCATCACATAGCCCTGATCGCCGCATAGCAAACAAGCATCAAACACCACGCCCAAACGAAGTTTGTCAGGATAACGATTAATGACGAAAAATCGCACGGCTTTACCGTCGTCTGCAATCCAGACAAAACGATGCAATTTGCCATCTTTCACTTGTTCTAATGGAATATGGACTAAGCCATCGTTTTGCAGTGTTACTGGCAAGGCTTCTGACAAGCGCGGCGGCTGCGAAGCGACTTGATCCCAATACCATTGCGCTGCGCCGATTAATATTGCAAGCACCGTGATAATCAGCAGTGCTCGACGTGCATCACGATAATGGGCAATGGATTTACGATGTTCTGTTGCTGCCGATTCCTCACTGGCAGCACGGCGGCGCGGCAACATCACATTGAGCAGATAAACCAAAGCAATCAATAGCAGAATAGCGGCACAAAGATAGTTAATCAGGCTATGTGCATTGGTCACTTTTGCCACATAACTCAACAGATATTTAGTGAGTTCGATCACTTGCAGTTTCATCAATACCAGCATCAACTCGCCGGACAATGGTGCCAGCAATACCAATGAAAAAATAATTAGCAGCAACCACCGCAGATAACCTAACTGACGGATACAAATAGCAATAAGTGCCGCTGCAAATACAACAATAATTAAACCAATAGCCACTGCCGTCACATTTAACAGCAGATCAGTATTTATGACGTTAGTTGCCGTAATCGCACTAAGATTTGGCGTCTGCCCCCAACGTAAAGCAGCGATAAAAACCAGCAACAGTTGCCAGATATAACCTATGCGGCAAGAGCGTAAAGAAGAGTGAGTCTGACTTAACAGGAATAACACAATAACAATGAGTTGCAGGATAGTAATCAGCAAGATGCCTTGTTGCGAAGCCGGTAAATTAATTCCCGTTGCTGTACCGGCAAAAAATCCCAACAAACTTAATAGCACTAGTGGGCGAACTTTAGGTGTTTTGCGTACAGTCCAGTTCAAGCCAATCAGCAAAGAAACCGGTAAAAACGATTGCAGAACAGAAACTAAAAAATAACTCATCATCAAGAGTACCCCGCTTTCAACAAGTTGGTAATGTTAGCGTAAGCGGTAAGATTTGTATTGATAATTATTTGCGATAATTTATTAACAGATTTTGTATAAAATTTGTGTATAAAAAAGGAAGTATTGAGGAAATGTTCAAGCGAGTATTTTTACATACTCGCTTGCAGTCATATCTACTTAGTTCAAACCAACATATTTGAAATCAAAATTGACATCAAACGGTTTCCACCAGCGACCAACACCGGTATCAGCATCGGTATGACGGTGTAAGCCTGCTTTTGATGGCGGCTCGATGTGATAAACCACTTTGTAGTTACCCACACCCATCATTTTGATATTAGCACCGTAATGAGGACCATCACTCGCTACCATTGGCATGAACGTACCTTCTTGTTTCTCACCCGTATCTGTATTGGTCAGCGTATAAGAGATAGTCAGGTACGGCATCCATTCGCCAGCACCAAAGCCGTTTTTATTGCCTTCAACCGCATGAATATCCGCTTCTAAGTGAATATCCGTTTTAGCCGCAGGCAAACCCATTCCGCGAGGTTCCATATCAATTGGCTGTAGATATACCGCCGCAATTTCCAGCTCATTCATGGTGACAGGTTCACCAGCCGGATACTCTTTGAATGCAAATGCAGCCGGTGCAGTACAAATACCAGCGATAAAAGCACCCGTTACTAACATCTTATTCATTGCCATCTTGTTCTATCCTCTTAAATTTTCATTAGTTAAATTATCACTACGTTGTGCAGCTTTAATCACAAACTTCAAAACGACTATCTTAAGGACATGCTCTATGCTTCCTGCTATTTTCGTTGGCTGCTTTCAGCAGCCGAACTTTTTTTCATTACCCACAGCGCAATCAGTGCAGCAATAACCAGCACAACTTGCGGTAATAACGTCTCAATGTAAGGATAAATGCCTAACCACGTAACTTCAGGTACGCCTGATAACAGCGTTGGCTCAAACAATTTCCCTTCAATTAATTCCAGAACACCTTTACCGGCGAACACAAACGCCATCAGATACATAAAGCAACCGGTGAACATAAAGAATGGTTTTAGCGGTAACTTCACGACACTTAAACGCATTATCAGATAGGCGATCAGTAAAATTACACAACCAATCAGGAAACCCGCCAGAATAGAGATATGACCGCTGACGGAGGAGGAATCCCCCAGCAACGCAAAGTAGAACAGTACGGTTTCTGCGCCCTCACGGTAAACCGCCAAAAAGCTCGTCAACCATAAACCAACGACAGAACCGGTACTTAATGAATGAGAGATTTTGCCCTCTAAATAGGCTTTCCAGTGCTGCGCTTCAACTTTCGATAGTAGCCAGTAACTCATGGAGAACAACATCACTACCGCGATCAGCATGGTGAAGCCCTCTAACAGCTCACGGCTTGCACCGGAGCTGGCGAACAACCATTGGAAGATCACCGCAGTGACGACGCTGGCTAATAACGCGACATACACGGACTGGCGAATCAGCGGTAATTTATCCTGATGATTATTTTTCACCAGATACGCCACGATCGCAGCAACAATTAACAATGCTTCCAGTCCCTCACGGACAATAATCAGCAGGCTATACAACAACAAACTCCAACTGGTTTGCTCGCCGCTACCGAGAATTTCTACCGCGCTGGCTAAATCTTGCTGTAATGATTGTGCCTGACCTTGCACCGCTTCAACCGGCTGCCCAGCCTTAATCTGGCTGACCATGCGCGTAAAGTAACTTTCAATCTGCGTTTTGAATGCGGAATCACGAGAACCGATTTTATTCTCCATGCCCGTAGCTTCAAACAGATCAAAATACGCATCTTGCACTGCCATCATTGCGCCTTTATCGTCACCGGAACGATACTGCTCAATGGCGGCATTTATTGCGCTATCAATATCTTTTACGACTTTCTGCCAGTCGGCATCGGGCGTGCTATCAGCACTCGCGTTCTCTTCTGTTACAGCAACGGCTTGTTGCTCTTCACGCGTGGTTGGCAAGCCTGGTAATAAATCCTCCAGATCTTGCAATAATGTTGTGACACGGTAACTGATCTCACTCATTTGATCCGGTTCACCGCTGAGAGTGATTAACTGTGAGAATTGCTTATTGATGTCGCCCGCTTCTTGAGAGGAACGATTTTGACGTACCGAAATTTCCATTTCGGAGTTTTTATAACCATCATATTGCGCTTGTTGTACTAAACGGCGCGCTTCGGCATATTGCTGATTTTGATAAGAAGTTACCGCTTCTGCCAACAAATCATCAAGCACTTTAAAACTTTGCTGCCAGTAAGGTGCGATTTCTTTATTATCGTAAGTGCCATGCTGCTGCTCTGCGGTTAGCTTGTGACCATCAGCCAGCACCGGAACCACACTGTCTAACTCGCTTTTCAGCCAGTTGATTCGCGCTGTCACTTCTGACACGGGTTTGCCATCGCCGATCATTTTACGAATTTCGCCGAATGCCGCTTCCATCTGGTAACTTTTCTGTGCCGAGATATTAATGCGGATCGGTCCTTCCAGATTCTCAAACACTTCAAAATATGCCATCTGTACTTCTGTACGCGCATCAGGGATCTGTTGCTGTTGGTAAAGCTGAGCAGTTTTATCGAGACGCTGCTTAATATTATCCGTCAGTTGCTTATAGTTAGTCGTAGCGGTTGCTGCGCTGCTTAATAAAAACAATCCAAGACACAAGACAAAAATCTGTTTGATGATACGCATGTTTTCAAGAACTATTCTTAAAGTGATATTTATTCTCATTATACGGAATAAAAGAAAACAGTTAACCTGATCTTAATCAAACTATCGAGAATGGAGGAATAACTCTGCTGACCAGACAAAAATAGATTTAAATTCTATTTATATTGATTTTTAATTATTATTATCTGAATTTGGCGATAAATTAGAAATATTACGTGGAAGAACATCACTTTAGCTGCCTCTAAGTGCTTAACCACCGTTTAGCAAAAATGGCTTTTTATCTAATACCATATTTTTAGTAAGGTTTTTATAACTGACTACCTGTTAAACTTACCAGTGAAACGTTTATACATAGCAATAACCGCATTTTTTGTTAAGAATCGTTTATTTTGTTAAAAAAACATGAAATTTAATCACAAAAAAATGAGTCATTCGGTATCTATCGTCCCTATTTTTTCTATTTGCAGGAAAAACCTCCGTTTATTCTCTTTTTTTAACCTTTACTTTAGTTTTTTGGATAAAAAATAATCAAAACTGTATTTGTTTTACATCTCATTATGAAGTAGATACATATATAACATTAAATAAAACAATTAATTATATTATTCTTCATTGTATATGTCACACAGATGAAAACCTAAATGTATACAACCTTACCTATTGCGTTAAAAAATGTTAAAATTGACAAATATCAAATAAAGTAGAGTTTATATTCTTATGATTCCGGAAAAGCGATCAGTTCGGCGTATACAATCAGGTGGTTGTGCAATCCACTGCCAGGATTGTTGTATCAGCCCGTTATGTATCCCATTTACGCTGAATGAGCATGAACTGAATCAGCTCGACAATATTATTGAGCGTAAGAAGCCTATTCAAAAAGGTCAGACTCTATTTAAAGCGGGAGATGAGCTGAAATCGCTCTACGCTATCCGCTCCGGCACAATCAAAAGCTACACCATTACTGAACAAGGTGATGAACAAATTACCGGTTTCCATCTGGCTGGTGATTTAGTGGGCTTTGATGCAATCGGCTCGCAAATGCACCCAAGTTTTGCACAAGCGCTGGAAACCTCGATGGTGTGTGAGATCCCGTATGTGGTGTTAGATGATTTATCCGGCAAAATGCCGCCTTTGCGCCAGCAAATCATGCGCTTGATGAGCGGTGAAATTAAATGCGATCAGGAAATGATCCTGTTGCTATCGAAGAAAAATGCTGAAGAACGTCTTGCTGCATTTATCTATAACCTTTCCCGCCGTTTTTCCCAGCGCGGTTTCTCACCAAGAGAATTCCGTCTCACTATGACGCGCGGTGATATTGGCAATTATTTAGGTCTCACGGTAGAAACCATCAGCCGATTGTTAGGTCGTTTCCAGAAAAGCGAAATTTTGAGTGTGAAAGGGAAATACATCACCATTCAAGATCTTGATACACTGGCAGATCTCGCTGGTCAGCATCAAAATCCGGTTGAACTTTAAATATCTCCTTGTTCCAGCCTGAGAGCTTGCTTTATCAGGCTGGAATAATAAATCCATTCTGCTGTAAATAACTTCTTCCCTCTAATGAACAGATGTAATCCGCTAATAATGCTCCGTTTTGGCTAAATGTTGCCAGCATGTAATCAGCACGAACATTGTAAGGTTCAGGAATAGTTAGCACTCTTAACCCATTGTTCTGTTGCTCTGTATAAATGGTATAACTGGCATAACCAATAAACATATCGGCAAAGCGATTAGCAATCAGCCATGCAGCAGCTTGTTCACCAGCCGGAATAACCAAACTATTAATACCGCCGACCAACGGTTTTGCCCGCTGTTTCAGTTCATTACCGAGATCGGGATAATCGGAACAATGACTCGTAATATTATCAAATAGTTGCCAGGCATAATCACCACCAGGATCGCATTCAGGTGTTGATGTTCCGACAATAAAATCGTGACAGCGTAACCAATCCAACCAACTTTTATCCGCCCATTCCGGTAGATCCCGTACAGTCAGGCACAAGCGGTTATGAGCAAACAGGCGAATTTCATGCGCTAATCCCTGCTGTTGCAGCATTTGCGGGTGCAGAGAATTGGCAGAAGCAAACAAATCGACGGATTCGCCCTGCTCAATACGCTGACGCAATATTCCTGCTGGCGCGAAATCAACAGCAATCTCAATATTCATTTGACGGCTAAACGCCGCAAGTAACGGTGTAAATGCACGGCGCAAGCTACCGGCAGCGAATACTCGCAAAAGTTGGCTCATAATGAAGTTTCCTGAGTGATGTCAAATAGCGGCACTAATATTTGTTGTTTCGCCACTTCCACCGATTTAAACACCACACCATAAGTTGCCAGCAAATTGTTTTCACTCAATACCTGATGGCTGTCACCATATAACCAGCGCTGTTCCGGCATTAATAACAGTGTACGATCGGCAACCAACAAGGCGTGAAGCGGATCATGCGTAGAAAAAATCACACTAATATTTTGTTGATCAGCAAGCTGGCGTATCAATTTCAGCACTTCATTTTGATTATGAATATCCAGCGCCGATGTCGGCTCATCTAATATCAGCGTTTGGCACTGCATTGCCAGCGCACGAGCGATCAGCACCAACTGGCGTTGACCGCCGGATAATGAGTTAAAATCACGCCCTGCTAAATGATCAATCTTGAGTGTTGTCAATGCGGCTAACGCGATCTGCTCATCATGTTTTGACGGCATATTCAGCAAGCCGATATTCTGCGCTCTGCCCATTAAAACAATATCGATCACCTGATAGTCTGGCGGCGTAAATATCTGAGGAACAAAACCCAACGAGCTGTGTCGCACAATCTGCCCGCGTATTGCAGGCTGAATACCTAGCAGCGTATGTAATAACGTAGTTTTCCCTGCTCCGTTCGCGCCCAAAATAGCGATAACTTCACCGCGCTGACAGGTAAAATTCAATGGCTGATAAAGCGGCTGCAAATAGCCATATTCCAGTCTTTCGATGTTTAGAGTCGGCTCATTCATTGAATTTTCCGCTTATAGTTTTTCACCAGCAGTACAGTAAATAGCGGAGCGCCCAACAGTGCGGTAATAATTCCGACCGGAATTTCTGCTGATGTTAACGTACGTGCCAAATCATCGACGATCACCATGAAACTGCCGCCCAGTAACAATGATGCCGGTAACAAATAACGATGATCAGTACCCACAATCATGCGCGCAAAATGCGGGATTACCAGCCCAATCCAGCCGATACTACCGCTCACCGCCACTTGCGCCGCGACAATCAACGCACATAACACCAAAATTAACCAGCGCGTTTCAGTCACCGAGATACCCAGCGCTTTGGCATCGCAATCACCTAATGACAGCAAATTAATCCGCCAGCGCAAACGCAGCAGAAAATAACCCGCTACCAGTAACGGGATTAACAGCATCAATAATTTGTGCCAACTTGCAGTAGCAAAACTGCCGAGCAGCCAAAAAACAATACTAGGTAATTTCTCTTCGGTATCCGCCATATACTGCAACAAGCTAACTAATGCACTGAAAAAACCACTTAAAATTACACCAGCAAGAACCAAAATCAGGCGATTTCCATGCCCGATAAGATGAGCAATAAAATAGACCAGAAATAGCGCCAGCAAGCCAAAACTAAAGGTGGATAACGTCAATAAATAGGGAGATAAACCTAATAAAATCGCTAACGTACCGCCAAACGCTGCGCCAGACGTCACGCCAATAATATGCGGATCAACTAACGGATTATGGAATACACCTTGCAACGCCGCGCCGCACAACGCCAACGCAGCTCCGGCACAAAACGCCATTAAAATGCGGGGAATGCGGATCGTCCAGATAATTTGCTGTTCAATATCACTTATATCGGTAGCTATATCAGTAAAATCAGTAAAATCAGTAAAAAGTTGCCGCAGCGGAGACAAAATCATTGCACATACCCGCGCTGGCGCTAAAGTAAATTTCCCCAGACAAAGAGAAAGAACCGCAATAACAAGCGCGATAACGACCAGCAGAATAAATATATTCCGCTGGTAATTTTTAGACTGAATATTATTTAGTGGCATTATTTGATGCAGAATCTACATAAGAAGTCCGGTAGAAACGTTGGTAATACTCATTAGCCATTTTCTGCATATCAATATCAGCAAATTTTTCAGGATACAATTTTTTCGCCATCCACAATTCACCGATCGCCAGCGCTTCCGGCATTGGATAACCCCACGCTTTGGCGTATTCAGGCATCAGATAAACGCGATGATTTTTCAGTGCATCAATGCGCTGCCAGTTTGGATCTTGATTAATTTGCGTTACCACATCAGGATAGCGATCCTGTACGAAGATCACTTGCGGATTCCATTGCAGCACTTGCTCCAGTGAAACTTGTTTGAAGCCTTTAATCGTAGCAGCAGCGACATTCAACGCACCAGCATGAGCCATCATTAAACCGGTATATTTTCCTGAACCATACGTATTCATGTCAGGATTCGCCATATACACGCGGATACGTTTTTCCGGCGCTATATCAGCTAAACGTTTACTCACCAGTTCACGTTGAGTAAAGGTATATTGAATCAGATCCTCTGCCTGCTTCTCTCTATTCACTACCTGACCAATCAAGCGAATACCTGTTTTTAAACCATTATTGTAGGCGTCCTCTTCATCGTCCATCGTCGGATTCACCTTACCTTCTTCGCCTTTCTTATCTTCACGCAAAGAAATGGCAACCACAGGAATACCGGTTTTCTCGATCTGAGTGATCATTTCTGCTGGTGCATAATTGGCAACAAATACAACTTGTGGTTTGAGCGCTAACAGACTTTCGATATTCACTTGAGTTAAATCACCCGGCATTGGCAAGGTTGCCAGTTGCGGAGCTAAACGAACAAAGTTTGCACCTAACTGCTTCTTCCAACTGCTAAGAATACCCACCACATCATTGGTGGCATCGAGTTGAACAAGTAAATTCAGTGTTTGATGCTGCAATACCACCACGCGATCAACTTTATCGGCGATGGTAATCTGACGTCCTAACTGATCGGTAACAACTCTATCTGCCCAAGATGATGGAATCGAACAGACAAAAATCGCAGCCAATGTGAATGTTTTTATAAGATGACGCATAAGGAATCCTGTATCCATAGTAAGAAGCAGTAAGAAGAGATGAGAAATCGGTATGTAAAATACTATATAATGATGTCGGTATAAAGACTTGTTCTTAATATGTTATTTTCGCTAAATTTTAAATGATTACGTTATTTTTTAGGAACGGAAATCTGCCGCCCCTATAAATTATTATTTATTATCAATATATTAACCTGTATTTTTACCTGTATATTGAAAGCTATTAGGTAATAGTGATCTTTTAATAAAAATTTAATATCGAACAAATCACTAACTTCAAATAAAAAACCGATAATATAGGCGTGTTTACTACATATTTATTTCTAATCTTCATCACAACTTTTTGGAGAAACATAAATGACAGATGTTCCCTATACCATTAACCTGTTGATTGGCGCAGTGGTCGCTATTTCAGTAGGTTATTATATAATAAAGGGTTATTCGGCAACTGGCGTACTTTTAATCGGTGGTCTGGTGCTGCTATTAATTAGCATCGCATTTGGCCGCCCTATTCTGGCGGAAAAAGATTCAACCGGATTTTTACTCACTGACGTATTTGAATTTATAAAATTCCTGCTCAGTAATCGTGCTGCTGATTTAGGTATGATGATCATGATCCTGTGCGGTTTTGCTGCTTATATGACGCATATCGGTGCAAATGATGTTGTGGTCAAATTAGCTTCTCACCCGCTGAAATATATTAACTCTCCTTACATTTTGATGATCGCCGCCTATTTTGTTGCCTGTTTAATGTCTTTAGCTGTGCCATCGGCAACCGGTTTAGGTGTGTTATTAATGGCGACACTATTTCCGCTCATGGTCAATGTGGGTATCAGCCGCGGTGCAGCCACCGCAATTTGCGCTTCACCAGCGGCAATTATTCTGTCGCCAACTTCCGGTGATGTGATTGTTGCTGCCGAAGCCTCTAACATGGGCGGTGCACAACTGATCGATTTTGCCTTTAAAACAACGTTGCCGATTTCGATTATTGCTATTATTTCTATCGCAATCGCACACTTTTTCTGGCAGCGTTATCTGGATAAAAAAGAGAATATCGTTAGTGAAAGATTAGACGTTTCGCAAATTAAAACTCACGCGCCAGCCGCTTATGCAATATTGCCTTTTCTGCCAATCATCGGCGTATTAATCTTCTCCGGTAAAATCGCCCTGCCATTAACCGACGCACAAGGTGCGGCGCGCGTGATCCCTAACTTAAATATCATCACGATCATCATTATCTGTATGGTATTAACCGCGATTATCGAATTCTGCCGCTCTTTCAGCGCCAAAAAGATGTTTGAGGGATTAGATACGGCTTATCAGGCAATGGGTGATGCTTTTGTCAGCGTGGTAATGCTGCTGGTCGCTGCCGGTATTTTCGCTCAAGGTTTAAGCTCAATTGGTTTTATCGCTGGATTAATTCAACTGGCAGAATCCTCCGGCGGCGGTGCTATTGTGATGATGTTAGTGTTAGTCGTGATTACCATGCTGGCAGCGATGGCAACGGGTTCTGGTAATGCGCCGTTCTACGCATTTGTCGAATTTATTCCCAAACTGGCACTGCAAATGGGGATCAATCCGGCTTATTTGGTGATCCCAATGCTGCAAGCCTCCAATATCGGACGCAGTATGTCACCAGTCTCCGGTGTTGTTGTTGCCACGTCGGGAATGGCGAAAATTTCACCGTTTGAAGTAGTGAAACGCACCTCTGTACCGATGATCGTCGGGATTATCGTAGTGATTGCGGCATCACATATTCTGGTGCCGATTATTAAATGATCAGATGATCTGATCGTAGCAATAAGGGCGAGATTCTATCGCCCTTATTTTTTACTCTTTATTATCAATAAATTATATAAATTCACTGAAATTTTATCCCAATCATAAAAACTAAAACATCGGTTTATTAAACGCCTTGTTTATTAACTGCTAAAAAGCGTATTATGCAGCGCTGGTCACTTCTTCTGCCTATCGGCATTTATACGATTCTCCACGCGGGCTGCTATGCGAAATTTTTCAGCGTCCATTCGTCAAATGACGGATTTGACCTCTCTCTCTTTTCTGTTTATTGCTTTTCTGACTGGCATGGCAGGTGCGCTGCAAACACCGACTCTTAGCCTATTTTTGACCACCGAAGTCCATACTCGCCCTGTTCTGGTCGGGCTATTTTTCACTGGCAGCGCTGTTATCGGCATTATTATTAGTCAACTTATTGCCAGCTATTCTGATCGCTCCGGTGATCGCAAAATGCTAATTATCAAATGCTGTTTATTCGGCGCACTGGGTTGTGCAATGTATGCGTTTAATCGCAATTATTTTCTGCTGCTAACTATCGGCGTATTGCTATCAACATGCGGTTCTACTGCAACACCGCAGTTATTTGCCCTCGCCCGTGAACATGCGGATAAAACCGGACGAGAGGCGGTGATGTTTAGCTCAGTTTTACGGGCGCAGATCTCTCTGGCTTGGGTGATTGGTCCGCCGCTGGCATTTGCACTGGCGCTGGGTTTCGGTTTTAAAACCATGTATCTCTCTGCGGCAATCGCTTTTGTCTTATGCTCAATCGTGGTTTGGTACACCCTACCGTCGATGCCAAAAGCGGCACGAACTGATCGCGCACTGGTTCAAGCCCCGCGCCATAACCGGCGTGATACGCTGCTACTCTTTATTGTTTGTGCGTTAATGTGGACATGCAACAGCATGTACCTGATCAATATGCCGCTTTATCTGGTGCAAGAATTGTTATTACCTGAAAAACTGGCAGGTATGATGATGGGAACAGCAGCAGGATTAGAAATTCCGGTGATGATTATCGCCGGTTATTATGCACAAAAATTCGGTAAACGCTGGTTAATGCAAAACGCCATTATTGCCGGTTTACTGTTTTATATCGGCTTGTTCTTTTTCACTTCACCGTGGATATTGCTGATACTGCAAATGCTGAATGCCATCTTCATCGGTATTCTGGCGGGTATTGGAATGCTCTATTTTCAAGATTTAATGCCCGGTCAGGCTGGCGCAGCGACGACATTGTTCACGAATACTGTGCGTGTTGGCTGGATTTTTGCCGGTTCTCTCGCCGGTACCGTTGCCGAAATATGGAGTTATCACGCAGTATTCTATATTGCAGCCGTAATGTGCTTAGTGGCTGTTCTCTGTTTGTTACGCATTAAGCCAAATGCCGGGCAGCCTCAATCGCAATCGAAACATTAAATGATAATAAGAATCATTTGATATTACTAATTGATTAATAAGCAATTTTTCTATTGCGATACGCGGATTGAGTGTTAAGATCCCGTTTGTCATTGGGGAGTAGCCGGTTTTTGCTATCTCAACATTTTGTTGTTGAAATTTGTTGTCATATAGCAAAAGCGCCTGTATCAACATACTCGCTTGAATTTCCTAAGATTCAGCGTGGTGCAGGCAACCGTCAGGTAGGCGAGACCATAGACATGTCGGGCACAGGAAGGTTGGGAGGTGTCTGGCATGTATATGTCACCCGACCGGAGTCTTTACAATGAGCCTGTCTGCAACGTTTATTATCGCTTTTGGCATGTCAATGGACGCTTTCGCCGCTTCAGTCGGTAAAGGAGCGGTCCTCCATAAACCCTGCTTTCGTGAAGCTGTCCGTACCGGATTAATTTTCGGCTGTATTGAAGCAATTACACCGCTTATTGGCTGGAGTTTAGGTCTTATCGCTGGTCGATACATCACCGAATGGGATCACTGGGTAGCTTTCACCCTGCTGTTTATTCTCGGCTGCCGCATGATTATTGAAGGTTGCAAGCAACCCGAAGAAGAAAAACCGCAAATCTGCCGCCACTCGTTTTGGATTCTCGCGATTACTGCCATCGCTACCAGTTTAGATGCAATGGCAGTCGGTGTTGGTTTAGCTTTATTGCAGGTTGATATTCTCCATACCGCAATGGCGATCGGTCTCACCACCATGATTATGGCAACCATCGGCATGATGCTAGGGCGTTTTATTGGTCCTATTTTAGGAAAACGCGCAGAAATTATCGGCGGATTAGTTCTGATTGGTATCGGTGTAGCAATACTGGCGACACATCTGGGTTGGCTGGAGTAATCATAAAAAATAGTACGTTAGATCTGCACGATCTTTACCATTCCCTGTACAGCCGTTGTACGCATAATAAAATGAAATAACAGGATTTTTTGTAGGGGCAATGATCTGTCGTCCGTGAACCTACCGCGTTGTTAATACGAGCGGCAGATTGCCGCCCGTACAGGTTACTCTTTATTATCAGTCAATTACTCTAATTTACTCACTCTCTTTTTGACTATTATCTGAATACGCCACTGCAATATCTGGTGGAATATTTTGTACCACTAGACTTTGCGGGCTGGAAAGTTTTACATTTGCAGCCCGCAGGCGTTTGAGAATATCAAACAATAGATCGCTTTTCGTCACTTTAATAATGCGCGGGCTGGTGACGTAGCCGGTTACACTCAAAGTAATGCCGTCCGGCGCTAACTGGCTGAACGTCACTGATGGCGCTGGTGTGTCAAGGATTGAAGCATGTTCGGCATAGGCTTGCAGTAAAATTCCTCTTACCTGTTCTGGATCAATATCCAGCGGAAATGTCAGCGGAATCGTCACCACGCCTTGTGCGTGTCCCATCGTCACATTACGAACATTTTGCGAAATCAGTTGTGAGTTCGGCACAATCACCGTTGATTTATCCGTTAGTTGAATTTCTGTTGCACGCACGTTAATACGGCGAATGTCCCCCTCAACGCCGCTAATGCTGATCAGATCGCCCACTTTTACCGGACGTTCCGTTAACAGAATCAAACCAGAGATAAAATTCTTCACAATCTCTTGTAAGCCGAAACCGATACCAACTGACAAGGCGCTGACGATCCACGCCAGTTTGTTCCACTCAATCCCTAAGACAGACAAAGTAATCAGGATCAACAGCACATAGCCGATATTGCTGAACAATGTCACGATGGACATACGCATACCGGTATCCATTGCCGTTTTTGGCAGGAACTTATTACTTAACCAACGGCGTGCAGAACGCAGCAGATACAAGCCGCCGATCATGCAAATAATGGCATTAAATACATCAGCAGGAACGATATTGATCTTACCAAAGCTATCGCTGCCCATGATTTCGATGACTTTATCGAGAATTGTCATCGGTGTTGTTGAGCCATAAGTACCGTTAAGCAATGCGATAAGTGCGAATAAAATCAGTAACACATAACTCGCAGCGGAAAACAGGATCGTCGCTTGTTCTAAATAACGGCTATCAAGATTAAACGCCTGCTTTATCCATCGCCCGCTGGCACTATGTTCAGAGAACAAACTCTCAATCATATCGCCGACAAATTTGGTGAGCAGATACAAGCAAGATAAAACAATCGCAAACCAAACCAGCTCGTAAGTCAGAAAACGCGCCAGCGGAATATAACCGATCAACAAAGCAAACAAGACCGTCAGCGAAACCAGCGTAGTCGTTAAATGAATCAAGCCGGAAATTGTTGAGCGCGAATCAATATGCCCACCCACGGATTTTACGTTTCGGCGCACTTTATTGGTACGTAATGTCGCTGACCACACCAATAAACCCATCAGTAATGAAGAAATACCATTACCAAAAATAGTCGATGACACACTGGTTCCGATCACACTGTTCATCTGCTCGATCGTGCCGAAAGTCATCAATATGATCGCCATTGCTGCCGGATAACGCCGCAATGAATGCGCGATAGCATCAGGTAAAGCCATCAAACGCCATGATGGACGCTGAATAGACAGCAACGAACGCCCTAAACCTGCAATTAGTGCAGAGAACGTGGTCAGTGCCAGCATTGAGTTGGCAAAACTCTGAACTAGCGGCGTTAACTCCGACTCACGGGCAAACACCAGATAGATAAGATTTGCGCCGCCGGTAATCGCCACCACAGTAACGATCGCAGTCGCACAAGCAAGAAAACTGCGGCGCAATCTGCCGTCAGGAAAAGCACTGATGCTAAACCAGACTAAACCTTTTTCCAGCAGACGACGACCGCCGAACCAGATGGCAACAGCCAACAGCATAAGACTTAATGATCCCCAAAAAGCCTCCGGCTGCCATGCTGTTTGCCAGGCATCTCTAATCTGGTAACAAAAATTATGGAATTTATCGACATCATCTTGCTGCGGATTAAATATCGGCGCCCAAAAACGTGCATTAAGAATACTGCCTGCATCTAACGCTAATTGTGTTTTCAGCGAGCTGCGGCGTAATTCAACAATCTGTTTGGAAAGATTGATCGCGGTAGTTTTCAGGGTTTGAGCATAATCCAGTTGCTTTTCCGTCGCTGCCTTATCTGCTTTCAGCCCGTTACGTTTTTTCGTTACTTCCGGCGATTCTTGCAACGTTCCATCAACAGGCTTTGCCCCAACCACATCAAGCTGCGTGTTTATCTGATCTAAATTAGGCAACAGAATCGCCATATAGCTATCAGCCTGACTTGCCACATCAATTGCCTGATTATTTAGAACACTAAGCTGATGATCTTTCAACGTTGTTGATACTTGTTGTTTGATGTCATTAAGCTGCTTCTGTAGCTGATCGAGATCCGCCGTTTTTACCGTTTTCGGCTCTCCCGCCGCAGGCGGAACATCATCACTATTATCTGAAGTATTAGCAGAAGTGTTACTTGCTTTATTGGTAACAGAACTACTTACTGCGGTGCTGTTTGATTTATTGCCCGCCATCGACGATGGCGACCAGACACCAGCCATGATAAGTGAGAAGCAAAGCAATAAAACCCGTGAAAATCTATGCGTCATTTGGATAACCATTTAATTTGTACAATCATTTTTATTACTAACCTGAAATATCAGGTTACGTCCCTGTTATTAATTCATTGGGAGCAGCCGTAGCCGTACCGCTCATACAAAAACATTTACGACTTAATGGTCTTTTTTAACTCTTCAACTGATATTGAACCAACGACATTATCCGCCATACTGCCAGACAACGCCATTTTCAGCACATGCGGCTTAATCTTCCCCCAAACCTGCATTTCACAAGGTTTACAGTCAAATTTCAGTGTTAACACTTCATCGTTATGTACTAATTGCATCGGTGTTGCCCGACTTTTTACACCCTGCACACCTCTTGCCTGTTTCGGGCATAAATTGAAAGCAAAACGCAGGCAATGCTTAGTGATCATCACGGGCACATCAGCTTTTTCCTGATGCGCTTCATACGCAGCATCAATCAGTTCTACACCAAAGCGCTGATAAAACTCGCGCGCTTTATGGTTGTAGACGTTCGCCAAAAATGTCAGATGCGTTTCGGGATAAACCGGCGGCGGTTCGACTATCGGTAAGCGCTCGGCGCGTTGATAACTATTAAGCCGCGCAACGGTCAGCGCATCAATTGCATCACGGCGCAGTTGATTCAGTTGCGCGCTGGGAATGAAGCAAACTTCCGGCAAATCCACCGTAATCTTTGTTGCGCGATAGATAGTTTGCCCTAATTTAGCTAATCCCTCTTTCAATCCTTTCAGCGCTTTTTCCGGCTGATTTGCTGCATCAAAGCAACCATCAAGTGACGCCGTAACAGAAATACTCTCTTCACTGGTCGCTGTTAGCAATAATCCCGATGCACCTTGTGTTAAATGCAGCGCAACATCAATGCGGCGATCGCTGGACGCTTTCAGCAACGACTGCTGCCAGACATGATCCAAATTGCGATTTAGCGGATGATTGGCTTTTAATTTACTGAATTCCGGCAACATTTCATTGGGATAAACACGGTAACGTAATTTATCCATTTTCTCGACTTTGCTGGCACGAAAACCGACAATTTCACGCTTGATCAGCACATTTAAGCCATCGCCATTACTCAGCGGCGCGGTCACCTGCACATCAAGATAATTCGGCGTAACTTTCAACACTTCGCCAATTGGCAATCCGACAAACTTTGGCGAATCAAATGCACCAATATCTATTTGCCGTTGATTAACAAAGTAGTCCGTGCTGCCACGGTGGAAAGTTTTTTCTGGATCAGGGATAAAATAGTGTTCCGTTCTGCCGCCAGACGCGCGGGATAAATCCGATCGCTGCGTCAACAACATATCAAGCTGTTGGCGATAATAGGCAGTGATATTTTTCACATAACCCATATCTTTATAGCGCCCTTCAATTTTGAATGAACGCGCACCGGCATCAATTAAGGCGGATAAATTCGCTGTTTGGTTATTATCTTTTAATGACAACAGATGTTTGTCATAAGCGACAATGCCGCCTTTGTCATCTTTTAAGGTATAAGGCAAACGGCAGGCTTGAGAGCAATCACCGCGATTAGCACTACGCCCTGTTTGCGCGTGGGAGATATAGCATTGACCAGAAAATGCCACACACAATGCACCATGAATAAAAAACTCAATCGCGGCATTTACGTTGTCTTTAATCTGGCGGATTTGCGTCAAGTCCAGCTCGCGCGCCAGCACTAACTGGGAGAAACCCACATCAGATAAAAATTTGGCTTTTTCGACGCTGCGAATATCCATTTGCGTACTGGCATGAAGATCGATGGGCGGAATATCTAATTGCAGAATTCCCATATCCTGCACGATCAACGCATCAACACCGGCTTCATATAATTGATGAATCAACTGCCGCGCCGGTTCCAGCTCATCATCATGCAAAATGGTATTGAGTGTAACCAGCACTTTGGCGTAATAACGATGAGCAAAGGTCACTAATTCGGCAATATCTTTGAGACTATTTCCGGCATTGTGCCGCGCACCAAAGCTAGGACCGCCGATATAAACGGCATCTGCACCATGTAAAATCGCTTCGCGGGCAATCTCGGCATCACGCGCAGGGCTGAGGAGTTCAATTTGATTATCTAAAAGTCTCATATCTCATAAGTGATCTTCTGTAAAAACAGAGCGCATTGTACCCCAGAATTGATTTTTCTCGTATTGCCAGATTGATCACAGAATGTTTTCCGCAACCTTGCGATTCATTCACAAAACTGTGACCGAAGATGGACGCTGTAGTGACATACGAGTAATATCCCCCTTTTCATTCTGAGGATTGACTTTATGGCTCAACAACGCAGTCGTCGCTTACGCAAAAAATTGCATCTTGATGAATTTCAGGAAATTGGTTTTACCGTTAACTGGAATTTCGCTCAAGGCACTGACATCGATACCATTGATGCTTTCGTTAACCGCTTTATCAGCGAAGTAATTGAACCAAACGGTTTAGGCTTTGGCGGCAGCGGCTATCTAGATTGGGAAGGCATCATCTGCCTGCAAAAAGTCGGTTCTTGCACCGAAGAACACCGCAAATTAGTCACCGACTGGCTGACACAAAACGGCATGGAAAACGTCGAAACCAGCAAATTGCATGATATTTGGTGGGAATAACGGTTTTCGTTGATTTGTGCAATTATTACCGTATGTAGCCTTAGGGTTAATATATTGATAATAAAATAATTCGTAGGTGCGGTTGTTAACCGCCCGTTGATTTCGCAAGAGGTTCACGGGCGGCAGATTGCCGCCCCTACGGAAAAATCATATAGTTATTTGAAATTCATCGGAAAAATATAATTTCTTATCTAAAGTTCAGATTTCTATATGCTGTAAAGAATAAGTATTAGCGCTCACAATTTCGTGTTGACGGATTGTGAGCGTTTTTTATTATCTTGTCTTTTATGTTGAAAATTTGTTATTTTTATTTATAAGATCATTTCCCGCTATTCGTGCAATTGAAAATAAAAACTCAAGGTAATTCAATGATTTTAGCAACTTTCATTACAGGGCTTTTAACCAGCGCAGGACTGTTGGTTGCAATTGGCGCGCAGAATACCTTTGTTATCCGGCAAGGTATAAGACAGCAATATGTTTTTACCGTAAGTGCTACCTGCTTTCTTTGCGACATTTTATTAATGACTTTAGGTGTTATTGGCGTAGGTAAACTGATCAATGACAATAAGATCATGATGATTACCTTAACTGCTGTCGGCGTTATATTTCTGCTTTGGTATGGTTATAATTCGCTGAAAAGTGCTTATCAGGGAAATAGCCAACTAATTGTTAAAGATGATAATCAAAAGGAAACGTGGCAAGCGGTTATTTTATCAACCTTAGCGGTGAGTTTACTTAACCCAAATGTCTGGATTGATACAGTGGCGATTGTCGGCGGAATATCTTCTACTGTTCAGAATAACTTAAAAATATTTTATCTTTCTGGTGCGCTTGCAGCGTCTTTCCTCTGGTTTTTCTCTATTGGCTATCTGGCTTCCTGGATTGCAAAATATTTCTCGCGCGATATTACATGGCGCATTCTCGATTTATTGATCGGTTGTTATATGGTATTTATGGCATGGAAGTTATTTATGTTTATTTTTACCATTCATTAATTTTCTTCTTAAATTATTTAGTTAAAAATTAGACCTGTTAAATAATTAACCTGATGCCTGGATAACCGGTTATATTATTACGATAACTTTCAAATAACTATATGATTTTTCCGTAGAGGTGGCAATCTGCCACCCGCTAAACCACAATGAAATCAACGGGCACAGATTTGCCATTCCTACAAATTACTATTATCAATCTATTAACCTATTTTTTACCATTTATTTATCTGAAGCTCAGGTTAATTATATGGTTAATGATTTTAAATTTATTCACATTCTTCACAAAATAAACATATTTTTCACTTTATTTTCATAATGCTATTTTATAAAAATCTTCTTGAAAAGATTTCATCTAAAATATCTTTTTTAGCAAGAAGTAGTAAAAATACTGAATCGTTTCGCATAAATGTCATTATCATGATAAATATCAATTTTTCCTAACTGTTCTATTTTTATTTCGTCGGGCTAATCACACATTTAACAACTGATTTCTCTCTATTATAAATTTGGCATATCTGAAATTAATCGACAATTAAAAATAAATACTTAGACTACATTTAAAAATACTTTCCCTGTAATAACCTGAGCTAGGAGTAATAATGAGTGATATTGCCCTGACCGTCTGCATATTGGCACTGGTAGCGGTTCTTGGTTTATGGATTGGTAACTGGAAGATTCGCGGAATCAGCTTAGGTATTGGCGGTGTGTTATTCGGCGGCATTATTGTCGGGCATCTCACTCACACTCATCAGGTCATTCTCGATGGCAATATGCTGCATTTTATACAGGAATTCGGTCTGATTCTTTTCGTCTATACCATTGGAATTCAGGTGGGACCGGGTTTCTTCTCCTCGCTGCGTCGTTCTGGATTACTGCTTAATGGTTTTGCTTGCCTGCTGGTACTGCTTGGTTGCTTAGTGACAGCAGCGCTGCATAAATTGTTTGATATTCCGTTACCCATTGTATTGGGGATTTTCTCCGGTGCGGTCACTAACACGCCATCACTCGGTGCGGGTCAGCAAGTTCTGACGGATCTCCACGCTAACGGCGCATTAGTTGACCAAATGGGTATGGCATATGCGATGGCTTATCCATTCGGCATTTGCGGTATTTTACTGGTGATGTGGATCGTGCGGCTGGTGTTTAAGGTAAATATTGATAAAGCAGCAAAAGATTTCGATCGCTACTCCGGCGCGGCTGCCGATAATCTACAAACAATGAATCTTGAGGTGTGTAACAAGAACTTAGTGGGAATACCGCTGCAAGATATTCCCATCATCAATAATGACGGCATTGTTTGCTCACGTCTGAAACGCGGCAATCTGCTGATGGTTCCCTCTGCTACGACAATTATTGAGTCAGGCGATTTACTGCATCTGGTGGGTGATTGCCAGTTATTGAATCAGGCAAAATTACTGATAGGCAATGAAGTTGATGTCCGTCTTTCCACGCATAGCACCGATCTAAAAATGGTACGGGTTGTTGTCACCAGCGAAAAAATGATGGGTAAAAAAATCGGCGATCTTAATTTACATCGCTACGATGTGGTGATTACACGTTTAAACCGCGCTGGTGTTGAATTGATGGCAGGTCGCAGTTCATCGCTGCATTTTGGTGACATTCTGAATCTGGTAGGAAAACCGGCTGATATTGATACTGTCGCCAATATTCTCGGCAATGCCCAACAACGCTTGCAGCAAGTACAAATGCTTCCGGTATTTATTGGTATCGGTCTGGGTGTACTACTGGGTTCGATTCCGGTTTTCATTCCCGGATTCCCTGCGGCGCTGCGTCTTGGTTTAGCGGGCGGACCGTTAGTTATCGCGTTGATTCTTGGGCGTATCGGCACATTAGGCAAAATGCACTGGTTTATGCCGCCAAGCGCCAATCTCGCCCTGCGCGAACTTGGCATTGTGCTGTTTTTATCGGTGGTAGGATTTAAATCCGGTGCCAGTTTTGTTGATACACTGCTTAATGGTGACGGCATTATCTGGATGGGCTACGGCGCACTCATCACAATAATTCCGCTGCTCATTGTCGGACTGGTTGCTTACTATGTAGCGAAAATGAATTACCTGATTATCTGCGGTTTGTTGGCAGGTTCGATGACAGATCCACCCGCGTTAGCATTCGCCAATGGAATGCACCCAACCAGCGGAGCGGCTGCACTCTCCTATGCAACAGTTTATCCATTGGCGATGTTTTTAAGGATTATTTCCCCGCAAATTTTAGCGTTGCTGTTTTGGGTTTAAATTAAATAATAATTTGTAGGGACGACGGATTGTTGTCCCTACGGAAAAATAACATAATCATTTGAAATTTATTGTAAAAATATAATTCTCACCCGAAGTCCATCCCTGTTTACCACTTAAAGCCTGCTTTGTTTTTAATTCTCTGACTGACATAATGGTGAATAATCATATAATGCCTGCGACTGATTTATTTTAAGAAGGAAAATAGTGAAATGAACAAGAAACTCGCTTTTATCTCTGCACTGTTATGTTTATCCAGCACTGCTGCATTTGCCGCCGCCAGTGTAGAAAAAACAACCACACAAAAAAATGTTGTCTCTTATCCTGCTACTACGAAAGATCAGGTGCGCTATGCGATTTTTCTGCCAGCGATGGAAAATGAGAATAATATGAAAGTTGAAATCTCAATGGGCAAAACCTTACAAGTAGATTGTAATCGCCAAAAATTAGGCGGCAAACTTGAAATAAAAGAACTGCAAGGTTGGGGATATACCTATTTCGTATTAAGCAATGTCAGCGCCCCTGCTTCGACACTGATGGCTTGCCCTGATCAGAAAAAACATGATGAGTTTGTCACTATTCCAACTGCAACGCACGTTGAAAACTACAACAGCAAGTTGCCAATCATTGTGTATACACCAAAAGATATTCAGGTTCGGTATCGCATCTGGACTGCGGCGGAAAATTATACTATGGCAGAAGTGAAGTAATTTATCTGAACATCGATAAAATTAATGGGCGGCTGACAACCGCCCAAATGAAAATATTAAATCTTAAATTTATTTCTACTCATATAAACAATAAAAATAACAATAAGTAAAACAGAAACCATATTCACAATAAACCAGCCTTTTTCATTAATCATAAATACTCCGACCGATAATGAAGCCAGTAAATTAAAAAGATAAGTAATAGCTGAATTAAGCCCTTGTATTTTATGTTTCACCGCTGGCAATGAAATTTTATTGATCAGAAATGTTCCGCCGCTGAACATAAAGCTCCAGCCAATACCAACAGCCGCTAATGAGAACATATAAGCCAGCAGTGCATCAACCAAGAAGATCGCCACCGAGCCGACGAAAAAACAGAATGCGCCGAATAAAATGATATTTGTATTACTCACTTTTTTGACGATAAACGGCAAAACTAACGCTGGAGCATACATGGCAAAAAAGTGCCATTGCAAAACAACGGCACTTTCTTCTAAATCAAAGTGTGCGTGATACATAGCAAGCGGCGCGGAGTTCATGAGTAATGTCATTAACGCAAAGGCTAAAGTACAGCTTAATGTACCGACGATAAAATCGTTTGACGTGTAAATCGCGTGATAGTTATGTAGTTTGCTATCACAGCTATCTGATGGATTAGTGATTGCTGATTCAGCATCAGAAATATCAATAAAGCATTGAGTGAATAGCGTAATAATAAAGACGAAACCTGAAATAAAAAATGTGCCAAGAAAAATATATTGCGTAAAATAATAAGCGCCTTGAATTGCCAGAAACGGACCTAAAATTCCACCGAGAATACCGCCGCCAATAATTAATGATGTACTTATTTTTTTCTGATTTTCAGTAGGGAAAACTTCTGCTGCCGCAAAACGATAATATTGATTAAATACTGTCGCTCCGCCAAGAATAAAAGTAGAAAAGACAAATAAAGAGAAAAGATGATAATAAATTGCTATTGCGGCTGAAATACTCCCCAATAAACCAATCACACTGCCAATAATAAAAGCGGTTCGCCTGCCATATTTCTTCATTAAATGAGAAGCGTAATAAACCATCAATGCTGAACCCAGCACTGTAGTTGTCACTGGCAAGGTAGCAAAATAACTTACGGGCGTTAGCATATTTCCGGCTAACGTTGAGGTAAGTGTTAGTAAGGAAATAATCGAGCCAGTAAGCCCTTGACCAATAAAAAGTGCAGTTAATGTAATATATTCTTTTTTCATAGCTATCTCAGTACATAAAAACGCGCTTTTGCAAGGAAACATGAAGTTTCAAATAATTTCATTATATAAATAATAAGTTAACTAATTATTTAACGTAAGTATAATTTCATGTTGATACTACAAGATGGAATCTGATGAATATTTTATCCATATCACAGAATTCTATGAAAATATCAAGTAATTCGAACAAAGATATGCCAGAAAATAAATATCATAGTGTTACAAGTAAATCGTTTATCAATACTGTCATAAATTGATTTATCTTCATGCAATACAAGTTTGAACGGCGTATAATTATCAAACAATTCTGCGACGGGCTTCTCATAGCCCGTTTTTTTATTTTTTGATAATTGAGTTATTCCAAGATGAAAACGCATGGAATTAACGGTATTAGACCGTTCAGCGCATTGATCGATGCCTGTTGGCGCGAGACCTATACCGCGCAACGCTTTTTTCGTGATGTGATTGCAGGTATTACTGTCGGTATTATTGCCATACCGCTGGCAATGGCGCTGGCGATCGCCAGCGGCGTACCGCCGCAATACGGGCTTTATACTTCTGCGGTTGCCGGTATCGTCATCGCACTAACTGGCGGTTCTCGTTACAGCGTTTCGGGTCCGACTGCCGCATTTGTGGTTATCCTGTATCCGGTCTCTCAACAATTCGGGTTGTCTGGTTTATTGATTGCTACGCTGATGTCCGGCGTTTTCCTGATTATTATGGGGTTAGCGCGTTTCGGGCGTTTGATCGAATATATTCCGATCTCCGTTACACTTGGCTTTACTTCCGGTATCGGTATTACTATTGCTACCATGCAGATTAAGGATTTCTTTGGTCTGACGCTTGATGTTCCTGAACACTATATCGCTAAAGTTATCGCGCTGGTGTCTGCCCTGCCAACGATCAGTTTCGCTGATACCTTGATTGCCAGCGTCACGCTCGCTGTTCTGATTTTGTGGCCGCGTTTGAGATTACGCATTCCAGGTCATCTTCCTGCGTTATTGGCAGGTACAGCAGTTATGGCGCTGCTCTCATGGTTTGACTGTTCGGTCGCAACTATTGGTTCTAAATTCCACTATTTAATGCCTGATGGCAGCACGGGAAACGGCATTCCGCCGATCCTGCCGCAATTCGTTTTACCGTGGGATTTGCCCGCTGCTGACGGCAAATCATTTGAATTAAGCTGGAATACCATCTCAACATTATTACCCGCCGCGTTTTCAATGGCGATGTTAGGCGCAATCGAATCTTTACTGTGTGCGGTGGTATTAGATGGTATGGCAGGCGGTAAAAAGCACCATTCAAACAGCGAACTTATTGGTCAGGGATTGGGTAATCTTGCCGCACCATTCTTTGGCGGGATCACCGCAACAGCCGCGATTGCCCGCTCTGCCGCTAATGTGCGTGCAGGAGCTACTTCGCCTGTTTCTGCGGTAATCCATTCCTTGCTGGTGATTATGGCACTATTGGTGCTGGCTCCGGCGCTCTCGTATTTGCCGCTGGCGGCGATGTCATCACTGTTATTACTGGTTGCGTGGAATATGAGCGAAGCCCGTAAAGTGATTGATATTCTGCGCCGCGCACCAAAAGACGACATTATCGTCATGATTTTGTGTATGTCGCTGACAGTATTATTCGACATGGTGATCGCCATTACTGTTGGTATCGTGCTAGCTTCGCTGCTATTTATGCGCCGTATCGCCCAAATGACGCGCCTGACCCCGATGGTCGAACAGTCAAATGCTCAACGATTAACCATGCGTATCAGCGGTCCGTTATTCTTCGCCGCTGCTGAGCGCATTTTTAATGAACTGGCTCAGGTTATCGACGAACAGCGTGTAGTGATCTTGCAATGGAACGCCGTCCCTGTACTTGATGCCGGAGGATTAAGTGCTTTCCAACGCTTTATCGACATTCTGCCGCAAGGTACTGAACTGATTATTTGTGATGTGCAATATCAACCGCTAAAAACATTGGCAAGAGCCGGTATTAAACCGATTGCCGGTAAATTAATGTTTACTTCATCGCTTGGAGAAGCATTAACGGCGGCTGATGCGGTGGTTGAATAATCTCAAATTTGAATAAGAAAATGATAGATTAATAATAAAGAATCATTTGTAGGGGCGGTTGCTAACCGCCCGTTGGTTAAACAGTGGTTTGGCGGGCGACAGGTTGTCGCCCCTACAAGAAAGTTTCATAATCACTTGAAATTTATCGTAATAATATAAAGTTCAGGTTAACTAATCTCTTCCTTTAACCTTATTTTTAACTTCTACCTTATCTCAATAAATTGAATTGATTACTTACTCGTATCTAATTCAGAAAAACTCTTCACCAGATCATCGATTGCTTTCATTTGTATCAAGAATGGTTCTAGTTTATCCAGCGGTAATGCTGATGGTCCGTCGCATTTGGCGTGGTCAGGATCGGGGTGGGCTTCGATAAACAGACCGGCGATGCCGACGGCTATTCCTGCGCGTCCCAGTTCAGCAACTTGGGCACGACGCCCGCCGGAAGCAGCACCAAACGGATCGCGACACTGTAACGCATGGGTAACGTCAAAAATAACCGGACTGCCGCCTGTCGCTTGTTTCATTACGTTAAAACCAAGCATATCAACCACTAAATTATCGTAACCAAAGTTACTGCCGCGATCGCAGAGAATAACTTGATCGTTGCCGCCCTCTTTAAATTTATCGACGATATTTCCCATTTGTCCCGGACTGACAAATTGTGGCTTTTTCACGTTAATTACCGCGCCAGTACGAGCCATTGCTTCGACTAAATCGGTTTGACGGGCGAGGAATGCAGGAAGTTGAATCACATCAACAACATCGGCAACTGGCTGTGCCTGCCATGTTTCATGAACATCAGTAATAATTTTCACACCGAAAGTTTGTTTCAGCTCTTGGAAAATCTTCATGCCCTCTTCTAAGCCGGGACCGCGATAAGAGTGAATTGATGATCGGTTAGCTTTATCAAAAGAGGCTTTAAATACATAAGGAATACCTAGCTTCTGCGTAACGGTAACGTAATGTTCACAGATACGCATGGCTAAATCCCGTGACTCTAATACGTTCATGCCGCCAAACAGGACAAATGGCAGGTCATTCGCTACATCAATGTCGCCAATTTTAACCACTTTCTGACTCATACTGTCGATTCCTTAATCTTTTTTATAGATAACCTGAACTTCGGATAAGAAGTTATATTATTACGATAAATTTCAATAATTATCAATCAATTAACCTATCACTCTCACTATTCTCTTATCCAAACCTGAGGTCAGATACATTTAATAGGGTTGTTCCGCTGCTGATAACGGATTAATGAAGCGTAATAGTGTGAATACTACTCTGATCCATATTGTTGAGCTGCATTTTTATGACTTCTGTTACCGGATCATCCGGGCATTGCTCAATAAAGTAATTAAGATCGTGGACAGCAATATGATTGCATTCCAGTTGGGCATAGATCAACCCGCGATCACGAATTTCATACGGATCTTTTGGGTTCAGACTTAGAGATAACTGACTGGCTCTTAACGCTAATTCAGGCTTATTCTCTTGTACTAACGCGCTTTTCAACGCGGTTAATATCTTCAAAATAATCTGGCTATTTGCCGCATCAATGAGATCACGATGATTCAGCTTCGCATGAATGCCCAGATGCCCTTTCAACCAGACAGAAAGCATATGTTTAGTTAATGTCTCGCCGTTTAACGGATTAATCACCCAGCTATCACCATCTAACCAGTCTGCTTTAACCAATAGTTGTGTTGGAAAAATCACAGGGTGAAGCGGGATCGCTAAGTGTTCGGCAATATATATTAAGATCAGACCTAATGATGACGGCGCGCCCTGATGGGTTTTCAGCACCTTATCCAACCACATGGTGTCCGATAAATTGTAAATACCGTTTGCAGAACCAAATCCCCACTGGTGATAGAAGAGATGCAAAAGCTGCTCTAATTGCAGCTCTTCATCAATATCCGCCGGAATCATGCTGCGCGCTTTTTCAACCAGCAAATCAAGCTCACGGCGAACTTGCTGTTCAGGAAAATCATCACGAATCAAGCGAGTGATTAAATAAATACCTTCACTTAGCGGATTACGATCAAATTCAAAATCCGCTATTTCAATTTCATTGCTGCTTTGGTTAGTTATACAGCTCATGCGTACCCCATCACTAACGGCATTTTGTTAACCGCTAACGTCACGATTAAATAGAAACATAGTATGGCAGCCATAAATGCAGTAGTGCGAACCATCTGGCTTCGAGTTCGTTTGCCCATTGCCAGATGACCTAAACCGATATAAATAATGACGCCAATCAGTTTTTCCGTCAGCCATGTTCCTTGTATAGAGAACGGATAAAAATGGGTGATGAAAATCAATATAATACCAGTGACAAATAAAACAGTGTCATTCAAATGCGGGGCGATTTTAATCCAGCGCTGCTGCATAATCGCTGCGCTGCGCCATTTCCAGTAAAAACGTAGAATAAACAGAGTGATGCTAATTACTGCGGTAATTACATGCAGGTGTTTTATCCAGATATACATCATTAATTAGCTGCCTTTAAATATTGCTCTTCGCGGTGCGGAGAAGAATGATCAAATGGGGTGAAACCAACGTCCTAATGTTACGCGCTCATTGCCGCCGTAATCCTGATGTGTGGCAATCATTTCAAATCCGCGCTGTTTAAACAGTAAACGCACCTGTTCACCTTGCGTCCAGCCATGTTCCAGCAATAACCAGCCGCCCGGTTTCAGGTAATCCGGCGCTTGTTCAATAATAAGCTGTAAATCGGCAATACCGCCCTGTGCGGCAATTAATGCGCTGTCCGGCTCATAACGCACATCACCTTGATTGAGATGAGGATCTTGTTCATCAATATATGGCGGATTGCTGACGATCATATCAAAATAGGCATCATGCAACGGTGCAAACCAATCGCCCTGAACAAAATTCACATTGGTGATATTCAGGTTATCGGCGTTTTCTTGTGCCAGTGAAATAGCCTCTTCCTGATAATCAATACCGGTAACAGAACAATCTGGTCGCTCGCTGCCTAATGCCAGCGCAATCGCGCCGGTGCCAGTGCCTAAATCAAGAATATCGCAATCCACTGTCGGCAAACGTTCTAACGCCAGTTCAACTAATTTTTCAGTATCAGGACGCGGAATTAACGTGACAGGAGAGACTTTGAGTTGCAGCGACCAGAACTCACGCGAACCGACCAGATAAGCGATAGGCTCACCGTTGATTCTGCGCGCCAGTAATTCATCTAAATGATTTAGTTGCACTGGCGTTAGCATGGTTTCATTAAATGCCATCAGAAAAGTGCGCGTTTTTCCTGTGACAAAGCCCAACAGAATTTCTGCATCACGTTTCGGGCTGTCACCGCCGGTTAATCTTTCGATGGCTTGCATCAGCCATTGGTTAAATGTCATTAGCTCAATATCATCTTGATTATCATGAAAAATCACGCATCTTGATCTGACAGCGCAGCCAGTTGATCTGCTTGATATTCCTGAACAATAGGTTGGATAAGCATATCCAGTTTACCTTCCATCACTTCATCTAAACGATATACCGTTAAATTGATGCGATGATCAGTTACGCGCCCTTGCGGAAAATTATAAGTCCGAATACGGTCTGAACGATCACCTGAACCTAATAAATTACGACGCGTTGAGGCTTCTTCTGAATGGCGTTTTTGCATTTCTGCGGCGCGAATGCGCGAACCTAAAACCGATAACGCTTTAGCTTTGTTCTTATGTTGCGAGCGTTCATCTTGGCACTCAACCACAATACCGGTTGGAATATGCGTGATACGAATCGCGGAGTCGGTAGTGTTAACGTGCTGACCACCAGCACCGGAAGAGCGGAATGTATCAATTCGCAGATCGCCCGGATTAATTTCCGGCAGTTCGGCTTCGGGGATTTCCGGCATAATCGCTACCGTACAAGCCGAAGTATGAATCCGCCCTTGCGATTCGGTTTCCGGTACACGCTGTACGCGATGACCGCCAGACTCAAACTTCAATTGCCCGTAAACACCGTCACCGGAAACTTTAGTAATAATCTCTTTGTAACCGCCATGTTCGCCGTCGCTGGCGCTCATGATCTCGACACGCCAGCGGCGTGATTCCGCATAGCGGCTATACATACGGAATAAATCACCGGCAAAAATCGCCGCTTCATCGCCGCCTGTACCGGCGCGCACTTCAAGATAACAGTTGCGCTCATCATCAGGATCTTTCGGCAGTAATAATACTTGCAACTGTTGTTCCAGCGCTTCGCTTTGCTGCTTGGCGTCATCTATCTCTTCCTGTGCCATTTCGCGCATTTCAGGATCAGCAAGCATTAGCTCAGCCGTTTCGAGATCTTCCTGCACTTTTTGCCACTGACGAAAACACGCTGTCACATCACCCAATTGGGCATATTCTCTGGAGAGCGCTCGGAAACGATCCTGATCGGCGATAACTGACGCATCACCCAAATGTACCTGTACTTCTTCGTGACGCTCTTGTAATGCTTCTAATTTGGCAATAATAGACGGTTTCATGCGCGGCTAAATACCCCTGCAAATGTGAATATAAATAAAAGAAAACTAATACTGTTCTAGCCCAAGACTGTCGCGCAGTACATTTAATTGTTCCAGATCACCGCTGCTCGCGGCTTTCTGTAGTGATTTGGTTGGTGCATGGATTAGACGATTAGTTAGCTTATGTGACAAGTCATTAATGGTGCTGGTCACATCTGCGCCCTGCTCTATTGCCGCCAGCGCTTTTTCCACTAACTCGGTACGAATAGTATCCGCCATTGATCGATAATCTTTAATCGTGGAAACTGCCGACTGCGAGCGTATCCATGCCATAAAATTGGCACTTTCTTGCTGGACAATATCTTCCGCCAGAACTGCTGCGGCTTTGCGCTGCGAGAGATTGTGCTCAATAATCGCATGCAGATCGTCAACGGTATACAGATAAACGTTAGATAATTTGCCGACTTCAGGTTCGATGTCACGCGGTACGGCAATATCAACAAATAACATTGGCTGATTGCGGCGGGCTTTCAGCGAACGCTCTACCATGCCTTTGCCGATAATCGGCAGCGGACTGGCGGTTGAACTGATAACTACATCTGCTTTATATAAGCATTCATCAATTTCAGGCAGCGTAATCACGTCCGCCTGCACTTCCTGCGCGAGTAACTGCGCCCGTTCGCGCGTGCGGTTGGCGATCACCATACTTTTAACGTGCTGTTCCTGCAAATGGCGCGCGACCAGTTCAATGGTTTCGCCTGCGCCGACTAACAACACATTAACATCTGACATTGACTCAAAAATCTGACGGGCAAGCGTACAAGCAGCAAAAGCGACCGAAACCGCGCTAGAGCCGATTTCAGTTTCGGTTCTGACTCGTTTAGCCACAGAGAAAGATTTTTGAAACAGTCGTTCTAACTCGGTATTTAACTGGTGATGTTCTTGCGATTCGGCAAAGGCTTTTTTTACCTGACCAAGAATTTGCGGTTCACCCAGCACTAATGAATCCAACCCGCTGGCAACACGCATTAAGTGATTGACGGCTTCGGAATCCTGATGCCAGTAAAGGCTTTGTCTGACTTCATCAACAGATAAATGATGATACTGACATAGCCAGTTAACCAGTTTTTGCTGCGCGTCTTCATCTTGCTCCACGCTAAGATACAGCTCTGTGCGGTTACATGTAGACAGCACAACGCCGCCCTGCACCATTGATTGCTGATGCAGGCTTTGCAACGCATCGCCAATCCTGTCTGGAGAAAAAGTTACTTTTTCCCGCAGGGATACCGGAGCGGTTTTATGATTGATTCCAAGTGCAAGAAAAGTCATGAAACAATTATTGTTATTGTACGTTTTCGGTTGAACCGTTATGTTGAGCGACATTCTACTTGATGCTGACTATCAATAAAAGTAACACCTTATTGTGATAAGCGCTGATGATAGTCTCCGACGGATTAATTAACCTCAGGTTTAGATAAGGAAATGGCAAAAATGATATAATTAATTGAAATTAATCGTAATAATATAACTTCTTATTCAAAATTCAGGTCAATTAACATAAATTAGTTATAATCTGTTACAGATAAACAATCCGATTGACGTTTGGTAACAAGCCGATTAGCGTTACCGCCTATTGTTCGGCTCTCGACGAGAACACCATGACTTTATTACGCTCTGCATTACACATCATCCCCGCGCAGTTAAGGCTGCTAAAGCTCATTCCGTTGGCAAGTGTGCTGTTAACTGCCTGTTCATTATTCAATCAGAATGACTCTGGTACGGTAGTTTCCTCACCTGAATGGCAAGCTCATGAGCAGCAAATTAAAGCGCTGGAACACTATCAAACGCGCGGTGCTTTTGCTTACATCGCTTCTACACAAAAAGTTTACGCACGTTTTTTCTGGCAACAGCAAGATCCTGAACGTTATCGTTTAGTTTTAACGAATCCTTTAGGTAATACTGTAATGGAGCTAAATGTACAGCCAAATTTAGCCCAGTTAACCGATGATAAAGGTCAGCACTATGTCAGTGATGATGCAGAAAAAATGATTCAAGAACTGACCGGTATGATGATTCCGCTGAACAATATGCGTTTGTGGATGCTAGGTTTACCGGCTGATGCCAAAAATTTCACGCTATCGCCGGAAGCGCGGCTGCAAAAAATTTCACTGAAACAAGGCGGTCAGGATTGGACCGTTGAATACCGTAGCTACGATACGAAAATCCAGCCGCCGCTGCCGAGTCATTTAGAAATTGTACATGACGAAGAGCGCATTAAATTAAAAATGGACGATTGGATATTGCAATGATTGACTGGCCCTCTCCTGCGAAACTAAATCTTTTTTTATATATCACAGGGCGGCGTCCTGATGGTTATCATGACTTGCAGACGTTATTTCAGTTTTTGGATTACGGCGATACGCTGAATTTTACTGTGCGTCAGGACGGTGAAATCCGTTTGCTAACACCAATTGCTGGCGTCCCTGATGAGCAAAATTTAATTGTGCGTGCGGCAAAGCGTCTGCAACAGTTTAGCGGTTGTCATTTAGGTGCAGATATTTCTATCAATAAAATTTTGCCGATGGGCGGCGGTTTAGGCGGCGGTTCATCGAATGCAGCAACGGTTCTCGTTGCTCTGAATTATCTGTGGCAATGCCATATTTCGGTCGCTCAACTCTGTCAGCTCGGACGTGAATTAGGTGCTGATGTACCAGTATTTATTTTTGGTCATGCCGCTTTTGCCGAAGGTGTTGGCGATAAGCTGCAAGCCGCCGAACCGGAAGAAAAATGGTATTTAGTCGCTCACCCTAACGTGCATATTCCTACGCCATTGATCTTTTCCGATCCGGAACTTGTCAGAAATACACCAAAACGCTCATTATCGACGCTTTTAAACACTCCTTTTTCAAATGATTGTGAACTAATCGCAAGAAAAAGAGTCCCTGAGGTTGAACAGCTCATTTCTTGGCTGTTAGAATATGCCCCGTCACGTTTGACCGGAACCGGTGCTTGTGTATTTGCTGAATTTCCATCTCAGGCTTCCGCGCTCAACGTGTTGAAACAAGCCCCTGAGTGGTTACATGGTTTTGTGGCGCGTGGTGTGAATACGTCGCCGTTGCAATCTGTACTCTCAAGGCAAGAATGAGTTCTGCTTTAATGTTGTAATCAAAGCTATATTTGGAGTCAGCCCTGCTTACAACATTTTGTGGTCTCGCTTTTCGTATATCATCAATGCGTCGGATATGACTCCGCCCACGGTGATTATCTTATCTGGATGCAAGCCTGAGGTTCTTCTCGTGCCTGACATGAAGCTCTTTGCTGGTAACGCTACGCCGGAACTAGCACAACGTGTAGCCAATCGTCTTTATACATCTCTCGGTGACGCCGCTGTAGGCCGTTTTAGTGACGGTGAAGTGAGTGTTCAAATTAATGAAAACGTTCGTGGTGGTGATATTTTTATTATCCAGTCCACCTGTGCACCAACTAATGACAATTTAATGGAATTAGTCGTTATGGTTGATGCTCTGCGTCGTGCTTCTGCTGGCCGTATTACCGCTGTAATCCCTTACTTTGGTTATGCCCGTCAGGATCGTCGTGTTCGTTCTTCTCGCGTTCCAATTACCGCTAAAGTGGTTGCGGATTTCCTCTCCAGCGTTGGTGTTGACCGCGTATTAACTGTTGATCTGCACGCAGAGCAGATTCAAGGTTTCTTCGACGTACCGGTTGATAACGTATTCGGCAGCCCTATCTTATTAGAAGATATGCTACAGAAAAATCTGGAAAACCCTATCGTGGTCTCGCCTGACATCGGTGGTGTTGTCCGCGCCCGCGCTATTGCAAAACTGCTTAACGATACTGATATGGCTATCATTGATAAACGCCGCCCTCGTGCCAACGTTTCTCAGGTTATGCATATTATTGGTGATGTTAATGGTCGCGATTGTGTGCTGGTTGATGACATGATTGATACCGGCGGTACACTGTGTAAAGCGGCTGAAGCATTAAAAGAGCGTGGCGCTAAACGTGTATTTGCTTATGCAACTCACCCAATTTTCTCTGGCGTTGCTGCGGATAACATTAAGAATTCCGTTATCGATGAAGTTGTTGTCTGTGACACTATTCCGCTATCGGCTGAAATCAAAGCGATTAACAAAGTTCGTTCGTTAACACTTTCTGGCATGTTAGCTGAAGCTATTCGTCGCATCAGCAATGAAGAGTCAATTTCTGCTATGTTCGAGCACTAACAGAATTTGTCTTAGCAAAAACCCCGTAATCCAATAAATGGACTACGGGGTTTTTATTTTTATAACAAACTTACTAATCAGAAATAATCTACAGATTTTTTTGACGATATTTATCGTTATCACAGTGTTTTATCCACCAATAACGATCAGCGATTCTATCCCTGCCCCCGATACGCGCGCCGACTAACCAGACTAACGCACCGACAAAAATAGCGACAATGGGAAGATGCGCCAGCGAACCAGATAACTGAGTGACGCCCTTTGCATGACTAAGAATGGTGAAAACTACACCGCCAATCATAGAAATCATGCCTAACCCCATTAGAACGTTACCAGACAGAACCAGGATTCTGCGTTTCATAAACTCCTCCCTAAAGTGCTGCTGAAGTGACAATTCGAGTTCACAATCGTGATGACTTAACCACACTTTTACTAAGAGTATAGTCGTACAGATAATATACAATGTGTCAATGATCACATAACGACTAATGTGCTTACAATTCACTTACATTTCCGTTGAAATTAATACTGTTATTTGCTCTTGCAAACACTTCCCTCATCTGATTCTGCAACAGTTGGTAATTAAGGCGATCAAAGGTAAAATGGCACGTTTTTCATTAAGTATCTTGTTTAGCGCAGATCTTGACTTAGGTAGTATTAACTTATGAGCAGTATTAAATTAATTGTTGGTTTAGCCAATCCCGGTGCGGAATATGCCCAGACTCGCCATAACGCTGGCGCTTGGTTTGTCGATCTGCTGGCTGAACGCTATAACCAATCACTAAAAGAAGAAGCTAAATTTTTTGGTTATACCGCCCGACTAAATATTGATGGTCAAGACATCAGATTGTTAGTTCCTACCACATTTATGAATCTAAGCGGAAAAGCGGTACTGGCGATGGCAAATTTTTTCCGCATTGCACCGGAAGAAATTTTAGTCGCTCACGATGAACTGGATCTGCCTCCTGGTATTGCCAAACTTAAATTAGGCGGCGGCAATGGCGGGCATAATGGGTTGAAAGATATTGCTAACAAACTTGGTAATAACCCGAATTTTTATCGTTTAAGGATCGGCATTGGTCATCCTGGTGATAAAAACAAAGTTACCGGTTTTGTGCTGGGAAAACCGCCCGCTAGTGAGCAAAAAATGATTGATGAAGCGATCGATGAAGCAGCGCGCTGTACGGATATACTGATTAAAGAAGATGTTACTAAAGCGATGAATCGACTACATGCTTTTAAGGCGAATGCTTAGTGCTATCTAATCGTTTAATCGATTGAAAAACAGATAAAAATCAGCCGCGAGTTTATAATTAAATTCGCGGCTGATTTTTTGCCGTATCTATATAAGATATTACCCTTTGATTTTACGGTAAATAAACAGAACTAACAGCGCGCCTAGTATCGCAATAATTAAGCTAGGGATATTAAATCCGTCCACCTCACCAAAACCAAACAGCGAACTGATGTATCCTCCGACCAACGCACCAATGATACCCAGCACCACGGTCATAATAAAACCGCCGCCATCATGACCCGGCATAATCCATTTAGCCAAAATACCAACAATCAAGCCTAAGACAATCCATGCAATAAAACCCATATATACCTCCTAACGTATTTATCCGTGGGATTTTTGTTCAAGACATATTGATAATAGATGTTAATTTTTAATATTTCCTATTTTTCAACAAAAAAATACACGTTTGAAACTAATCCAAGTAAATTAATATGCTGGATAAACAATATCCAACAAAAATATTCACTATCATGATTGTATTAATTATCCGCCCATTATTTTGGGTAATCCTTATACTCAAATATGCAAGAAATATTATAAAATAACCTAAAAATCATATTATATAGTTATTCATATATTAATATCAAAAATTCAATAGATTTTATTTTTATAATATTGCTTCTTGCTAAAGTTACAGCCATACTGTCAGAGTAAGTAAAGATGTGTAACCATAAAAAATATAGTTATATCTTACAGTTAGTATAAATAAGTGGCTAAAAAAGCACTAGATAGCGGTATGATCGTTGAGAATCGATGACTATTCATATAAACTACAGGAAACGAATCTATAATGGATGATAGATGGAAATGCACTCAAGTAGTGAGATAGTGGATAAATCGGAGAATGCACATGTGTGCGATGATTTATGTCACCTCGCAAAAATATCGCTAAAACATGCGTATAATATGAAAAAGGCAGAAGCCCAGTCATATTGGCGTCGTTGTGTGTTTTTTATAGCGTTAGCTTCTGTTATCACTCTCTTTTTCGGTATTGTATTCTTTAATACACCAACATTAATCACATATTTAATTGAAATGGTGCTTTGCGTTATCGGAATTACTATCTCTTGCGCTTGGTATAAAATTACCACTAATAACAATCAGTGGCACAAAAATTGGTACAAAAATGTTAAGCAACTAGAACATCAAATTAGAGAATGCAGCAACAAACCCGTTAGCCTGCTTTATGAATTAAAAGAACAAAACCAACGAAATTCAATGTTTCTGTATAAGAGTCTTAATATCCTGTTTTTTGCCTTTTGGTGCGTGTTGCCGCTAATTTCACTGATAAAATTCTTCTACTACTTTGTGTATGTCAATGGCATTGCACTGTCTTTAATGAACACATTGTTTCTATGTATTCCTTTCCTGATTATGGTACTGCTTAGTATCACTATGAATGTATTTATGTGTATGTTCTCTTCTCAAGGTGATGCTGAGGTTGATAATAATGAGCTGGATATTTCCCTCCAATACAAAAATAAATAATTCTCAATATCATTTATACTGCTATTTCCTCTAATTATATTCTGCCTACTTCATTTATCTCAGCTATCCCGGCTTTTTATCCCCGCACGAAAGCTGACGAAACACACAAGATCAGGTATCATTCTCCGGTTTTGTTCTTATCATCAAGAAAGTAGCAAACTGACATTTGTTCAAACGGCATTATATTGCCTGTTCATGCTGCTGTTTCTTACAGAGTTATACAATAATATCAAGTCGTTATAAGGTATCCCGGTGAATATACAGGCTCTTTTATCAGATAAAATTACCCAAGCGCTGGTTGCTGCTGGTGCACCTGCGGATTGCGAAGCCAATGTGCGTCAATCAGCTAAAGCTCAATTTGGTGATTATCAGGCTAATGGCATTATGGCGGTAGCGAAACAACTCGGACTTCCTCCGCGAAAATTAGCAGAGCAAGTATTGACTCATCTGGATCTTTCACCGATTGCCAACAAAGTCGAAATCGCCGGTCCCGGATTTATCAATATTTTCCTTGATCCTGCATGGCTTGCTTCTCAAGCGGAAGCCGCGCTGAAAGACAGTAAGCTAAACGTCACTCCAGCGAAAAAACAAACAATTGTTGTTGACTACTCTGCCCCTAACGTTGCGAAAGAGATGCACGTTGGTCACTTACGCTCCACTATTATCGGCGATGCTGTCGTCCGTACTCTGGAATTTTTAGGGCATCACGTTATCCGCGCCAACCATGTCGGCGACTGGGGTACACAATTTGGTATGTTGATCGCCTATCTGGAAAAGATGGAAAATGAACATGCTGATAATATGACGTTATCCGATCTGGAAGCCTTTTATCGCGCCGCAAAACAACATTATGATTCTGATCCGGTATTTGCCGAACGCGCGCGTGAATATGTGGTGAAACTGCAAGGCGGCGACGAATATTGCCGTTCTATGTGGCGCAAACTGGTTGATGTCACCATGCAGCAAAATATTCTGACTTATCAGCGTCTAAACGTAACACTGACCGTTGATGATGTCATGGGTGAAAGCATTTATAACGCGATGCTGCCGGATATTGTTGCCGATCTAAAAACACGCGGATTTGCCGTTGAAAGCGAAGGCGCAACCGTTGTTTATCTGAATGAATTCAAGAATAAAGAAGGCGATCCGATGGGCGTAATCATTCAAAAGAATGATGGTGGCTATCTCTATACCACAACCGATATTGCTTGTGCTAAATATCGTTATGAAACGCTGGGTGCACAACGCATTCTTTATTATATCGACTCCCGCCAGCATCAGCACTTGATGCAAGCATGGACTATCGTGCGTAAAGCCGGTTATATCCCTGATGATGTCACGCTGGAACATCACATGTTCGGCATGATGTTAGGCAAAGACGGCAAACCGTTTAAAACTCGCTCTGGCGGCACAATCAAACTGTCTAATCTGTTAGATGAAGCGATTGAAAATGCAGGCAACAAGTTAAATGCGTTAATTCTGGAAAAGAATCCAGACATGCAGCCAGACGAATTAAAAGATGTGATCAACGCGGTAGGTATTGGTGCGGTGAAATATTCCGATCTATCTAAAAACCGAACTACTGATTACATATTTGATTGGGACATTATGCTGGCTCTGGAAGGCAATACAGCGCCATATATGCAATATGCTTACACTCGCGTGGCGTCGATTTTTAAACGTGCAGCGATTGATGAGAACAATCTAACTGGCGCGCTGCAACTCACTGATGATCGCGAAAAAGCACTGGCTGCGCGTCTGCTGCAATTTGAAGAAACGCTGTATAGCGTCGCGCGTGAAGGTACACCGCATGTCATGTGTGCTTATCTGTATGATGTCGCAGGTTTATTCTCTGGCTTCTACGAAAACTGCCCAATATTAAATGCGGATAATGAAACCACCCGTCAAAGCCGTTTAAAACTGGCAGCGCTGACAGCAAGAACGCTGAAAACTGGTTTAGATACATTAGGTATTCAGACGGTAGAGCGGATGTAATTGATTAACTTGAACTTCGGATAAAACGTTATATTATTACTTAGTTTTCAAATAATTATGTTGTTTTCCGTAGGGGCGGCAACCTGCCGCCCGCACAAACCACGGAGCAACCAACGGGCGGTTAACAACCGCCCCTACGAATTATTTTTTATTATCAATCCATTAATCTATGATTCTCGCCATTTCTTTATCTAAAGCTGAGATTGATTAAATAGTAAAAACATTATCCAATCCGCCGCGCAAAATCACGAATCCTAAAACCTAATCCCACTAGCGTTCCAAAATAAGCAACTACGCCGACCACAACCACCAGCAACAAGCGCAGAATACGCATTAACATATTGCCTTCGTCCCAAGCGGGCATCACATGAACCATGACGATTAGCGCGACAGTCATCACTAACAGCGCAATTACCAACTTCAATAAGAACACGCCCCAACCGGCTTTTGGCTGGAAGAATTGGCGTTTATGCAGTTGCCAGTAAAGCAGTCCTGCATTAAGACAAGCAGCAAGACCAATAGATAATGCTAATCCCGCATGTTTTAATGGACCGATAAACGCAAGATTCATCAATTGAGTAGCGCACAGTGTGAAAATGGCGATTTTAACCGGCGTTTTAATGTCCTGACGGGAATAGAAACCCGGAGCCAAAACTTTCACCAGAATCAATCCCATCAAACCAATAGAATAAGCAATTAACGCCTGCCGCGTCATCACAGCATCATGGGCGCTAAACTGCCCGTACTGGAATAAAGATTTAATTAATGGCTCAGACAACACACCTAATGCCACCGAACAGGGCAGCGCCAGCAAAAAGCAAAGCCGCAGCCCCCAATCCATCAGACCGGAATACTCTGCGGTGTTGCCGCTAGAGAAACTTTTTGCCAATGATGGTAATAAAATCGTACCTAACGCTACGCCAAGCACTCCTGATGGCAGCTCCATCAAACGATCAGCGTAATACATCCAAGAGACCGAACCCGATGCCAGAAACGAAGCAAAAATCGTATTAATAATCAGCGAAATCTGGCTGACAGAAACACCGAGAATCGCCGGGCCCATCTGTTTCATGACTCGCCAGACACCTTTATCTTTCAGGTTTAATCTTGGCAGAACTAACATACCAATTTTCTTTAGATGCGGTAATTGATAGCCCAGTTGCAGAATACCGCCGACAACGACAGCCCACGCCAGCGCCAGTACCGGCGGATTAAAGTATGGTGCACCAAACAAGGCAAAGCCGATCATGCTGACATTTAATAATGTTGGCGCAAATGCCGGAACAGAAAAACGATTCCAGGTATTTAGGATCGCTCCCGCCAGAGATGCCAAAGAAATCAGTAAGATATAAGGAAACGTGATCCGCAGTAATTCAGTGGTTAACGCGAATTTTTCTGGCTCTTCACTAAAACCAGGCGCAGTTACCCAGATCACCCAGGGCGCAGCAACGATACCAAGAAACGTTACCAGCGCTAATACCAACGTCAACAAACCAGAGACAAAAGCAACAAACGTACGCGTTGCCTCTTCGCCTTGCTGAGTCTTATATTCCGCCAGAATTGGCACAAATGCCTGTGAGAACGCGCCTTCAGCAAAAATGCGTCGCAGCAAATTCGGTAATTTAAAAGCAACAAAGAAAGCATCGGTTGCCATTCCTGCACCAAATGCACGCGCGACAATAGCATCACGGGCAAAACCCAAAACGCGCGAAACCATTGTCATTGAGCTGACAGCGGCAAGTGATTTTAATAAATTCATGTTAATTCAACGATTCTTATTAATATGATGGCAAACTGAGTCGTAGTTTACGGTTACTGAATATAATCTCAATCTAAATACGGATTAATTTAATATTTACTCATACCGCCATGCCCGATGATGCAGGATAGACAAAATCAATTCGCTGCTTTCCAGTTAAAGTTAATTAACGCTGTCATAACGTGATCCTGCCACTTACCGTCAATTTTCAAATAATCTTTCGCATAACCTTCGCGCTCAAAGCCTAGACGCTGCAACAGATCACCGCTGCGCTGATTGTGCGGCATATAGCTTGCCATAATACGGTGCATTTTTTGCTGATTAAACATATAGCGCAGCGCAGGCTGCAATGCTTCATACATCATGCCCTGCCCTTGCCATTTTTGCCCCAAAGAATAACCCAACATACAGGCATAAAAATCACCGCGAATTACATTGCTAAAATTCGCCACACCGCGCACTTCTGTTTCATCGTGATCGAGCAACAAGAAATAATAAGCGCTGCCCTGTTTATGTAGCTCATTAATAAGGTTTAACCGCACTTGCCAGCCAGAGGGATAGCAATAGCTTTGATCGCGCACCGGCTCCCAGGGCTTGAGGAAATCTTTATTCTCGGTGTAATAATCAGCAAGACGATAAGTATCTCGCTCACAGGCAAGGCGTACAGTCAGACGATCTGTCGTCAATGAGACTTTAGGAACATTCGAGCGATAGCCAAACATCGACACCTCTTATAAAAATTTTGTCACAGTCATTATTAAATATAGTGATTAAAAACAATTAAATATTCACCCTCATATAAAAAGGTTTGTTCAGTGTACTAAAAAGGTATCGTTATTCAGCAATAAAGTTCAAAATAGTAAAGATATTTCCTCTCTATTTTGTTTCGGTGAATTATGCCTAGGGTTTCACGGGTTAGAAGTTTAGGTAAGTATTTCTTATTATTAGATAACTTACTTGTTATCCTCGGCTTTTATGTAGTATTCCCGCTCGTTTCTATTCGTTTTGTTGATCAACTCGGCTGGGCAGCGTTAATGGTCGGTCTGGCGCTGGGTTTACGTCAATTTTTGCAGCAAGGATTAGGTATTTTCGGCGGCGCATTAGCCGATCGCTTTGGTGCAAAACCGCTGATCGTCACCGGAATGTTATTACGTGCGGCTGGGTTTGCGGTAATGGCAATGGCAGATCAGCCGTGGATTCTTATCCTCTCCTGCGCGCTATCCGCGTTTGGCGGCACATTATTTGATCCGCCGCGTTTAGCGCTGGTCATCAAACTAACGCGCCCTCATGAACGCAGCCGCTTTTATTCGCTGTTGATGATGCAAGATAACGCCGGTGTGGTTGTCGGCGCGTTGCTCGGTAGCTGGTTATTACGTTACGACTTCCATTGGGTTTGCTGGTTTGGTGCAGGTTTCTTTATTATCGCGGCGGCACTGAACGCCTTTGTGCTGCCCTCTTACCGTGTATCCACTTCCGTGCGTGCGCCAATTATGGACGGTATAAAAATTGCCGTTCGTGATCGTTATTTCAGCCGTTATGTATTTACCATGACGGGCTACTATGTGCTGTCAATCCAAGTTCTGTTAATGCTGCCGCTATTGATCAACGAAGTGTCTGGTGCGCCGGAAACCATTCGTTGGATGTATATCATTCAGGCAATTCTTTCCCTGACGCTGCTGTATCCCATTGCACGTTGGAGCGAAAAACATTTTCGGCTCGATCAACGTGTTATTGCCGGTTTGCTACTGATGACATTCAGCCTGATCCCGCTGGGCTTTGTCAGTTCGTTATCCACCGTTCTTGCACTGATTTTCGTATTCTATTTAGGCGTGATCATTGCTGAACCAGCCAGAGAAACACTAAGTGCATCACTTACCAGCCCGCAAGCCAGAGCCAGTTATATGGGATTCAGCAAGTTAGGTTTAGCGTTAGGCGGTGCAATTGGTTATACCGGTGGCGGCTGGTTATATGACATTGGTCACGAGCTAAATTTGCCGCAAGTTCCGTGGCTATTGCTAGGTGTAATCGGGATCGCAACCGCACTGGCGCTATATCGCCAGTTTTCTCCGCGAAAAATCGACTTGAAATGATTACTTATAGCGATTATTGGTAAATATTGTTACTTTAGCGCTGATGGAGTCGTACTTGTTTTTTATTACTAAAAGGGTTGGTTATTTTCATGTATAGAAGAATTTTTTCCTGCATTGCTGCTGTCCTGCTGATTGGTACACTTTTTGGCTGCAACCAAATCTCACAATATTCATTAAGTGAGCAGGCAATTAACAAATATTTATCGGATTACACCGAAAAAGGCAACCGTAGCTTTAACTTAAACGGGCTAATCAATGCGGATTTATCATTGAATAATTTGAACGCCAAAATTGGTCGCGGTGAACCTAATAAAGTAACGCTTTCTGGTAACGCAGTCTTCGCAGTTTCCTCTATTTTGGGTAAGCAAGATGCTAATTTACAGTTAACCATTAATGCACGTCCTGACTTCGATCCGGTAAAAGGTGCGATTTATCTGAAAGATCTTGAATTAGTGGATTACGATCTGCAAACCAGTCAAGGTGCAGTGAAAAACGTTAAAACATTTATTCCGTTGCTGAATAGTGCCTTACAGCAATACTTCAATGATCAGCCTGTTTATGTGTTGAATCCAAACAACAGCGCATTAGAAGCGACTGCACAGAAACTAGCCAAAGGAATTGAAGTCAAAGAAGGTAAGATCGTTTTTGAGTTTATAAAATAAGAAATTCGGTTCTTTGAATAAACAAAAGGCGCAAGGTAATTTCACCTCTGCGCCTTTTTTATTGATATTCATATAATCTGAACTTCGGATAAGAAATTATATTTTTACAATAAATTTCAATAAATTATGTTATTTTCCGTAGGGGCGGAAAATTGCCACTCCTACAAATTATTCTTGATTATCATGCCCGACTTTTTCGCGGTGCTTTTACTGAACGTAAAATCACAAATTTCTTATTCGATGCCAGCAATTCACAGTTACCAAATAAGCGTTTCAGTTTTTGGTGATAACCCAAATGGCGATTGCCAATAATCCGCAATTCACCACCGATCGCCAGACAGCGTTTAGCATCATTGAACATTTGCCACGCAATATAATCTGTCACGGAATGATGTTGATGGAACGGCGGATTACATAACACCGCCTGCAACGAGTTACGTTCAATATTTGCCAGAGAATGATCCGCCTCGAAGAAACAGCGCGGTAAATCTTGCGGGCGATTCTTCTCTACATTCAGGCGGCTTGATGCTACTGCCATGTAGGACTCATCACGGAAGATCACTTCTGCTTCTGGATTTTGTTCCAGCGCTTTCAGCCCTAATACACCGTTACCACAACCTAAATCAACAATAGTGCCGGTTAATTCTGATGGTAGATATTCCAGAAAAAAACGCGCGCCAATATCCAGTGATGTACGGGAAAACACATTGGGATAGTTATGGATTTGATAATCGCTGTCATCAACATCTAACTGCCATGAAACCAGCTCATTCATTGGTTCAACTGGCGGACGCTCAAACTGGCAGAAGATTAAGCGAGATTTCTTCCACGCTAAACTCGTGCGCGTTGTGCCGAGAATTTTCTCGAACAATTGTAACGTCGAAGTATGAATATTCTGTATTTTCGCCGCCGCGATAATTTGCGTCTCCGCCGTCACGACTTCACGCAAGGCGTACAGTTGATGCTCCAGCAATGCCAGTGATTTCGGTACTTTAATCAAAACAACTGTTGGCTGGACAGATAACGCAGAGACGCTATCAATAAAAGTGACATCGTCACTCGATAAACCGTTTTGCTGAAAATTCCGCAGCGTTGCCAGTTCACTAACATAAGAATCACCATAGCTAACAGGCTGATATTCACTCAACGCGCAAGCCAGCGCACCAAAAGTATCATTGAGGATAAGTAATTTACCGGCAGCCAATTTTTGCTTATCAACCGTATTAATCAGATATTCATCTGCCGCTTCCCAAGCCTGTAAGCTGCTGGCAGTGTCGAATTCCGGATAACGCAGCAGCGTTAAATGCGAGAATACCGAAGGCACTAATTCTTTTTCTGTTTCATCACTCACTACAGGTATTCCTTTGTTTTATCTTGTTTTGTTCTATTATTCATCAACGGCATCGATACCATCATTATCTGCGTGATTGTCAGTGGAATCAGCATTGATTTCAGATAATTCATCGTACATTGCCTGTAACGCTTCGCGTGTCACGATAGATAAAGTCCGGTAAAAAACGCTGGTAGCATGAGCTTCAACTTTACCGAGAAAACGCCCGCACCACGACAGCAAATAATCATCGAACAGCGCGAGTTGTGCCAATACTTCATCGGATTCCAGCGCGTGATCTTCAATCCAGGACGCTGCCAGCAGTAACAAACCGAAATGATCGGCTGGTGCATCCGTTAATGGCATTCCGCATTGAGTCAAAAACGCACGAGTCGCCATTTCACCTGCGCCATTATAAGCACTGCCATAGGGTGGAACGCTGCCATCAGCGGCAAACATTACCTGATAGTCTGCTTCCAGTACATTACGATCCAAGCCCTGTACCATACGTTCCAGTAGGTCATCTTGTTCTAACGGCCAGTGCTGTTTCAATTTACCATCAGTCAGCAAGGCAAACAGCGGATCTAAAACTGTCTCCTGCGGTGCGCGATAAAACAGTGAGCCTAAAATTCGGCAGACGATAGAAAACTCATTCATTTAATTAACCTATTGAAGTTATAAATCTCGCTGCACACCCGTCCGGCGTTCAGTGAAATACATTATACGGCAAAGCGCCTGATTTATTGCCTCATTTATAGAAACTACAGAGAAGCTAATTCCGCAATAGACGGACGGCCATGTGACTCAAGGAAATTCAGTACACGGCGCGGTGTGACGTTTAAAATCCGATCTTCGGGGAATCCGACTTGTTTGATCACTTCCAGTGCCTTGTCAAAACCGCCTAACGAATAAGCAATGTGTGAATCAGAACCTAGCGCAAGCAAACCGCCCGTATCCCGCACCGCTTTAGCCACAGCGATACAATTTTTCTCACTGCCAAGACGTGAATGAATAAATGAGGAATTATTGATTTCCAGCGCCACATTATATTTAGCTGCCGCTGAAGCCACCGCTGCAATATCAATAGGAAATTTCGGATTACCTGGGTGGCTAATCATCTGCACTTTACCACTGGCAATAGTTGCAATCAGTGCTTGCGTATTGCCGACCAAACCTTGTGACGGCATGACCGGATCATGAAAACCCGCAATAACAATATCCATGTGCGGGAGAATTTCATCATAACAATCGGTATCACCTTGCAGATTTTTAATATTGGCTTCAATGCCATACAACAAACCAACACCATTAATCATGCGCGGTATGACCGCCATATTCTGAAAATGCCAAGGGTGAGGCGCGTCCACCAGTTCAGGACCGTGATCAGTAACAGCAAACAACTGAATCCCTTTCTCCTTAGCGATTGTAAAATACTCACTAACGGTACTATAAGCATGAGTACTGGCAACAGTATGTGTATGTAAATCAACCGGATACATAATGAACTTCCTATATATTGCGAAACGGTAAAACAGATGCAAATGAGCGCGATATTTTGCCACACAGCTTACTGCGGCTCTATACCCGACATCTATCTTATTCAATCAATATACTTAATGACATATTGCCGATAGCTTAATCAAACAGACTCCCAATATAAATTTATACTTGACCATATCAAGCCTTCTCCCTATAGTAGCGCCCCGTTACAGCGATTAATCATTGCGTAACTAAAATTTGGTGAGGTGTCCGAGTGGCTGAAGGAGCACGCCTGGAAAGTGTGTATACGGCAACGTATCGGGGGTTCGAATCCCCCCCTCACCGCCATATTTTAAAGAGAAGCTCGTATGCAAATACGGGCTTTTTTTCGCATATTACTCGCGATCGGCGGAGAGAATGAAAATCTCCGACACAAGTGGATTCGCGGGCGGCAGGTGAACTGCACCCCAAAAGTTAGACATCCCCTTAAGAGGCTTTCTGGTACTGAGTTCGGTATTCCACTGGACTCAGTCCTTTTAGCGATGGCTTGATGCGTACATGGTTATACCAGTCT
>JAISKF010000042.1 GCA_031261005.1 Enterobacteriaceae bacterium | reverse complement strand
TCTGCCGATGTTGACAATCGGGTAAAATGGCTGACGATACCGTGTACGTTTTTACCGCTTTGCGCGTTACCGGTTTCCGTGAAACTGTTCGGCTGCATACGAAAGGTGGCAAACTTATTGAGTACCTGCTCCGGCGGAATATCCGCCAGCGGACTGGTGACTTCAATCACATAGCTAAACGGCTCACTCAGGGCTTCACGACCGCGAAAGTTCAGTACATCAAGGGAAAAAGGCGACTTCCAGATTTCGAGCAGGTAAGGGGATAACGTATTCATACCAGTCCTTGTGGATACAGATTTTAGTTAAGATGTAATTTTTTAATTTGTGGATTTACATAATAAAATTGACTGTATTTGTATCAGAAATGTACAAACAGTGCAGCATAAAAAAGTGATATTAAGGTGAAATAATAGGTATTGATGATCGTTTCTTGCAAAATAACCACGGCGGATAGCTGATTTTATATCAACTAAATGACCTTAATCATTGGTTAATTATTCAACGCTTGTTTTCGCAATATTCCCCGCAACTGGTGATAACTCAAGCCCAGTAATTTAGCGGCTTGGCGTTGGTTATATTGGCATTGCTCCAGTGCGCGGGTGATCATTTGCTGTTCTTGGGCGGATAGCCACTGTTTCAGGTCAATCGGCAGTGCAGGCGGGTTGGCGGTGAGTGTGTTTGGTTCGGGTGAAATGTGATCCTGTAACGAATTGCGAACAAAAGGATCGATAATAATTTTATCCAGCGGGGTTTCATTAGCACCGTGGCGATAAACGGAGCGTTCAACGACGTTTTTCAGTTCACGGATATTACCTTGCCAGCGGTAGTTCATCAGTACTTCAACCGCTTGTGGTGTGAATCCAGGAAAAAAGGGTAATTCGAGTTCGCTGCACATTTGAATGGCGAAGTGATTTGCCAATAGCATGATGTCCTGACGACGTTCGCGCAGCGGCGGGAGATTAATCACGTCAAAAGCAAGTCGATCGAGCAGGTCGGCGCGGAATTTACCCACTTGTGCCAGTGCCGGTAAATTTTCGTTGGTGGCGCAAATCAGGCGAACATCAACTTTAAGGGCTTGTGATCCGCCGACACGCTCTAGCTGCCCATATTCAATTACCCGCAGCAATTTTTCCTGTACCAGCATCGGCGCATTGGCAAGTTCATCGAGAAATAGTGTACCGCCATCAGCGCGTTCAAAGCGCCCAAGATGCCGTTTTTGCGCGCCGGTAAACGCACCGGCTTCATGACCAAAGAGTTCAGAATCCAGCAATGTCTCGCTCAGTGCCGCGCAGTTCAGGGAGATAAAAGGCTCTTGCCAGCGTTTAGATAAATAGTGCAGACGATGGGCGATCAGCTCTTTACCCGTACCGCGTTCACCGATGATCAATACGGGTTTGGCTAAAGGCGCGATTTGTGAGACTTGCTCCAGCACTTCAAGAAAGCTGTTGGCTTCGCCAAGTAGATTATCAATGTCATTCATGGTTAATTTCGCCATTAATTGGTTTTTTTCATCAAACAATTTTTAGATGTAAATAGCAAGAAAAATTAATCTGATTAAAGATCAATCTCTTAAAAAATTTTAAAAGTTGGCACGTATCTTGATATAGGTTAAATATCATTATTGCAGTAATCACAATTTAGTCACTACAAAATAAGAGGACGTAATCATGGGTATTTTTTCTCGCTTCGCGGACATCGTAAACTCAAATATCAGCAGTTTATTGGAGAAAGCGGAAGATCCGCAGAAAATGGTGCGCCTGATGATTCAGGAAATGGAAGACACGTTGGTTGAGATCCGTTCAACTTCTGCCAGTGCATTAGCGGAGAAAAAACAGTTAGCGCGCCGTATCGAGCAGGGCGAGGTACAACTGGTTGAATGGCAAAGTAAAGCTGAGCTGGCATTACACAAAGAGAAAGAAGATCTGGCGCGTGCGGCGCTGATAGAAAAGCAGAAAGTGGCAGATCTGGTAGCGGTTTTGCAATCGGAATTGGTTGTTATCAATGAAACATTAGATCGTATGCGTCATGAAATTACCGAGCTGGAAGCTAAACTAAGAGAAACTCGTGCGCGCCAGCAAGCATTGACTTTGCGCCATCAAGCAGCGAGTTCTTCTCGTGATGTGCGCCGTCAATTGGACAGTGGTAAAATTGATGCAGCTATGGCGCGTTTTGAGCAGTTCGAGCGCCGTATCGATCAGATGGAAGCAGAAGCACAAAGCGTTGGCTTAGGAAAAGAAAAAAGCCTGAATCAGCAGTTCACTGAACTTAAAGTTACTGATCAAATTGATAATGAACTGGCAGCATTAAAAGCTAAAATGAATGTCAATAAAGACGCTGATTAACGCACATGAGATAGTGTCGCTTATTGAATGACTGAATAAGCGACTGATTAATTTTAGATAATAAGGAATTTCAATGAGTTGGCTATTAGGTTTACTGGCTATACCACTGACGCTATTTATCTTGTTTATTGTCCCTGTTTGGCTTTGGCTGCATTACCGCAATAAGCAAAGTGATAGCGGTCAGTTAAATCAACAGGAGATGCAACAGTTAGCAAAACTAACTGATAACGTTCAAAAAATGAAAGAACGAATCCAAGTGCTGGAGGAGATTTTAGACGAAGAACAGCCAAACTGGAGGCAACGCTAATGAATAACATCATGAATAATAAGCTGTATCGTATTCCTGATGAGGGCATGATTAGCGGTGTATGTGCCGGAATCGCGCGTTATTTAGGGCTTCCGGTTTTGTTAGTGCGCGTACTGGCGGTGTTGGCACTGATTTTTGGCTTCTTCTTTATTACTGTGGTGGTTTATTTCACGATGGTGTTTTTTCTTGAAAGCGCACCGGTAGAAGAGGCGTCATTGCATAGCCGAATTCCTTTGCGTCAGCGCATAAAATTGGTGGAGCAGGAATTAGCCGCTAGCGAACAACGTTTACGTGATCTGGAACGTTATCTCACTTCTGACACGTTTCAGGTAGAAAGTCGTTTTCGCCATTTGTAATCCTTTTTTTCATTTTGTTTGTACGGAGTTCCTTTGTTTGGCAGGAACTCCGTATTTATCTGTTTTAAAAAACCGTATTTATCTGTTTAAAAAATAGTAAGGAGCAATCAATAATGCAGAAATCAGTAAAAATGCGGGGGCTTATTCAATCCGTTAGTGCGTTATTATTCTTGTTCGGGCGGTCGTATGCGCCAGCGTTGGTGCTATCCTTTCTATTGAAAAGCAAGTTATGGCGTCCGGTGCGTTTGTTACTGGTCATGTTTGGTGAGCCGCTGTTGCGAAAACTGTTTGGCTCGGTTGCCTCTCGCCCGGCTAAGGCTGCGAATGAAACGATTGCAAAATGAGATTAATTCACTGGTAAACCGTGGCTTGGATCGCCATTTAACATTGGCGGTGACAGGATTAAGCCGCAGCGGAAAAACGGCATTTATCACGTCATTAGTGAATCAATTGCTGAATGTGAATAACGGTGCGCGTTTGCCGCTGTTTTCAGCAGTGCGAGAAGAGCGTTTGCTCGGCGTAAAACGTATACCGCAGCGAGATTTAGGCATTCCCCGTTTTAATTACGATGAGGGTTTAGCATCGCTTTACGGCACGCCGCCAAGCTGGCCAACGCCAACACGCGGTGTTAGCGAAATCCGGCTGGCTTTGCGTTTTCGCTCTAATGATTCGTTACTGCGTCATTTCACTACTCATTCCACGCTGTATCTGGACATTATCGATTATCCCGGTGAATGGCTGCTGGATTTACCGATGCTGGAACAAAGCTACCTGCAATGGTCGCATCACATGAACAGCATACGGCAGGGAGAACGCGCAACATGGGCGAAAGCGTGGTTGAATCTGTGTGCTAAATGTGATCCTTTAGCGCCAGCCGACGAGAATTTACTGGCGGATATTGCTCATGAATATAGCCTTTATCTTTTACATTGCAAAAAAGAGGGGCTGCACTTCATTCAGCCCGGACGTTTTGTGCTGCCGAGTGATTTAGCGGGCGCTCCCGCGCTGCAATTTTTCCCGTGGACAGATATTCACCCCCATAATGAGAACAAACTGGCGCTGGCGGATAAACGTACTAATTGGGGCATGTTAAAAGCGCGTTATGACTACTATTGCCAACATATTGTTAAGGGATTTTATAAAGATCACTTTATGAAATTCGATCGCCAAATCGTGCTGGTCGATTGTCTGCAACCATTAAATAGCGGCTCGCAGGCGTTCAATGATATGCGTTTGGCATTAACGCAATTAATGCAGAGTTTTCATTATGGTCAGCGCACGATATTGAGGCGTTTATTTGCACCATGTATCGATAAATTAATGTTTGCTGCCAGTAAAGCGGATCATATTACGCCGGATCAACATGCAAATTTAGTCTCGCTGCTACAGCAGTTAGTGCAAGAGGCTTGGCAAAATGCTGCATTTGAGGGCATTAGTATGGATTGCGTTGGTCTGGCTTCGGTTCAAGCGACCGACAGCGGCATGATTGAACATCAAGGTGCGCGCGTTCCGGCATTAAAAGGCTATCGACTTAATGATGGTGAGCCGTTAACTGTGTATCCCGGTGAAGTGCCAGCTCGCTTGCCTAAACCCTCTTTTTGGCAGCATCAAGGATTCTATTTTGATGAATTCCGCCCTAAACCGATGAGTATTGATACGCCGTTACCGCATATTCGCCTTGATGCAGTAATGGAGTTTTTATTAGGAGATAAGCTGCGATGAATGAACCGCTCAAAGGGCGCGTAACGTTTGACGAGCCGTTAATACAGGAAGAGAAACCGGTATTACGCAGCAATCTACAGTTTAATCCGCAAGATGCTGAGAATTTTTATCCTTCCGCACCAGAAATTGAAGAGGAACAGGAGGAGGGCGAAGCGGAAGGTATCATCATGAATGCGCTGAAACCAAAGGGCAGTTTATGGCGCAAAATGGTGATGTTCGGTTTAGGGTTGTTTGGTGTAAGCGTGATTGCTCAGGGTGTTTATCGCATCTCTGCGGCAATTCAGCAGCAAGAGTGGATTACGTTAGGTGCTTATAGCGCAGGCGCGATCATTGTTATTGCTGGCGTGGGTTCTGTCGTAACAGAATGGCGCAGGTTGTACCATTTACGGGAACGGGCTGAAGAACGTGATGTTGCTCGTGAATTGTTACACAGTCACGCATTAGGCAAAGGGCGCGAATTCTGCGAAAAGCTGGCAGTACAAGCCGGTATTGATAATAACCACCCCGCGTTGCAGCGTTGGCTGGCTTCGCTGCATGAAACGCAGAATGATCGCGAAGTAGTTTTGTTGTATGCCAAATTAGTGCAGCCTGTGTTAGATCAACAGGCACGGCGTGAAATTAGCAGCTCTGCCGCTGAATCGGCGTTGATGATTGCAGTTAGTCCATTGGCTATTGTTGATATGGCGTTTATCGCGTGGCGCAATCTGCGCTTGATTAATCGCATCGCTAATATTTATGGTATCCAACTGGGTTATTTCAGCCGGATTCGCTTATTTAAACTGGTGCTGCTGAATATCGCTTTTGCCGGTGCATCGGAGTTGATCCGTGAAGTGGGTATGGATTGGATCTCGCAAGACATTACTGCTCGTTTATCAACCCGCGCAGCGCAAGGTATTGGTGCGGGTTTACTCACCGCGCGTTTAGGCATTAAAGCGATGGAATTATGCCGTCCGCTGCCGTGGCTGGACAATGACAAACCACGTTTAGGGGATTTTCGTACTCAGCTTTTGAGCCAGTTAAAGAGTAAGTTGCCGAAAGGTGGAGCGGAAAAATAATCAATAGAAATAATACTGAATAGCTTAATTAACAATGATCTTTGTTTACGGGCGACAATCTGTCGCTCGTAACCTCACCGTGTTGTTAATGCGGGCGGCAGATTGCCGCTCCTACAAATTATTCTTTATTATCAATATGTTTTTATCTTTTTCTTATCTAAAACAGACGTTAATTATTAAAATGTTCTGATCCGCACCAATAATCTGTGAGTTTCTGTTAGCACTGTCAACTTTTTGTGACACCTGACTTCATATACCTTTATCCAGCATGTATGATATTCGTCATATTTTTCTGTTCTATCCTGTCCCGTTTGTTAAACAAGGCTATTCACCATGCGTCTTGAAGTTCTTTGTGAAGATCGGCTGGGTTTAACCCATGAGTTACTTGATCTGCTCGTTACACGTAATCTTGATCTGCGCGGCATTGAAATTGATGTCAGCGGCAAAATTTACCTTAACTTCCCCTCGATTGATTTTGATGTGTTTAGTGCGTTGATGGTTAATATTCGGCGTACTACTGGTGTTATTGATGTGCGTACGGTGTCTTATATGCCGTCAGAGCAGCGATTGAGAGCATTACAGGCGTTATTGGAGTCGCTGCCAGAGCCGGTTGTTTCTATTGATCTCAAGGGGAAAGTCGATCTGGCAAATCATGCGGCGCTGATGTTATTTGGGCTGTCGGAAGAGAAAATTTTGACGCAAACCGCATCGAGTTTATTAAGCGGTTATAACTTTTTGCGGCACTTGGAGGGCGATAACCTCAGTTCTCATACTGAGCGCGTGATTGTGCGCGGACAGGATTATCTGATGGATATTATGCCGATTTATCAAAGCGGCGAAGATAATCAGACCAAAGAAGTGACTGGCGGAGTGATTGTTCTGAAATCAGCGGCTCGTATTGGTCGCCAGTTGCAGAATAAAAATGTCACGGATAACAATGCGTTTGGGCAGATAGTGGCTGTCAGCAGCAAAATGAAGCAGTTGATTGAGCAAGCGAATAAGCTGGCAATGCTAGATGTACCATTATTGATTCTTGGTGATACCGGTACAGGTAAAGATATGTTGGCGCAAGCCTGTCATCAGCGCAGTGCGCGGCGGGAGCAACCGTTTTTAGCAATTAACTGTGCGTCATTGCCGGACGATGTGGTGGAGAGTGAATTATTTGGTCATGGCGGGACAACTTATCCAACGGTTGCAGAATGCAAAAAAGGTTTTTTTGAACAGGCAAATGGTGGGTCAGTTCTGCTTGATAACATCAGCGAAATGTCGCCGAAGATGCAGGCAAAACTGCTGCGTTTTTTGAATGATGGGACTTTCCGCCGCGTTGGAGAAGATAAAGAAGTTTATGTTGATGTGCGGGTTATCTGTGCGACACAAAAAAGTTTGTTTAATCTGGTGAGTCAGGGATTGTTTCGAGAAGATCTCTACTATCGTCTGAATGTGCTGACATTAACCATTCCGCCGCTGCGTGAGCGAATTCCTGATATTATGCCGTTAACTGAGCAGTTTATTACGCTGTTTGCCGATCAGCTTGGCGTCTCGCGTCCGAAATTATCGTCTGATCTTATCCCGCTATTAACGCAGTACGGTTGGCCTGGTAATGTGCGTCAGCTTAAAAATGTGTTGTATCGCAGTGTTACTCAGCTAGAGGGAAACGTGCTGCAAGCGAAAGATATTGTCCTGCCGGAAATCTCAACAGAAATGATGTTAAACAATGACATTATGGACGGTTCGCTAGATGAGATTTGCAAACGTTTTGAGTGTTCTGTTCTGACGCAGTTGTACGGCAGCTATCCGAGTACGCGGAAACTGGCGAAAAGATTGGGCGTATCGCATACCGCGATTGCCAATAAGCTGCGGGAATATGGGCTAAGTCACCCTACGCGGGCAACGGAAGAGAACGAATAAAGATCCGCAGAAAAACGAAAAGAGCCGAGTCAGGCTCTTTTTTTGTATCTAATAAACTTGAACTTCGGATAAGAAATTATATTTTTACAATAAATTTCAAATGATTATATGATTTTTCGCAGGGGCGACAGGTCATCGTCCCATACGATAAAACATTGTTATTTCAATTGGTTATCTTAATACAGCCAACGCCGCTTCATAGTTAGGTTCGTGAGAAATATCTTCGACTAATTCGCTGTAGATCACTTTGTCGTTGGTATCGATCACCACAACGGCGCGTGTGGTTAATCCGCGACGAGCACCGTCAAGAATGCCAACACCATAATCTTGTTTGAATTCTGGATTGCGGAAAGTGGACAGGGTAACGACATGATCCAAGCCTTCTGCGCCGCAGAAACGCGCTTGCGCGAATGGTAAATCAGCAGAAATACATAACACGACGGTGTTTTCCAGATCGCCAACCAGTTTATTAAAGGTACGCACCGATGTCGCGCAAACACCAGTATCAATGCTAGGAAAAATGTTAAGCACTTTGCGTTTACCTGCATAGGCGGTGAGGGTAACGTCGGCAAGATCTTTGTCCACGAGAGTAAATGGTTTAGCATTTTCACCCGCTTTTGGTAGCTGTCCGGCAACGGTTACAGGGTTGCCTTGTCTATAAACGATTTGTGTCATGATGGTCTCCCAATATATTCTGTGTAAAGTTGATTTATCCTGATTCAGTAAAAATATTTTGGATATTGCAAATTATTTTAATGTTAGCGGATTGTGAACTATATTGCACAAAATCTTATTTTTTCTTTATAAATCATAATGATTTATCTTGAGTATACGACAGTAATTGCATTGCTGTAACATGATGAATAAAAAAATTGATTATTTTTTTATCTGGCAGCAGGTAGCATCTCTATATGTATATTTTGTTTTGAGACATAATATCCAGCTATGCTGTAAATCGCTGGCGATCCTCGTAGGCTATAACAGGTAAGTCAGACAATTTAACTTATACCAAGTGGAAGTTTAGGAACTAAGAATGAACCGTGTTTTTGCAGTTTGTAAGGCTGTGTTGGCAATACTATTCATTAGTCAGGTTAGCGTTGCTCAGGCGATGGAGTATCCGTTGCCGCCATCAGGTAGCCGTTTAATCGGTGAGAATCGAGTAGTAATCGTGCCTAATGATGGGCGTTCACTGGAAAGAATCGCGTCAGATTATCAAATTGGCTTGATTGCAATGCTGGAAGCCAATCCTGATGTTGATCCTCTGTTACCTAAACCAGGTTCAGAACTTATTCTTCCTTTACAGATGATCCTGCCGGAGACGCCGCACGAAGGTATTGTTATCAATCTTTCTGAACTGCGTCTTTACTACTATCCAAAAGGTAAAAACAGCGTGATGGTTTACCCGATTGGTATCGGTCAGTTAGGTCGTGATACACCGGTGATGACAACACAAATCATCGAGCGCAGAGCGAATCCGACTTGGATTCCAACAGCCAATATTCGTAAAATTTACGCATCACAAGGCATCATTTTACCAGCAGTAACTCCGGCGGGTCCTGATAATCCAATGGGGCTGTTTGCGCTGCGTATGGCTGCTGCTGGCGGTACTTATCTGATTCACGGGACAAATGCTGATTTTGGTATTGGTATGCGTGTAAGTTCCGGTTGTATCCGCTTGCGTCCATTTGATATTGAAGAACTATTCAATACTGTGCCGGTTGGTACGCGCGTTCAGATCGTCAATGAACCAATCAAAAGCACTGTTGAGCCAGACGGCAATCGCTACGTAGAAGTTCATCAGCCGCTATCTCGCTCTGAAAATGATGATCCGCAAACGCTGCCGATTTATGTTTCAAGCAGCGAATCTGCGTTTATCAATAATCCAGAGACGAACAGCGCCAAAGTTAATGCTGAAATTAAACGCCGTTCAGGTTTACCGCTACAAGTAAACCACTAATCATCTGGCGATAAGTAACACCAAAATAAAACGCGGCAGGGGGATTTCCTGCCGCGTTTTTACATCTGCTAATATTTTTCTTCTGAAAATAATGTTCATTTATTCCTTTATCTCTTTTTTATCATATTTCATATAGCTGTTTATTTATTTTATTCTAATAAAATAGCGTAAATTATTTATTAGAAGTAGTGCAAATAAGCGCGTAGAAATTAATATACGCGTGTTTTTAATTTAATTAGTAATAACGTAGCTTTTCGTTAAATCGTCTTACAGGTTGCGCTACAGCTTTTATTTGATATTTGGGAAAGGGATATTGGCTAATCAGAACCAGAGGCAGGAAATAGGTTAATATCTTGAAAGCAGAGCAAAAAAAATGGCGCACATTGTGCGCCATTTTCCTTACGAAGAAATATTATTTCTTGTAAGAACGGGTCAGGTTGTCTAAACGTTGGTTAGCACGTGCTGCTTCATCTTTAGCAACTTGTACATCAGAACGTAAAGCAGCAACATCGCTGATCAGTTGGTTCAGTTTGCTGTCAGTAGCAGAAGTGTCTTTTGCACAACCAGCTAACAGAGTAGCACCTAAGATTACAGCACCCAGTACCAGTTTAGTACGGTTCATATTTACATCCTCAATTTAAATTAACTTTTTTGCATGTAGCCATATAAGTATTACACAAACTTTTTTGGAATGAGAATAAATTTTTAACTTCTGGTGAAATATTTTTCTTGACTGCTTAAAGAATATGCACGGAGGCGGTGTTAGTTGTACCGCTAGCCACTAAAGCACCAGAAACCATAACGATAACATCATTCTTTTCAGCTAAACCACTCGCTAAAGCGGCTTCTTTACCAATACGATAGAAATCATCAGTCGATGCAATTTCATGTACAACTTGTGCGGTAATGCCTTTACTTAGCACTAATTGATGAGCAGTTGTTTCGTTAGTGGTTAAAGCCAGAATCGGGGCTGTAGGGAAATATTTACGCACAGCTTTCGCAGATTTACCGCCTTGCGTTGCTACGACAATCAGCGTTGCATCAAGTTTTTCCGCTGTTTCTACAGCGCCGCGACAAACCGCTTCAGTAATGCGTAGTTTTCCTGTTGAAGCTAACGTATCAACACGGCAAGACATCACGCGATCGGTGCGTTCACAAATTTTTGCCATAATAGTCACTGATTCAACGGGATATTTACCTTTAGCACTTTCACCAGACAGCATAACGGCATCAGTACCGTCCAGAATGGCATTAGCAACATCACCGGCTTCTGCGCGGGTAGGGCGCGGATTTTTAATCATCGAGTCAAGCATCTGTGTTGCCGTAATAATAACTTTACGCGCCAGATTACATTTCGAGATCATCATTTTCTGTGCGAAGATCACTTCTTCAACCGGAATTTCAACCCCCAGATCACCGCGAGCAACCATGATGCCATCAGAGGCTTCAAGAATTTCATCGAAGTTGTTCAGACCTTCCTGATTTTCGATTTTAGAGATGATTTGAATGTGCTCACCGCCGTGCGCTTTCAGATGTTCACGAATATCCAGCACGTCAGAACGTTTACGGATAAATGACGCCGCAATGAAATCAACGTTTTGTTCACAGCCAAAAACCAGATCTTTTTTATCTTTTTCAGATAAAGCAGGAAGTTGAATAGATACATTTGGCAGGTTGATGCCTTTATTTTCACCAAGATCTCCGCTGTTCAGCACTTTACAGATAACTTCTGTAGCGGTAACTGCGGTCACTTCCATGCCGATCAATCCATCATCAACTAATACGGTATTGCCGATTTTCAGGTCTTCGGCAAAACCAGAGTAAGTGACAGCGACGCGTTCGTTGTTACCAATAACATTTTGATCGGTAGTAAACGTAAACGTTTGACCAGCAACGAGGGCAACATCTTTACCGTCTTCCAGTTTAATGGTACGGATTTCAGGACCTTTGGTATCGAGCAGAATCGCCGCTTGTCTGCCAGTTTTGGCTAATACCGCGCGCAGATTTGTAATGCGCTGACCATGTTCTTCATAATCACCATGAGAAAAGTTCAAACGCATCACATTCATACCTGCACTCAGCAGATTACCCAGAACTTCTTCAGACTCGGTTTTTGGACCAATGGTACATACGATTTTAGTTTTTTTCATAATGATAACTTCTACCAATTATTATTGAGTGAGACGAAAGATAGAGCCTGTAATTAAGGCTTCAGACAAGGAATTCTTATGTATTCAGGTTTCTTTCAGTATTGCGAAACATAAAGGATAGCGCCAGTTTCTACGACTAAACACGACTAAAAATAACATTGACGTCATGCTGAAACCTTTCAACAAGCTAATTTGGCTATTATAAGGTGGAAACGTGTTAGAAGAAAATGATTAAATGTGAAAATAATGAAGTAATTGATAACTAAAATCAGTTATCAGATGTAAAAAACCGCCATTCAAAACGCGGCAACGCAATAAATGTAATACAGAAAGGGGAATGGTGCGCCCTAGTGAACTCGAATCACCGACCTCCACCATGTCAAGGTGGCGCTCTAACCAACTGAGCTAAGGGCGCATAGAAAAACTAAATATTTAAAGAATTTGGTGCGTCCGAGTGGACTCGAACCACCGACCCCCACCATGTCAAGGTGGTGCTCTAACCAACTGAGCTACGGACGCACTTTGATGCTTACACCGTTATATCCCTGAGCGGAATAACAACGCGCACGAATATTAACGATGATGTGACTTACTGGCAAGGAGAAAAAACGATTTTATTGCTGTAAGTACATCAATTGGTGAGTTACTGCACATGCGGTATCTTTTTTGCTCATAACTTCTGAAACAGAACTGATTAACGCTGTACACGACTTAGAATCCAGGCATCAGGCTGCTTTTGTAACCAACGCATACGCACCGCCATCATAATAGCAGAGGCGGTTAAACCGGCGATAAATCCTGTCCAGAAACCGGCTGGTCCCATCATTGGTACAATAGTGTTTGTCAGCCCTAATACATAGCCGACCGGCAAACCAATTAACCAGTAAGCGATAAAAGTAATAAAGAAGATTGAGCGCGTATCTTTATAACCGCGCAAAACACCGCTGCCAATAACTTGAACAGAATCAGAACATTGATAGATCGCTGCCAGTAACATCAGATGTGATGCCATCATCACAACGTCCGGCGTATCGTTATATAACAATGCGATTTGAGTCCGAAACATCACTGTAAGCAGCGCGGTGATCGCCGCAGACGATAATCCTAATACCAGACCGGTATAAGAAGCGGTTTTAGCATCATCAACTTTTTGCTGACCAAGTTTGAAACCGACACGGATTGATGTAGCAACACCTAAAGACAAGGGTAGAACAAATACTAAGCTACTAAAATTTAATGCGATTTGGTGTCCGGCAACTGAAACTACACCTAATGGTGAAACCAGCAGCGCGACAACCGCAAACAGAGTGACTTCAAAAAACAGTGCCAGTGCGATCGGCAGCCCTAAGTCAAACAGGCGTTTTATGGTTGGCAGATAAGGCAGCTCAAACTTGCTGTAAGTCAGAATATCTTTCTGGGAACGCGCCGAGCGGACATACAGCTTGATAGCGATAAACATAATCCAGTAGACCACCGCCATTGCTACGCCACAGCCAACGCCGCCCAATGCAGGAAAGCCTAGTTTGCCGTGAATCATGACATAGTTAACCGGAATATTAACCAGCAGTCCGATAAAGCCAATTACCATGCTTGGCTTGGTTTTTGATAACCCGTCACACTGACTGCGATAGACCTGAAAGAGCAAATAAGCAGGCGCGCCCCACAAAACAGCGCGCAGATAACCAACGGTGACTTCGGCTAATTTCTGGTCGATATTCTCCATCTGCTCAATGATATAGTGGCTGTTATGCAATGCCAGCATCACAAACAGAGAGATCACAATTGCCATCCAAATGGATTGATTAACTTGATGGGCAATTTTTTGCCGGTGTCCTGCGCCGTTTAATTGTGCGATAACTGGCGTTAATGCCATCAGTAAACCTTGACCGAATAAGATCGCAGGCAGCCAGATTGATGTTCCTACTGCAACTGCCGCCATATCCGTTGCGCTGACATCACCCGCCATAATTGTATCAACAACACCCATTGCGGTTTGGGAAAACTGAGCGGCAATGACTGGAATCGCTAAAGCCAATAAATTACGCGCTTCACGCATGTACTTCTGCATGAATATACCTTTTGATTAAGAATAAAATGAAAAACAGTGAAATTCCCGTAGAGTGTGCTAAATAGAGACTCTACAGTGATAGATAAAATCGTGTGATAGTTAATTTTACCTGTTAAATATAAGTAAGCAAATTATTCAGCGAGACTAAATTTTCAGCAGGAAAATACCGGAAAATCACATTTGGTTTTTAGATCAAATTGCGTCAAACTTCACAACAGTTATTTTTATTTATTTTGTAAGTTATCGAGGCTAATTGCATGTTTACTGGAATTGTTCAGGGTACTGCACCCGTTATCGCCATTGATGAAAAAACTCACTTTCGTACTCATAAAGTTAAACTACCCGCGGAGTTACTAACAGGTTTAGCGCTTGGCGCTTCGGTGGCTAATAATGGCTGCTGCCTGACGGTGATTGACATTGACGGTGATATAGTTAGTTTTGATTTGATGAAAGAAACGCTCGCTATAACGAATCTGAGTGCGATCCAGGTCGGTGACTTGGTAAATATTGAACGCGCGGCGAAGTTTGGTGATGACATCGGCGGTCATTTGATGTCAGGGCATATTATTTGTCAGGCAGAAATTGCCAAAATTCTGACTTCGGAAAACAACCGCCAGATTTGGTTTAAAATGCCAGAAGATCTGATGAAGTATGTATTGTACAAAGGTTTTATCGGTATTGATGGCATTAGTCTGACAATTGGCGAAGTGTCAAAAGGGCGTTTTTGTGTGCATCTAATTCCTGAAACGCTGGAACGTACCACTCTTGGTTCTAAACGATTGAGTGATAAAGTAAATATTGAAATCGATCCGCAAACACAAGCGGTTGTGGATACGGTAGAGCGAGTGCTGGCGAACAGATAAGAATTTAGTGATAAATTTTAAATTACTATGTTGTTTTTAGTAGGGCGGGCAACATGCTGCCCGTTAATCTCTATCTGGTTCTAGTCGCCGTCACTACGATTTATTCTTTATTATCAATATATAAATAAAACAGCCCTTATGATTATATCGTCATAAGGGCTGTTTTTTACTTATCACTCAATCTGTTATTCAATGAGTCGCTTTCGTTAAATAGCGCACGATACTTTTCGCTGCTTTACGGCCATCGGCAATCGCTGTAACGACCAAATCCGCACCGCGAACCACGTCACCGCCAGCAAAGATTTTCGGATTGCTGGTTTGACAAGCATATTGTTTCAGATGAGGAGCAACAATCACACCGTAATTATCCAGCTCAACATTCACATCAGCGAGCCACGGCATGGCGTGAGGGCGGAAACCAAAGGCTTTGATCACGGCATCAGCAGGTTGGATAAATTCTGAACCTTGAATCACTTTTGGACGACGGCGTCCGGCAGCATCAGGTTCACCCATTTCAGTTCTGACCAGCTTAACACCGCTGACATTACCGGCATCGTCCAGCTCCAATGAGACAGGTTGTACATTGAACATAAATTCAACGCCTTCTTCGCGCGCATTTTTTACTTCTTTTTTCGAGCCAGGCATATTGGCTTCATCGCGGCGATAAGCACAAGTGACTTCAGTCGCGCCATGACGGATCGAGGTTCTTAAACAGTCCATTGCCGTATCACCACCGCCGAGAACAACGACTCGTTTGCCCGCCATATTGATATATGGCTCTTCCGGTAACTCCGGTAAATTCATCACTTTTTTGGTGTTCGCGATGAGGAATGGCAAAGCATCATAAACACCTGGTGCATCTTCATTATCTAAGCCTGCACGCATCGACTGATAAGTACCCACGCCGACAAAAACCGCGTCATAATCATTCACCAATGACTCAAACGAAATGTCTTTGCCGATCTCAGTATTCAGATGGAATTCAATGCCCATATCGGTGAACACTTCACGGCGATGTACCATAACCTGCTTATCTAATTTAAATGCCGGAATCCCGAAAGTCAGCATTCCGCCGATTTCCGGGTGACGATCAAACACTACCGCATCAATTCCGTTACGAGCCAGAATATCAGCACAAGCCAGTCCAGCAGGACCAGCGCCAACAATCGCTACTTTCTTACCTAATGATTTAACTTGAGAAAGATCAGGACGCCAGCCCATTTCAAACGCGGTATCAGTAATATAACGTTCGATATTACCGATCGTAACGCTGCCTAAATCTTTCAGCGTACAACTCCCTTCGCACAAGCGATCTTGCGGGCAAACGCGACCGCAGATTTCCGGCAAGCTGCTGGTTTGATGGGAAAGCTCAACAGCTTCGAGAATACGTCCTTGTTTCGCCAAATTAATCCAGTGCGGAATGCCGTTATGCAGCGGGCAAGTCCATTCACAAAAAGCGTGATCGCCGCAGGTGATACAGCGATCGCCTTGCGTCTCGACTTGCAGCGGTGTGAAACGCTTATAGATTTCGCCAAAGGTGGTTTTACGCAGAGCAATATCTTCTTTGATGGCATCTTCACGCGGCACAATCACTTTACCGGCGACTTTATTTACATTGCTGGATTCTTGTGCAGATTGAAGCTGATTAGCAACGCCGGTTGGATCTTCACGCAACGCTGAATTCAGTAGTTTTTGTTGCTGCTGCTGGCGTAAATATTCAGGGCTAAAGACTTTTACTGCACCGGTTGGACAAGCGGCGACACAAGCAGGGCTTTTTGCATCACTGGTACAGAGATCGCATTTATGCGCGCTGATTCGAGATGTCGGGCGATCCGCAACAGTTACGCTTTCTTCCACCATGCTAATTGCGCCAAATGGACAGGCTAAAACGCAGGTTTTACAGCCGATACACTTTTCTTTTGACAAGCGAATGCTATCTACGTCATGTGATAACGCCGCAGTAGGGCAGACTTGAACACAAGGTGCATCTTCACAATGACGGCAGGTTACTGCGGTTTTGATTTTTGCTGTTTTAATGACTTGAATTCGGGGGAGGAAAAGCTCCGGTACTTCTGGATGTTCACCATGATTGTGCGTCATAACGCAAGCGACTTCGCAAACACGACACCCGATACATGATTTAGCATCAGCTACTATAAAACGGTTCATAAATACTTCCTGTGTATGACATTGCTTATTTATAAATAAGAACTAATTACTATTTTTAGTAAGGATATTTTTATGGATATGGTGTTTATCACAGGCGAGTAGGGTTAACAAGTGAGAAAGTTCTTATAAAAGAAATAATAAATTTGCAGAAATAGTTTAGTAAAAAGAAAGGAGATTGAGGTTAATCCATTAATTAACTTGAAGTAATTAAATATAATTTAAAAAAATAACCATTAGCTGACACGTTTCCGCCTAAAGTAAATTATTTCAGACGGAAACAGATATTAATTTTTAACCGGCTAATTTATCACCAGCATTAAAAGTCTCTGAAAAATTGTTCAGCCGGTAGTTTTTGCCCATTCAGGTCAACAGTACCATCGGTATAATTAAATTGATAGGTAACAGTATTCTCATCTTGCTGGTTAAGAATACCTTGATCAATACCGATTTTAATCCAACTTTGTACAACTTTTGCCGCTTTATCTTGCGCTTCTTGATCGGATAAACCACTAGGAAGTACACGTATTACTTCTGTCATCATCGGTACAGATAACTTGGCGTCACTGCTAAATTGCTTAACAGCACTGAATATCAACTGACTGATACTTCTGGCATTAAGTGAAGCAGGGCGCATCATGGTTGCAGAAAGGTCTATTTGGCTTTCGCCTTTATCATTTTTCCAGCTAAACGGAGAGATACTGATTGTTGGATTGCCGTCCAGCAATGTCATCACATTACTCATTATCTGGTCAGTATTTTCTGATTTATTATCAGAAAGCATTAGCAGAGTAAGTTGATTAACATTTTTGTTGAGGAACTGTAACGCCTGCCCGTCAAATTGATTAAAGTTTATTTTTAATGCCGCTGAACCTAATTTCTTATCTTCAACGCTGATTTGACTGATATTAGTGTCGATAGTTTGATTGACAAATTTATCATCTTCTTGAACGTTGTTGGCTATCGTCAAATTATCAAAAGCGAGCACGGGCTTATTATTTACTGTGTAACTAATATTTTGCAGCGCAACATCCGATGTACCAGTGTTACCAAATTTCCCCTCTTTGATTTGCGATTTCAATGAAAAGCCATTGAAGATAGCTTGCAGGTTTTCATCATCAATATTTTTCTCAATAATGGTGAGTTTTCCGAGATTTCCATTAACAGAATATTCTTTATTTTTCGTCTGAGTAATATCGATTTTTACTGTATCGTACATCAGTTGAACATCATCACTCGTTAACTCAAGTGGTGAACTGGTCAGCGAAATGCTTTGATTCTTTTCCCCAACACCGTCAAGCGTTAATCCACTGAATTTAAAATTGTTATCAGTTTGCCTTTGCATCGGCTCTACGACTAACTTCATTGTTGAGTCACCGTTATAGCCAATCAGCGTTTCAGCCGTTACCGGCGATTTTCCGCCAGTCATCGTAAATAATTCATTTAGCAGCGGTTGTTTAACGAATTCTACGGTAGAAAAAGCCAGTTTAGGCATCAGGCTAAAGTGATCTAACGGGAAAGGACCGTGACTAATTTTTTGACCAATCGAGATAGTATGCTCACCCGCAGTAGCGGTATAAGTCACTTGTGATGAGAATAGACTGCGTTGATAATTCGCTATTTTTATCTTAGCTGCATATTCAGGTGTATTTTGGTCAAGATAACTTTGGGCAGCAATCACACCATCTTCAATTCGGGTTTGAATCATTTTTCCTGTGTACCATGCGCCGCCAACCCAAGCACCTCCCAGTACAGCCAGTACGCCAACAGCAACTACTGATTTTTTCATCGTTCATTTATCCTTTAATATCATTCATGGCAAATTGAAATAGTGCCAATTTGAATCACTTCGTTTTAAATAACAGTCTGATTGTCTACTTAAATGAACGCATTAAGCAAGCTGCAAACTTGTTAATCTGCATTAATTTTATCGCTTATTTGTATCAATCTTAGTTCTGTTTGAATAAGAATTTGTAGGAATAATCATTGAAAGGTTGTCATTCTGTACGACATTACAGAATGACATTATTTTATTGAAATATTTATAAATAATTATCTGATACCCAAACTGGTTATTTTACTAATTTCGCCTCCGGCAGGCGACATAAACGGCGTCCGATAAGCAGTGCACAAATCAGCAATGTGGCAAGGAATACAACGACACCAGCCCAATCGTAGTTATGCCAGAAGAAACCACCGGCAGTACCGGCGACACTGGCGCCAAGATAGTAGCAGAACAGATAAAGTGCAGAGGCTTGCCCTTTGGCGCGTTTAGTGCGGCGACCGATCCAACTGCTGGCGACAGAGTGGGCGGCAAAAAAGCCGGGCGTAAAGATCAATAAGCCTAAAGATATTAACCAGATAGATGAAAACAGGCTGATACATAAACCAACCAGCATTAATCCAACAGAAAACATAAAAACCGGACCGCGCCCGTAACGTAACGTCATCGTTCCTGCTTTTGGCGAGCTGAATGTACCGGTGAGATAAACCAGCGAAAGCATACCGACAACTGCCTGACTGATGTAATAAGGCGGAGCCATCAAACGATAACCGATATAGTTAAACAGCGTGACAAATGATCCCATTACCAGAAAACCTTCAGCAAACAGCAGCGGTAATCCTTTGTCGTGCCAATGCAGGCGGAAATTAATCAATAATGTTCTGGGACGGAGTGACGTTGCACGGAAATGACGTGACGGCGGCAATATTCGCCAAAAGATCAACGCCGCGATAAGTGCAATCACGCCGATACAACCCATCGTGATACGCCATGAAAACAGATCAGTGAGTACGCCGGTAATTAAACGTCCGCTCATACCGCCAATGGAGTTCCCGCTGATATACAACCCCATCGCAAAAGCGACAAACATCGGGTCGATCTCTTCGCTTAGATAAGTCATAGCAACGGCTGCTACGCCGCTTAATGCCAAACCGATCAGGGCGCGCATAATCAGCACGCCATGCCAGCTTGTGGTAAATGAACTGGCGATGGTTAACGTTGCTGCTAATACTAATGCGACAACCATCACAGGTTTGCGCCCAACGGCATCGGAAATAGGACCGGTAAACAGCAATCCAACCGCTAACATGGTGGTAGAAACCGACAGTGACAAACTGGTGCTGGCAGGAGAGATACCAAAGTCTTGCGACAAGATAGGTAATATAGGCTGTACACAATACAGTAGGGCAAATGTTGCCAAACCAGCAGAAAACAGCGCCGCAGTAACGCGCATGAAATCTGAAGTGCCGCGAGTAATAAACGGTGATTCAATACGTTCTGGTTTTGTGGTTACCGATTTTTGTATAGGCACAACTTCGGGAGGCGTCTCATCGGAATCAGAAGTATCTACATTATCGGACTTAAACTGTGCCACGCGAATTCCTTAGTCATCATTAAGGACAATTAGACTATCAAAATGCAAAACGATAAATAATAATCTTTAGCCATCGTTAATACTGGTTAAAAAATGCTAACTTGATTTTTCATCATGGCAGTATGTTGAAAAATAAGTTTTTTTTAACTAAAACTAATTTTCAAATAAATGTAACAGAGAATCCTGCTAATTTTTGTTTGAAAATCAGTTAATCATTTAACGTTCATTCTACAATGATCTATATAAAATCCTGCTAACATATTGCTTTTAAAATGACGAGTTATCCAGAGGCGACGTTGTGAATAGAGAAGGTCAACCGGGTCATATTGACCATATAAAGCAAGCCAATATGGGCGCGGTATACCGGTTAATTGATCAATATGGTCCGATTTCACGCATCGATCTGTCTAAAGTTTCTCAGCTTGCGCCTGCCAGTATTACGAAGATTGTCCGTGAATTGTATGATGCTCATTTAGTCAAAGAGACCGAAGTAAGTGAGCTTGGCAGTCGAGGTCGCCCTGCAACGGGCATTGAGTTAGATACTAAATCCTGGCATTTTTTAGCTTGCCGTATTCATTACGGTTATCTCACATTAGCGTTACGCGATCTCAGCAATCAAATTATTGTTGAAGATCGAGTCGAATTTCCCGCTGATAAAACCACCTCTTGGCTGATGCGTTTTATTACAGAAATTGAGTTATTTTTTACCCGTCATCAAAATCGTCTGGAACGGCTAACTGCTATTGCTATTACTTTGCCGGGTATTATTGATGCTACTTATGGCATCGTACATAAAATGCCGTTTTGTCATGAAGAAGATGTGCCTTTAGGTGCAGAACTGAGTAAAAGAACCGGATTACCGGTTTATGTCCAGCAAGATGTTTCCGCCTGGACGATCAGCGAAGCGCTGTACGGCGCAGCCGTTGGCAGCCAGAATGTTATCCAACTGGTGATTGATGATATTGTCGGTGCGTCGGTGATCTCTGATGGACGCGTTTTGCATACAGATTCCGGCTGCCGTATTGAAATTGGGCATACGCAGGTAGATCCTGCCGGTAAGCCTTGTTATTGCGGTAATCACGGTTGTCTGGAAACTATCGCCAGTATGCCAAGTATTCTGGCAAAGACGCATGATTTATTGGCGGCATATCCTGAATCTATACTGCACTCCGCGCCTGCCACCATCGAAAGTTTATGTACTGCAGCGAATCAGGGCGATCAACTGGCAATTGAAATCATTCAATCTGTCGGTCATAGCGTTGGTCATATCACCGCAATCATGGTGAATATTTTTAACCCCGAAAAAATCATTATTGGTTCGCCGCTTAATCTTGCCTCATCAATTCTTTATCCGGCGATTGAAAACTGTATTCGCCAGCAATCGCTGTCGCAATACAGCGAAAATATTCGTATTGTGCCAACGCATTTTATGAATCAAGGAACAATGCCAGGTGCGGCATTAGTCAAAATGGCGCTTTATAACGGCTCGTTATTAGTTAAGTTGTTGCATGGATAAATGTACTCAACGTGTTAATTTTTATAAATGTATTGCGTAAGCTAACCAAAGTTACTGCTAATAACGTATTGTAATGTATTGTTTTTACAAATCATTTTAGTTTATCCAGCAAACATTGAGCTAACGCAAGCTATTCAATCAATCCATAGCCTAGACTCTTAATCTCCAGTGAGAGATTACTGTTTATTGATTATCTATTATTTGATTTCTTATACCCGTCATTCTGAAAACACTTGGGTATAAATCTAAATTGACCACATTAATTAAAAGTTTTGGAGCGACGCCTTTTATGTCGAATCGATTATTTGTAACAGGGACATGCACCGAAGTGGGTAAAACCATTGTTTCCCGTGCATTGTTGCAATCATTTATTAAACAAGGGAAAAGTGCAGTAGGGTATAAACCTATTGCAATTAATAGTATTGACGGGAGAAAAGAGCGTGATGCCGCTATTTTGCAAGCATCATCATCGTTTGAATTACCTTATGAAGAGATTAATCCGATTGTTGTTGAAGAGAATATCGCATTAACCTACAGCGATAGCCCGCTGGACTACGAACTGCTCTCACTCAATCTCAATAAACTTGCTGCGCTTGCCGATCATGTTATCGTCGAAGGCATTGGCGGCTGGCGCTTCCGTTTTAATGGTGTCCCGCCTGTTTCTGAGTGGGTCGTTGAAGAAAAAATGCCCGTGATTTTAGTTGTAGGTACACAGCTCGGTTGTATCAATCATGCCATTCTCACTGCCGAAGCCATTATGCACGATGGGCTGAAAATCGCTGGTTGGGTCGCTAACCGAATTAATCCGGGCATGGCTTATTACGCTGAAACCATTGAAGCATTAAAACAAAATATTCCGGCACCAATGATTGGTGAATTACCTTATCTTAATCACCCCGAATCACGTGATTTAAGCCGGTTTATTGATTTATCATTGATAGACTGCAAATGATTATATTGATTTTTTTCCGTTGATTTCATTGTGATTTTTCGGGCGGCAACCAGTCGCCCCTACAAATTATTATTAATTATCAATCTATTATTCTCATCATTGCTTTATCCAAGTCTGAGATTATTGAATAAATTATTCAGATAATCTCTTTTCCCTGAACTAAATATCAACTGATAAAAATTACTCCGCAAAAAATAAATGCAGATGACTATTTCAGTCGTTACTCGTATGCTGATTGCTGTTGATTATGAAACTCTCACTGAAACAGATAAGGGGAAATGTATGATTGTTTTTGTTACCGGGGCATCGGCGGGATTTGGTCAGGCGATCGTCAGAAAATTTGTGAGTGAAGGGCATTATGTGATTGGTGTTGCACGTCGTTTGGATCGTTTGCAGCAGTTACAGTCCGAATTGGGTGATAAATTTTTACCCATTGAACTTGATGTCAGTGATCGTGAAAAATTGCTCGATGTATTGAAAAATTTGCCTGCGTCATTTAAAGCCATCGACTTACTGGTAAATAACGCAGGTTTGGCTTTGGGATTAGAGTCAGCCGATAAAGCAGATTTCAACGACTGGACAACGATGATCAATACTAACGTTACTGGTCTGGCGTCTGTGACTCATGCAATTTTGCCGCAAATGGTGGCGCAGAATCGCGGGCATGTGATTAATATCGGTTCGGTTGCCGGTACTTATCCATATCCGGGAGGTAATGTTTATGGCGCAACAAAAGCCTTTGTAAAACAGTTTAGTTTGAACTTACGGGCAGATTTATCCGGTACGGCAATTCGCGTTACTGATGTCGAACCAGGTTTGTGCGGTACAACTGAGTTTTCTAATGTCCGTTTTAAAGGTGATGATGCCAAAGCAGCCAGTATTTATGAAAACGTCCAGCCACTAACTGCAACAGATATTGCTGAAGCGGTATTCTGGATCGCCACTCAGCCAGCCCATGTTAACGTCAATCGTATTGAACTGATGCCTGTAGCGCAGAGCTTCTCACCGTTGAAAGTACTTAAGGATAAGTAATCTGAACTTTGGATAAAATTATATTATTACGATAAATTTCAAATAATTATGTAATTTTGCGTAGGGCGGCAATCTGCCGCCCGTTGATTTCAATAAAGTATGACAAGCGGCAAATTATTATTGATTAACCGATTACTTCACTGCTAATTCCCGCCGTGTTCGTCCCGAACTTAAATAACTGGCGATATAATCCTGAGAAATTTCCCCGCTGTAGCGACCTTCCTCATCAACAATTGGCATCCAGACCATATTGTGTTCATACAGTTTGGACAGTACCACACGCAGATTCTCTTCAGCTTTCGCGGTTATGGTGATCGGGTGCGTGAAATCACCGCAAATACCAACAATTTCGCGCGCTTCGCGGCGTTTAATAAATCCCAATGGTTTTTCATCATCATTGACGACAATAATCGAGCGCATATCGTTATCGTCCATGATATTAAACGCCGCTTTCATTGGTGTAGAACGGCGAACTGTCAGGGTTTCCTGCATATCGGTAACATCACCGGCTTGTACTAATAGCAAACGCTTCAGGGTTCTATCCTGACCGACAAAAGAAGCGACGAACTCGTTTGCCGGTTTCGCCAAAAGCTCATCGGGCGTAGCGCACTGGATAATTTTCCCTTTGCGGAATACTGCAATTCTGTCACCTAATTTCAGTGCTTCATCAACATCATGACTAACCAGAATTACGGTTTTATTTAGCGTGCGCTGCATTTCCTGAAACTCATTCTGAATGGCTTTACGATTGATTGGATCAACTGCACCGAATGGCTCGTCCATTAATAATACCGGTGGATCTGCCGCCAGCGCGCGGATCACACCGATGCGCTGCTGTTGCCCGCCGGATAATTCTCTAGGATAACGTTTCAGGAAATGCTTTGGCTCCAAAGCCACCATACTCATCAGCTCACAAGCTCGTTCGTGGCAGGCTTTTTTATTCCAGCCCAACATTCGCGGCACAATGGTAATGTTTTCTTCGATGGTCATATTAGGGAACAACCCAATTTGTTGAATCACATAGCCAATTTTGCGCCGTAACGACACGGTATCCATATTAGTCGTATCTTCATCGTTAATCAGGATACGCCCGCTGGTTGGGGTAATCAGACGATTAATCATTTTTAGTGTCGTGGTTTTTCCACAGCCGGAAGGACCTAACAACACGCACATTTCGCCAGCGGGAACAGTGAGATTAATGTGATCAACAGCATGAAAAGACTGGCTATTTTTTTGTTTAAACAGTTTGGTAAGATCTTCTAATTTTATCACTGGCGGATTCCTCTTGGTGTCATGATGTTTTGTAAACGATGCAGTAAGAAATCCATGCCGATCGCTAAAATACTAATCATAATCGCACCGGTAATTAACAAACGAGGATCGCTGCGGCTAATGCCGTGTAATAACAGCAAACCCAAACCACCGGCACCGATCACCGCAGCGATAGCCATCACTCCGATATTCATAACAACCGCGGTACGAACTCCGCCGAAAATCACCGGCAATGCGATCGGAATCTCAACCCAGAATAACCGTTGCCAAAATGTCATGCCGATACCTCGACCAGCTTCATGTAATCCGCCAGATAGATTGCTCAATGCAATATGAGTATTTCGTACAATTGGTAACAGCGAATATAAAAAGACAGCGGTTACCGCAGGCACAATACCAATTCCTTGACCGATAAGAGAAAATACCGGAATCATCAAGCCAAATAAGGCAATTGAAGGAATGGTTAATACAATGGTTGTCAGGCTTAATACCGGTGTTGCCAGCCATTTGTAGCGTACAATCAAAATGCCCAGCGGCACGCCGATCAGAATGGCGACACCAACGGCAATACAAACTAACATCAAATGCTGACCGGTCAGGCTGGCGATATAGCCCGCGTTTTGCCACATATACACAAATGTTTCCATATTCAGCTCCTAAAGCAGGTTATTAGCAGTTAAAAACTGTGTTGCGACTTGCTCCGCAGATTGATGCTCCATGTCCACTTTGGCATTCAGCGCAGAAATAACGTCATTATTTAACAGGCGGGAAAGGGTATTTAGCGCATTAGCTAATTCTGGTGTTGCTTCCAGCACGTCACTTCGCACAGTTGGCGTGACGGCGTAACTTGGGAAAAAGCCTTTATCATCTTCTAATACCAGAAGATCAAAACCATTTACCCGTCCATCGGTGATGTAAACCAAACCGGTATCGACAAAGCCATCACGAATCGCGTTATAGACTAATCCTGGGTCCATTTGCCGAATTTGCGGGCGCGCCAGATTCATGGCATATGCCTGCTGCAATGGTTGCAGTCCATCAGGGCGATTGACAAACTCCGCATCAAAACCAATCTGCCAGTTATGTTTGGGATCGCTTTTTTGTATCAAGGCAATACGTTCAATCAGTTGTGAAAGCGTTTGAATATTCTCTTGCTCCGCGCGTTTACGCTGCATGGCAAACGCATAGGTATTATTCATTTTTGCCGGTTCCAGCCAGACAATACCGAGTTTGCCATCGAGATCTTTTACGCGGTTGTAGCCCTCATCAGCAGATAAAGACTCAGTAATATGATGAAAAACAATCAATGATGTACCGGTATATTCCCACGATATATCGACTTGTCTATTCAGCATGGCAGTTCGGATAATGGTTGAGGCGAGATCAGTTTTAGGGATAACGGCAATACCTTTGGCAGTAAGATACTGAACGGTGATTGCTGATAAAATATGTTGTTCAGTAAAATTTTTGCTAGCGAGAACAAGTGGTGCAGTGTGAGTTATAAAACTGATGAGAAGAAGAAAAGGCAGTAACGTATAACTTATCGTTCGTCTCGTTCGTCGTTTAGTTGAATTTATTTTTTTGAATTTATTCATAAATATTCCATGTTATTAATAGCAGTTTTAGCGGATAAGTTGCGGGCTTAGAACATAACTCAGGCTGGCAAGAAGCATATCCAACGCCAGTGCAATGATTGCCGTCGCGGTTGCCCCTAAGATCAAAAGCGGGAAGTCATTCAGATAAATACCCGGAAAAATCAGCTCGCCATAACTGCTGGCACCAATCAAAAAGGTTAACGGCACTGTCCCCACGTTGATGGCGGCAGCAATCCGAATGCCGGACATAATTACCGGAAAGCATTGGGTAATTCCACTTTCATTAAGCGTTGCATAGGCGTCATGCCGATACTGTTAGCAGCTTCAATTAATGAAGGTGGAATCGCGCGTAGTCCTGAGTAAGTGTTCCGCACAATAGGTAATAATGAAGCGAGGAAAAGGGCAAAGATTGCAGGATTATCACCGATACCGATCACTAGCATCGCCAGAGCAAGTACGGCTAATGGCGGCAATGTATTGGCAACGTTAAAAATTTGCATCGCAGATTCCGCCCAACGTTTTGCAAATGAGCGGCTAAGAATAATGCCGCCAGGTAAACCGACAACCAAAGCCAGTAGCATCGAACAACTCACCAAGAACACATGCTGTTTACCGAGATAGCTCAGATCACCGGAATATTGCCGTAATGTATCAATGCCGATGCCATAAATGAGTAGGGCGATCACACCTATAAAGGCTATTCCTCCGAATAAAATGTGTTTGCATAATGCCGAATTTTTCATTGTTTCTCCTGTTTTGATGTAACGATAAAAATTTATTTTTAGAGTGAAAATCTGTAGACAAAAGAAATTCGCTACCACTAAAAGTAGTGAATAAGAAATCAGAGAGAATTTTTGAAAGCGCGGAACTAATCAGTAAAAAATTTTAATAAAATAATGATTTGCAGTATTTCCTCAAATAATTCTGTCTTAAAGGTATAACAGCATGTTTAAGGCAAACCAAATTATGCTGACAATTAATTTATTAATAATAATTAGCTTTTGGCTTGTTAACGTATGGTATGACTAGGTTAAGGTGAATATAAACGTTTTTGATATTATTGAATTATAAAAAGTGACATCGTAACAATATGACATTTTCTTCAACAACAATATTCAAATGTTCATAATAATAAGGGCAACGTTAGCAGCAGAATAATGCAGCTAAAAAGCTGCATTATTTTCAAAGGAAAGAATTAACTATGCGATAACTCATCATCATCGCTAGATTCAAAAATTGATTTATCCGTAACTCGTAAAATTTGGCTGGTGATCGTACCGGCAGTCATTGAACCGCTGACATTCAGAGCAGTACGTCCCATATCAATTAGTGGTTCAACAGAAATCAACAGCGCAACCAGCGTTACCGGTAATCCCATTGCAGGCAAAACAATCAGCGCGGCAAATGTTGCACCGCCGCCGACACCAGCAACACCCGCAGAACTAATGGTAACAATTGCCACTAATGTTGCGATCCATACCGGATCTAATGGATTGATACCCACCGTCGGTGCAACCATTACAGCTAACATGGCAGGATAGATCCCCGCACAGCCGTTTTGCCCGATAGTGGCACCAAATGATGCAGCAAAACTGGCGATAGTTTCCGGTACACCGATACGGCGCGTTTGTGCTTCAACATTTAATGGAATACTTGCCGCACTGGAGCGGCTGGTAAACGCAAAGGTCAGAACCGGTAGAACTTTTTTGAAGAAACGCAGCGGATTAATACCTGTGAACGACAGTAAAATACCATGAACGACAAACATCAGCGCCAGCGCGATGTAAGAAGCAACGATAAAGCTGCCTAGTTTCAGCAGATCTTGCAGATTGGAGCTGGCAACGACTTTCGTCATTAACGCCAGAACGCCGTATGGTGTTAATTTGATTACTAAACGAACCAGTTTCATCACCCAAGATTGCAGGGTATCGATCGCCGCTAAAACGCGTTTGCCTTTAATTTCATCATCTTTTAGTAATTGCAGTGAAGCAACACCAAGAAATGCAGCGAAAATAACCACGCTGATAATAGAAGTCGGATTCGCTCCGGTTAAATCAGCAAACGGATTCTTAGGAATAAAGGAAAGAATAAGCTGCGGTGCACTTAAATCAGCGACTTTGCCAACATAGTTAGACTGAATAGCACCTAAACGCGCGGTTTCTTGTGCGCCTTGAACCAAGCCTTCTGCCGTCAAACCAAACAGTAGGGTGATCACAATACCGATAAAAGCAGCAATCATGGTAGTGACAAGCAGTGTACCAATAGTTAAAAAGCTGATTTTACCCAATGAGGAGGCGTTATGCAGACGGGCAACAGCACTAAGAATAGAAGCAAAAATCAATGGCATAACAATCATTTGCAGCAGTTGTACATAACCATTACCAACGATATTAAACCAAGAGATCGAGTCTTTTAATATCTGACTGCCAGCGCCGTAGACTAATTGTAATCCCAGCCCAAAAATAACGCCGATAACCAAACCAACAAGAACTTTTTTTGCCAGACTCCATTGTGTCCGGCGTGTTTGAGCCAGCAAAAATAGCAGTGCAATAAAAATTAGCACATTGATAATTAAAGGGATATTCATTCAAGACCTCAGTTTGTAACGATTGTGTTTTGTATATATATTAGACGATATAGACTTAATCAGAAGAAAATAAGCTGGGCTAATTGTAACAGTTATGTAAAGTGGCGCTTATAGCTAAAAGATATTATTTATGTCTTTTATTTGGTTGACATGGTTATAAGGGAGGATATTAAAGGAAGTGGCAATCATTATATGGCTGCGCTATAGTTGTAATACTTAGTAATACAAATTATAGGGGATTTTATGGCTAGAGTAACCAGTGTTACCCTCGGTGAACACTTCAATGGATTCGTTGGCGATATGGTTCAATCCGGTCGCTATGGCAACACATCAGAAGTTGTTCGTGATGCTTTACGCCTGATGGAAGCTCGTGAACAGCGTATTCAGAATGTCCGTGAAATGGTGCTGGCTGGTCTGAATTCTCCAGTTAGCCAAAATAGTATGGATAACATTTTTGAAAGAGCAATGAAGGAATTAAATGTATAAACTTTCCAGACTGGCTGATGAAGACATTTTTCAAATTGCCTGTTATACAATCCAGCAATTTGGTCAAAATCAGGCTAGACATTATCACAATGAGCTGGAAAAAACGTTTGAGTTACTGGCTACATCTACCTGGATTGGCAGGGAATGTGATTGGATATGCAAAGGAATGCGCCGCTTCGAATTTAAGAAACATTCTATTTACTATATATTGCAGGACAATGATATTTTCATTTCACGTATCATTCACCAGTCGATGGATATTGATATTCTTGACTTTCCTGAATAAGTTCAACGCAATCAAAAACGTAAACTTCACTGGCGATTAATCACATAAAAAAGCCAGATTCTACCAAAAGTCATTATAGTTCGCATAACGTCATTTTGAGCGGTTGATGTTGAAATCTTCACGCCGTAAATCACATTCCCTTGGTTTCCTGCACTTCTGACAAAAGCCTCATAGGCTTCTTGATGTTCATTCCTGTTTCTTTCAGTGAAATTTCTAATTAGTCCTTTATTTGAAATTTAAATTCTATGTGTATACTCAATAAAACCATGAACATCAATTATTCTATAAATTTCAGGTATTACATCTGTACTTAAAGTTAACATGCTAAAATCCCTCTAACTATTAAATAATCTCTTCTCTTTCCAGTACTTCTCTTACTTGTTCAAATATTGCAGATATATTCCCTTTGGGGAATCTTATCTGACCTAACCCATTAATGTTTGTAAATTCTTGACAACCTTCTTCTAAAAGAACTATAGCTCTTTCAAAGCCAAGTCGACCTTGAAATAACCCCACCTCATGAATTACATTCATTCTGGCCTGCATACTGCCATCATTTAACTCATCTTCTGCCGTCATAATTAAGAATGCAAAGCATGACTGATCAAGCATTTGAGCTAACCGGGCTATGTTCGTTGTTCCGGCAACAGGTACTCGATTAAATTCATCATATGGAAGACGTAACTTATCTTTAACGAAATCCTTTAACTCTCTCCATAAATGAGAGCGGCCATGACCAATAAATATATTTGTTCCGATTCGGTCATTCCTTATCTCTCTTGCCTCTATATTACTGATATGGCTACCTAATTTTATTATTTCTTTTTTCAATTCCATGCATCGATTAAATGATTCTCTCAACGCGGCCACTTTTGCGATGACAGCTATATGAGGCGGCGTTCTAAATCCCTGAGACATAGCATTCATATCTGAACTCATGAATTTTCCGCTGGGCATCTGAACTTTCACATAATCAGATTCATGGTATATTTTCATACCTTCAATTTTTTTAATTAGATCATCGAGAAATTTATCATCTGAATGAAGTTTTGATTTGTTGGCGTATATGGTAGATAACACATCACCTTTAGCTGATTCAAATATTTCAGCAGCATCATCGGCTTGCTTCTTATATATATCCAAATCAATGTTACCAGACTCTTCATATATAAGGTTTGTAACACCTTCAAATTCGCACTCCCTCCAGTCGCCTTTTGTACCCATCGTATACATATCTCTGAGTCCAAACTGCATATTGAAATTTGCACCGGGAGGAGGGGAAGCAAAATTCGCGTAATATACGCGTGACTGATAGCCCAACCATGAACCTGACCAAGCTTTACCAATGTCATCCGCAACGTTGACTATTTTCTCGAGTTCACTAAAGTCTTTTTTGGAATAATCAGGGAGCTGGTCTGCGATTTGTTTAAGCTGTTGTGTAATAGACATCCAGTGATCCTTCTGCTTGAATTTTGCACAACCTAAAACGTGCAGTGTTGGTAATACTGCACGTTTGTACCATTCTTGGTATTAATTGGCTACCTTTGTCGACGTTCGTCGTGAACTGGATGCTGCTTGCAGCATGGGAGGTGGCGCGGTATTCATTGCATGTGGCGATATCGTCTGACCGCCGAAGCCCGCGCAGCGGTTCAACATCTCAGAGAAACGTCGATCCCATCCAGTCCTGCAAAGCGGGTTTTGCTTTTGAGCGATTTAAGCGTCTGACGGTCGAAGACGAAGAATGTACCAGCGATTTGTTTTGATGCAGCTGTAGCGACCCTGAAGCCTAACAACGTCAGGAAACCGAATTCTTTCTGTGGCAAGAGACAAGTAAGGTTGATGAGCCATTGCATTACCACAAAATTTATCCGGCCTGTTTCGTCGCGTTGGGCAAGCCGGAGGCGCGTCAGCATGTGAGGAAACATGACCAAAAACCTTTAAATCCCGTCTATCTCTACATTTGTCAATGCAGTTTTAAAGTGTCACCTCTTTGTGCAACATAGAAATGGCACTTCGCTAAAGATTGGAAATCGTCTATTCACAAATCGTTGTCTATAAATTTTATTTATTGACTGATAAATATTATTAGCTTATATGATTAATACTCTATCATCTTGTGAGTAACAAATTGGAGATATTGTCATATTATCAAATACAGAATGAGTGATAATTCCTGGGGCCATCTTGGCTAAACTGCCTTCATAACCGCTTCCTTTTTTTTCTGCTCGAAGATATAAATCACCTTTCTGAAATACATAGTGCGACTTTATCGAAATATCTGTTTGAGTACCATTAATCATGAGAATCATGGGTGAACTTTCAGAACTTATTGCACCAATGCCAAATTCCATTTTTAGAGATTTCATATTTTCAAGCTTGTTTTTAATATCTGATGTTGCAGGGAAAAATCCTTTAACTCCGTGCTTAATTGATGTCGTGATCATTGTGCTATCTTTTTCAATATCAGATACAACCTGAGGTTGGAACAGAAAGTACAAGTCAAACCCACACCTCTCCCAATCAGCCCCTAACTTGGTCAAGTGGTCATTTATCATTTCAATATTAGCTGTCGACCCCAGTCGAATTACTAATTGTTTTAATGATTTTGGGTCATCTGGGTCAGATAAGAGTTTGTCATTTGCTTCGTTTATTTTATCAATGATGTTCCTCTGTTCATTGAAGTGGTGCTTTGCAATGATAAGTATTGTATCGGAAGGACTAACTAGTGTTTTTTTATCAAACTCATCTATTTCATGAAATCCAATACCTCCGCTTCCATTACTAAATGGATAAAAATTATAATCTTTCATTTTAAATGTAATAAAAAAACATATTTCTCTTGTAAGCTCATCTGTTAGAGTTTCATGTTCTAGTAGGACTGTTAATCTTCCAGACAATCCTCTTGCTTTAAGATAGTTTTTGAACGTGCATCGAATTATTTCACTTCTTTTATTAAATTCTTTTTCATGCTTGGTTATGTCATAATTTTTTATAGAAACCTTATGTCTAAATCCAGTTTCAAAATCTACTGTATAATCATATATTTTAAATGATTTAGGGCAGGGGGTGATTACCCCGAGCGCTGTTGATAGAGACCCAATTATTATCATTTCGGTAATCAAACCATGTGAGCTATCAGCATCCTTCTTTATCTCTTTAGCAGTTGCATCAAGCCATTTCTTATTGTTTATACTCAATTTAATTATAGATTTCCCTAAGGAATATAACTCAGATGTGGACAGGACATCACGCCTGGCCCATAGCATTTGTAGTCTATGTCCTTCCTGCTTACTCAGCCAGGTTAAACTAAAAAGATCTTCCACTGCCTGAATTGAATTGATTACCTCTTCTGAGGTGGATGAATTAATCAAATGCTCAATTGCACGATTGAATTTATTATTCATGATTTATCCCTTTATCGAATAACCAGTTTAGATATTTATTTAGAGATGTCTGAATTTATAATTCATTATAAATTCAGGGCCCTTTAAAGAGTTAATTATCTCATATCTTCTGAATACTCATCCAGTAGTAAGGTCAGATCATCCACCATTTCGAGTTCAAGGTAATAGTTCGCTAATAAATGGCGAATCCCCTGGTTGTCGCTCGGGTTGAGTTTGAGCATTTCGCGGCAATGAGCCATGGCCGGGTAGAAATTACCTGACTCCCATAAGGCATCAGCCAAAGCAGCTTTTGTTCTCATATGTGGACGTGTTTCGACAAATCCCCAGAAACGTCCTGCGAACTCCTGAAAATCTTCGCCCAAGTGCGACACTGGCCGCATATAAAGCCGTTTCCAGATTCCCGATTTTTGACTCAGGAGGTTCTTGAGATATCTCGCAGTAGTGAGTATGCGTCCCGGACGATGTAAATCTTTAGGGAACTTGGCCGGTCGTGAAAACCGGCTGTTAAAGTCAGCGATGAAAGTGGCAAGCCAGGTATTTGCGGCCTCAATGCCGGTAATATCTTCCAGACGCATTTTTTTGATCAGCCGATCCTGGAGTGTCTGATTCGCACGTTCCACGCGACCTTTAGCTTCAGAGCTGTTAGCGCAAATAAGCTCGATTGCCAGGTCATAGAGCACATGTCCGAACTGGGTAACAACATTTGTGCGTATAATGTATATTATGTTAAATTAAACAGAACTCATAATAATCCCATTTAGTTAGGTCTACGCTTCTTGCATCTAATGATTCTTTTGCAGTTGTTGATAACTACTTTAAAGGGATTTTATTTGGAGACTTCCAATCAGTTTCACCAATTATTTGAAAGCGAGAAATTGCATCTTCAATAACAGATTGATCAATTGAGTCGACATCAATAACTATTTCTAATCCAATACCATATACATAGCTACGGTCTATCCTAAATGATTCATAAATGGTTGGAGGTTCATTACGCGCTATTTCTGATTCGAATTTTTCCCATTGCTCATAATATGTAAGCCCACCAAATTTTTCATAACGCTTTTCTTCTTTTTTAATTTGCTTATAAGTTAAAATTTTTCCTGATTTTGAATAATCAAAAGGAATGAAATCTAACTTCAACTCGGCTTCTTTTTCTTCTTTAGTCATCATAGCGTCAAGTTTCATATATGCTAAATGGCTAACTTCATCTCTGAATGCTTGTTTAGCCGTTATAATACAAGCATTCCATAAGATAGATTTATCAGAGCCAACAAAATAAAAATCAACCCATTGTATCGTTTTAGATTCATTTAACACTTGGTGACTGGTAAATAGCCCCCCAAATTCAGTAGCATTACAACGAATTTTATTTTTTAAAGAGATAACTAAGGCTCTTCTTCGGCGACGGGATAATTTGATGAATGGTATATGTTTTTTACGGCAGCTCATATCTTTTAGCCTTATTCTACTGGATACATAACGCTGCTAACGACAGGCGGGTTTTGCTTCCCTTGTAGAAACTGCACATCACGTAATAATGGTAATAGCTGTGATTGATCGTAGGTGAAATTAGCCCACTCGTCTCTTTGCCAGATCCACATATTGCCTCCGTGAGTAGAATACAACTCCTATTCTACTCACTAAATGAGGCGATTAATATGTCTATTTGACTCATTAGTGATGGTTACCGAATCAAACAATCATTCGTCGCTGAATAGTGATAATCACTTGTTGAATCCATCATATCAACATTCCCTCTTATGGCATTCACTACAACTGCAAAGCTCATTGCCAGTAAATAAGTGATAAAAATTGATGTGAGTATAATTTTCATAATGCCTCCACAATAATTAATCAACCATCATTTAACATACTATTTACATTACACCAGTAAATATGTGAGGCAGATCGAAAAGATGGGGATTCAGAAACAGTAGATCTGGTTTTTGCGACTTCACGCAACATGGAAAAATCATGACAATGGTAGGCATTAAAATCAAAGTCAGATCACAGATCATCATGAGTAAAATGAAAGACTAAATGAATAATAATAAATACTTATAAACATTCATACACTTTATGATGGCTACCGCAGAGCATTATGTTGAACCGGTTCAATCATTGCCAGAGGCAGTGTTTGATAAAAATTTTGAACAAGCCGGTAAAGCGTTGGGTTGAATTTTAACCGCGCCCTTTTATTTACGATATATTACCGGCGACTAACTGATTTCGTTACAAAAATAAGCTGTACCCTACTATAGATTTATTTGGAGTAAAAACATGTCCATGAGAAAAGGTCACGCTGGCACGCTTGAGTCCAATGATATTTTCATCACGATAGAAGAACGGGAACGGGGATATGGTATCCAGATTGAATTAACCAGTGCTGTTGAAGCGCAGTATGGTAATGCCATAAAGCACACGCTGACTGACGGGGCTATCAAAGCTGGATTAACTGATTTATGGATTAAAGCTGTCGATAAAGGTGCGCTGGATTGCACTATTCAAGCGCGTTTAGCGACGGCTATTGATCGCGCCATTCACCCTATTACGGAGGGAAATAAATAATGGATCTTCTTAGAACACTTTTGTTCCTGCCGGGGAATAATCCGGGAATGCTGCAAAACGGCGGTGTCTTGGGCGCTGATTTGGTGATCCTCGATCTTGAAGATGCCGTATCACCGCAAGAAAAAGATGCGGCACGTCATTTGGTCAGTTCTGCATTGCGTCATATTAACTACCGAAAAAGTAAAACCGTTGTGCGAATCAATCCATTGGATTGTAATGGCGCGGTTGACATCGCAGCGATCGTTCCTTGCCAGCCTGATGCACTCATGCTGCCAAAAATTAATAGTGCTGAAGAGTTACTGCAAGTCATGGCGTTAATTGAAGCGGCTGAACAGCCAAATCAAAAGCCAATAAAAGTCATTCCGTTGCTGGAAACTCCGTTGAGTATTATCAATGCTTATGCCATTGCGACTGCACATAAACGAGTATGGGCGATTGCATTCGGTGCAGAAGATTATACTGCTTCATTAGGCGCGATCCGCTCTCGCAGCGGCGAAGAAATTTTATCGGCGCGCACGACGATCATCAATGCGGCTGCCGCTGCGGGGATTGATTCTCTTGATACGCCGTTTACCGATGCACAAGATGATGAAGGTTTATTGCAGGATTCCCTCTTTGCAAGACGTATTGGATTTAAAGGCAAGTTGTCTATCAATCCTCGCCAAATTGACACCATTCATCAGGCATTTAATCCAACTGCTGCCGATATTCACTGGGCGCGCCGCGTGGTTCATGCTATTGCTGAAGCCAAAAAACAAGGCACAGGCGTTATTGCACTCGATGGCAAGATGATCGATGCCCCTATCGTTTTACGTGCCGAACGTACACTTAAACTGGCGACCTATCTTAATCTTCAGCAGGAGGACGTAGCATGAAGAATCAGGTAAATTTATCTGCGTTTGGTTCAGCTTTTAAAGGCGCATTTGCTACGCCGCCGACATCAAACCGCTGTGCGCCAAAAGTGAAATGCCGTCTGCCAAGCGACAGCAAGCTGCGTGACAATCTGGAAGCGATTTTTGATGAGCTGCCGATCACCAATGGTATGACGCTCTCGTTCCATCACCACTTCCGTAATGGCGATAGTCTGGTTAATCAGGTGCTTGATATTGCTGCGCGCCGTGGGTTAAAACAATTACGTATTGCCCTCAGTTCAGTATTCCCTGTTCATGCGCCGATGGTTGAACATTTTAAAAATCAAACCGTAACGCATTTAGATACGGATTATATGTCGGGTCCGGTTGCCGAAGCGGTATCGTTAGGTGTGCTGGCGAATCCGGTGATGATGCGGACTCACGGCGGGCGCGCCAGAGCGATCGAATGCGGTGATCTGCATATTGATGTGGCGTTTATTGCTGCGCCAACAGCGGACGCATACGGTAACCTGAATGGTACGGAAGGTCCGACTGCCTGCGGTTCTCTGGGTTATGCTTTCCCTGATGCAGAATATGCCGACAAAGTTGTGGCAGTAACGGATACCCTTGTGGCTTATCCATTACAGAAGATCTCTATTCCGCAAACGCGTGTGGATTATGTGGTTACCTTGCCTTCCATCGGCGATCCAAAAGGCATCGTTTCTGGTACGACAAAAGTCACTAAAGACCCCGTACAGTTACGTATTGCGTCATTAGCGGCACAAGCGATTGAAGCCTCCGGTTTGCTTAAAAATGGTTTTGCTTTCCAGACCGGTGCTGGCGGTGCATCACTGGCGGTTGCTCATTACTTGCGTAAAGTGATGAAAGCACAATCTATCGTCGGCAGTTTCGCGCTGGGCGGTATCACGGGTTATCTGGTTTCCATGCTGGAAGAAGGCTTATTTGAACGCTTGATCGATGTTCAAGGCTTTGATTTAGACGCTGTGCGTTCTCTGCAAACTAATCCAAATCATCTGGAAGTCGGCGCAGCCATGTATGCCAGCCCGTTTAACTCTGGTTCAGTTGTTAATCAGTTGGATTGCGTGGTGTTGGGTGCAACCGAGATGGATACTCAGTTTAACGTCAACGTAGTAACCGGCTCTAATGGCTTTATCATGGGCGGTTCCGGCGGTCATAGTGATGCGGCTGCGGGAGCAAAATTAACGATTGTTACAGCTAACCTGATCCGTGGGCGCTTACCTATTCTGCGTGATGAAATTGTCACTATCACTACACCAGGCGAAACGGTTGATGTGCTGGTCACGGAATATGGTTTAGCGGTGAACCCTCGCCGTACCGACTTGATTGAACGCTTTAGCGCTTGCGGCTTACCGATGATGACCATCGATGAAATGAAAACCTTAGCAGAAGACATCGCCGGTGTACCTGAACCGATTGCCATGACGGATAAAGTCGTTGCCGTTGTTGAATATCGTGACGGTAGCATTATTGATGTTGTGTACAAGCCTGAAGTTAAAATCTAAGACAAAAATCAATCAAGGGTAGTTTTCACTGCCCTTGATTGTTTAACCATTTCAGATCAAAAGTATTCGGAGGATCGATGAGCGGAGAATATCAGTTCAACTGGTTGCGTCATGCGTCCTCTTTTGCATTAAAAGAAATAGAACATTTACTGGCATCAAACGGACTTGCGCTGGAAAAAGGCTTAACGCAGTTTGTCGAAGTGCGTGATTCCGGCAGACTGATCGCCTGTGCGGGCTTAGACGGTAATATTATTAAATGTGTTGCCATTAATGAGTTATATCGAGGCAGTTCACTGAGCTTGAGTTTGATCTCAGAGGTGATGAACACCGCCTGCCGTGAAGGTATCGATCATCTGTTTTTATATACCAAACCGGAAAATGTTCCTCTGTTTGTTGGCTGTGGTTTTACACCGTTGGTGAGTGTTGCGGGACGCGTTACTTTGCTGGAAAACAGTGCCACGCGATTGAAAATGTACTGTTCAGACCTCGCGAAACAGTATCATCAAGGGCAAAAAATCGGCGGCATTGTGATGAATGCCAACCCGTTTACACTGGGGCATTATTACCTGATAAAACAAGCAGCAGCTTGTTGTGACTGGCTGCACGTATTTGTGGTCAAAGAAGATGCGTCACGCTTTGCCTATAAAGATCGCTTTGAACTGGTGCGTGCGGGTATTGCTGATATTGATCGGGTGATATTGCATGCTGGCTCGGATTACATTCTTTCTAAAGCGACTTTTCCTGCCTATTTCTTGAAAGATCAAGGCATTGTTGATGAATGCTACACTGCTCTCGATCTGATGTTATTCCGTCAATATATCGCCCCTGCGCTTGGCATTAATCACCGGTTTGTCGGTACAGAACCGTTTGACGCCGTGACTGCGAAATATAACCGCGATATGGCGTACTGGTTATCTGATGCACAGTCAGATGCACCGCCGATAACTGTTGTAGAAATACCGCGCATAGAAAAATTTGACGCCGCAATTTCAGCCTCTCGTGTAAGAAAATTACTGGACGAAGGCAATTGGGCGCTAATTCGAGAGCTGGTGCCGGAAACAACGTTTAATTTTTTACTGAATACCGCAAAAAATAACGTAATGAATTGATAGTAAAATATAAATTGTCGGGCAGCATTCTGCCGCCCGTTCCCGTCAATAAAATATTATTAAATCAAATCCTCTAACTTCCCATGTTTCTCATAGCGCGAAACTCGGCTCACCCTATTTTCATCATCAACAAATACTACTTGCGGTTGATGTTGCCTTGCTTCTTCCGCACTAAACTGGGCGTAGCACATAATAATCACTTTGTCGCCGACCTGAACATGGCGCGCGGCTGCGCCGTTTAAGCAGATTAATCCGCTGCCGCGTTTGCCTGAAATGGTGTAAGTTTCAAAACGGCTGCCGTTATTGATATTTACAATTTGGACTTTTTCATATTCTAAAATACCGGACGCATCGAGAAGATCCTGATCTACCGTGATACTGCCGATATAATCTAATTCCGCCTGAATGACCGTTGCACGATGAATTTTGCTTTTTAGCATTGTTAATTCCATGCCAGCTACCTCTTTAATTATTTCAAATTAACCTGAACTTTGGCTAATAAGTTATATTATTTACAATAAATTTCATGATTATATGATTTTTGCATAGGGCGCAATCTGCCGCCCTATACCTGAGGTTAATTGGGTATTTCAAAGATAAAGTTATCAATTAAGCGTGTCTTACCGATATAAACCGCCATCGCACATAATACAGAGCGCGTAATTTGCTCTACAGGAATGAGCGTTTCAGCGTCAACAATCGAGATATAATCAATTTTTGCTAATGGTTGCTGGTTAATTAATGCCGACATTTGCGTGATAATTTTTTGGCAATCTTTTGCGCCGTTTTGTATCAGTTGTTGTCCTGATTGGATCGCCGCGTGCAAGCATAATGCAGCCTGTCGCTCTTCTCTATTCAGATAGCTATTACGCGAGCTTTTCGCCAAGCCATCTTGTTCACGAATAATAGGGCAACCGATCACCTGAACGTCGATATTAAGATCGCGCACCATACGGCGGATCACCGCTAATTGCTGTGCATCTTTTTGCCCGAAATAAGCGCGATCTGGCTGCACGATATTAAACAACTTGCTGACTACCGTACAAACACCGCGAAAATGCACCGGACGGCTGCTGCCGCAAAGCCCCTCAGTTAATCCGGTCATATCGACAAAACTACAAAAATCTGGAGAGTACATCTCATCGGCATCAGGGTGAAAAATCAGATCTACGCCGGATTGCTGGCAAAGTAACTGATCTTTATCCAGATCACGCGGATAGCTCGCCAGATCTTCCGTTGGTCCGAACTGCATCGGATTAACAAAAATAGAAACTACAACACGCGCATTAGCCGCTTTTGCCGCATTCATCAGGCTTTGATGCCCTTCATGTAAAAAGCCCATTGTCGGCACTAACGCAACCTGATCCCCTGCCCGTTTCCATGCTTTTACGGTTTCTCTTACTTCTTGGATAGTTTTGACGATCTGAACCAAAATATATCTCCTGATTAACCATAACCTCGTAATATTATATTTTTATTATAAATTTCAAATAATTATATAATTGTTCTCTGAGGTTGATTACTTAAATAAATTCGTTATGCAGCTTAGTAATAATGTCATCATCAATACGGAATGTATGTTCCGCAGCAGGAAACGCACTGGTTTTAGTTTCCTGAATATATTGGCTGAAGCCCGCTTTCATCTGTTCACCGACAGGGGAAAACTGCTTAGAAAATTTCGGCAAAACACCGTTATATATTCCCAACATATCTTGATAAACCAGCACTTGCCCGTCACAACCCGCGCCAGCGCCGATACCGATAGTTGGAATAGATAATAACTGAGTAATCAATGCGGCTAATAGTGCCGGAACGCATTCCAGCACCACCGCAAATGCACCTGCCGCTTCAACAGCCAGTGCCGATTGAATAATTTTGCGCGCCGCAGTTTCATCGCGTCCCTGTACTTTAAAACCGCCGAACGCATTGACAGACTGCGGCGTTAATCCTAAATGCCCCATGACGGGGATCGCCGCTTGAGTGATGGCTTTGATTTGCGGGCAAACTTCTTCACCGCCTTCGAGCTTCACCGCATGGGTGCGCCCTTCTTTGATTAAACGACCGGCATTAAACAGCGCGTCAGGTACGGAAATTTGGTAAGACATAAACGGCAAATCCGTGACGATCATCGCCTGTTTTGCACCTCTGGCAACGGCTTTGCTGTGATGGATCATATCTTCCATCGTTACCGATAATGTATCTTCATAGCCCAACATCACCATACCGAGTGAGTCACCAACTAAAATCGCCTCGATGCCGGATTCGTCCATTAATTTGGCTGTGGAGTAATCATAAGCCGTTAACATGGTGATTTTATCTTTGCTGTTCTTTTGCAGTTGCATTGTCACAACGGTGTTTTTCACTTTTTAGCCTCTTTTAGCGCCGCGTCTATTAATGAGTAATCGCGGTCTGGATTTTTTTGTTTAGCTACGCCAATTAAGGCTTGCGACAGGCAGATATAAATTTCGCGTTCGGCATCATTCAGGCAAGCAAGATGCTGAGAAATCGTGGCAGTATCGCCCCGTTCCAATGGTCCGGTCAGTGCATTGATAACTCCGGATTGGCAAATATTTTCAGCATTACCCAAAAACAAAGCATTCCATGCCTTTTCTGCAAACGGCGCATCAAAGCCGCATTGAGAAAATAGATCAGAACCCGTTTTCGCTAATGCTACTACCAGATTGCTGACCATTACCGAAGCCGCATGATACAACGCTTTATGTTCTGCGCTGATGATTCTGACGGGATTACCAAGAAAATCAAGAAGTGTTGTTATCTGATTAATATGCGCGTTACTTCCCTCAACAGTAAAATAAACGTCAGAGAATGCGTGAAATGATTGGTATTTATCATGTACTGCGTATAACGGGTGAACAGAATAACCATAAGCGCCGCAGCGTTGAATATCAGTAAAAATGGCAGAAGAAAGCGCGCCGCTGCAATGACAAATATTTTTATTTTCAATTGGATAGTATTTTACATCGTTCCAGACTTGAGCGATGACGGAATCCGGTACGGTCAAAAATAGCGTATCACTTGCGGCGATCAGGTCAGATAATTGCTCAAAATAGCGAGTTTGCGTAAAAGTCGCCGCTTCCCGCGCGTCATCAGTATGTTGGCTGTAATAACCGACAACATTTATGCTGGTATTCTCGTTGTGATTTGAGATGTATCTCCCCAGCGTAAAGCCGACTTTCCCCGCACCAATAAAACCTATGTTCAAATCAGCCTCTTTCTTTACTCACATATAACGATATAAACAGTTATAAGATAATCGTGAATAATTTACGTAGGGGCGGTTGTTAACCGCCCGCTAAACCACGGTAAAATCAACGGGCGGCAAGTTGCCGCCCCTAATAATTATTTTATTATCAATATATTAACCTATTATTATCGCTATTTTCTTATCCAAACCTAAGGTTAAATACTAAAAACGTTTACCATTCGGGAGTTGGCATTTGCTGACAACACTACCGTCCAGATTATGTAACGTGGTTGGCATTCCGCCCATATTGTTACAGGTAGTGAGCGCGACATCATTCATTGGGAGAGCGGCTGTATCTTCTTCTACTGTCATCATTTGGTTAGGTAATAAACGCAGTTGATTTGCATCATTGCTGCAACCAGCCAGTAATAACATGCTGCAAAGGGCTGCTAAATAAACTTTTCCTTTCATCTTAACCTCTGGTAATTCGTTCTGTTTGCCATCGCTGCTATGGTGAGCGATGGCAATAAATTCTGATAACTAGCTGAATAACCCTATCTTATGTAGTGTTTATTGAATGTGATAACAGTCTAAAATTCAGTCTTTTTGGTTATTTTTCATTCTGCTATGTTCTGTAAGCTAATCCATGATACTGATAAAAATGTCGCTGCCAATATTTCTTTAATGATTTTTATTTATTCAAATTTATTTGATATTCAGCACAATAATATTTTTTATTTAACTATATAAACCAGATAGCAGTTAATTTAGTTTATATTTTCTTTAATGATGAGATTTAATAAAGCACCTAATACCGGTGCTTTATTATTAGGAGGGAATTAAACGAAAACTAAATTTTATATTTAGTGACAGCTAATTAACGTGCCTCTTTTTCTTCTTTTAAATATCTCATTACGGTATTAATTCCTACTTTTAACGTACTGCTTGTTCGTCGAATACTTGTACCGCTTGATGCCATTTCAACAATTTTTTCTCTCATTCCGGGCTGATGAGCTTGATACGAATAGGATAACTGAAACGTTCTTTTGCAATCATTACAATAATAACGCGGGAACCCGCCTCTGCCTGTACCATGCTTTCTGACTGGGTGCGTTTTATTGCAGTATCGGCATGCAACTTCGATAATGACCATCTTCCCTCTCCTTTTGGATTCAATCAGTCACTTTCCGGTATAATAATCATGGTGATGATTATCATTGAATATTTCTCGTCTTTTACCTTATCCTAATATACTTTGTCTTAGTATTTAATTAACTATTTCGCTAACTAGTAGAAAATAATAGCATAACTATATCTGAGTTAACTTAGAATAGTGAATTAGGTTTTAATATTTCATAGAAAATAATTTTATGCTTTATTTTCTATTGCAATGAGTTGTTAATATTTTATGCAGTAATCTATATGAGTATAAACCGGTGTATACTTTTTTTACCCGTCATTCCCCCAAGTCATCGTGTCTTGAAAACGTTTGGGTATACTGACAAATCGATGAATACACCGTACCATACCTCTCCATAATTTTTGCGGCAGTTATCCCCTGCCAGATATGAACCTAAAAACAGGTAAATAGAGTCACCGCGATGAGTACAGCAAGTAACAGCACAGCAACGTTAAACCAGAAACAGCAATACAATCTGAATAAACTTCATAAACGATTACGCCGTAATGTCGGTGAAGCGATTGCCGATTTCTCCATGATTGAAGATGGCGATCGGATTATGGTATGTCTTTCTGGCGGTAAAGATAGCTATACCATGCTGGATATTCTGCAAAACCTGCAACGCAGTGCGCCGGTCAACTTTGAGCTAATCGCCGTGAATCTCGATCAAAAACAACCGGGTTTTCCTGAACATGTGCTGCCGGAATACCTGAAATCATTAGGTATCGAATATAAGATTGTGGAAGAAAATACGTATGGCATCGTGAAAGATAAAATCCCTGAGGGGAAAACCACCTGTTCACTCTGCTCTCGCCTGCGCCGCGGTATTCTCTATCGCACAGCAACCGAACTTGGCGCGACAAAAATCGCTTTAGGTCATCACCGTGATGATATTTTGCAAACGCTGTTTTTGAATATGTTTTACGGCGGAAAATTAAAAGGTATGCCGCCAAAACTTGTCAGTGATGACGGAAAACATATCGTCATTCGCCCGCTGGCTTACTGCCGTGAAAAAGATATTGAACGTTACGCAGAAGCGAAATGTTTCCCGATTATCCCTTGTAACTTGTGCGGTTCTCAGCCGAACTTACAGCGTCAGGTTATTAAAGACATGTTAAGAGATTGGGATCGCCATTATCCGGGAAGAAGTGAAACCATGTTCAGCGCCATGCAAAACGTCGTACCATCTCACCTTTGCGATCGTGAATTGTTTGATTTCGCGGCGATACGTCAAGGTTCACCAGTGATCGACGGCGGTGATTTAGCGTTTGATCGTGAAGAATTACCATTGCAGCCAGTGGGTTTTATACCAGATAACAATGATGATTTGGGGATTGAGGTTGTCGAGATTAAATAGCCTGATATGTCAGTTATTTCCCATACGGGCGACGGGTTGTCGCCCCTGCAAAATCCAGTTTTAGATTAATCATCAAATCCATTTACTCCGTTTCAACTGCCATAAAATCACTACCAGCACCACTACTAAGCTAATACAGAAAATCGCAAATGCGCCCTCTCTTGAACCGCCGGGTATTCCGCCTAAGTTCACGCCGAATAGTCCGGTCAAAAAAGTGGCTGGCATAAAGAGCATCGTCATCAGCGACATTGTGTAGATTCTACGATTAAGCAAATCCGCCATTAACGAATTAATTTCATCGACGACCACAGCAGTACGGGCAATCGTGGCATCAAGATCATCTAATCCGCGCCCTAAACGCTCGGCAATGTCCTGCATGTGGTGACGATCATCATTATCCATCCACGGAAAACGTTCGCTGGCGAGGCGGGAAAAGACATCTCGCTGCGGAATTAAGTGACGGCGTAACACAATGAGTTGTTTACGGATAAGCGGAATGACGCCCCTTTCCGGTAACGCTTGTTCCAATAAGCCATTTTCCAGATCAATAACTTGGCTATGAAGATCATCAATGAAATCACTGACACTATCCGTTAATGAGTCGAGCAGCCTTACCAATAAGCTGCCTGTATGAGTAGGTCCGGTTTTTTTCTGTAATTGATCAATCACATCATCAACTGCTTCAATGGGACGATGACAACTGGAAATAAGTAAATTAGCGGTAAGATAAACACGTAAGGTAACGAGTGGATCAGGCTGCGATTCACTGCTCTGATTAATCGTGCGTAATACAATTAACGTACCATCACCTTGACGAGCAACGCGCGGGCGGCAGCTTTCGCCAGCCATTGCTTCTTTGAAACTATCCGGCATTAATTCAGATTCATTTAACCATGCTCTGACTTCCGGCTGCTCATAATCAAGATGAATCCAGCATGGCTGTGTGGCTGTTGCATCGGTGTTCTCCGTTATCGGCAAAAAACCATGCTTACCATTTAACTGATAGGCATGTATCACCTGAGGAACTATCAATTGCTTACCAGTAACCTTGTCCACATTTGCCACCTTTTCTTTTGCATTTAGTTTTTATGATAACTATCAAGAAAATATAGAACTACCGCATAGCTTTATCCAGAACAGCGGTAGTTAAACGCGAAATACAGCAAAGTTTATCGGCATCATCATAAATTTTAATTTCCCACACTTGATGGCTGCGACCAAGATGAATTGCTTTGCAAACACCACGCACTGTTCCTTGCCGAGCTGCGCGGACATGGTTAGCATTAATATCGATACCGACGATTTGAGCGTCGCCCTCAGTACATAACCAGCCAGCAGCCGAACCTAATGTTTCAGCCAGTACGACTGACGCACCGCCATGCAGCAAGCCAAATGGCTGCATTGTCCGGTTATCCACTGGCATAGTGGCTTCCAGTGAATCATCGGTCTGTTTGGTATACACAATTCCTACATGTGCGATCATGCAGCTTTGTGAAAATTGGTTTAGCTCTGTCAGTGATGTATTACGCTTCCACATTACTTTTACCTGATTTGTTAAAACGATAAATTTCAAATAATTATGTAGTTTTTCTGTAGTGAGCGGCAACCAGCCGCTTCTACGAATCATTATCAATTCATTACCGAAACTACACTAACTCCAACAATGCTTGCAGCGGGTGTTTTAGCACCACGCCATCGAAGCGTTTTACCTGACTGCGGCAGGAATAACCGGCAGCAAGGCAATGGCTGGCATCTTTTCCGGCTAAGGCTTTTTGCCATGATAAGGCATAGATCCCCGCGGAATTTTGTTGGTTAGCGGTTTCATGCCCGTAAGTTCCCGCCATGCCGCAGCAGCCAAGATTGACATTATTCAGTTTCGCGCCAAAGTGACTAAACAGCGTTTGCCACTGTTTGCTGCTGGCAGGCAGCGCAGTACTTTCCGTGCAGTGACCGAATAAATACCATGTTTCTTGCTGGTTATTTTTAGGCGCGAAACGATCAAGATTCGCCAATATCCATTCTTGTACTAACTGCACCTGAAAATCGCCCCGCTTCTCGCCCAATATTTGACTATATTCATCGCGGTAACACAGCACCAGCGCAGGATCGACGCCAACCATCGGAATACCGAGTTTAGCTATTCGGTTCAGTACATCAGATGTACGTTGTGCAGTTTTGGCAAATTGCGTCAGGAATCCTTTAATATGCTGTGCTTTTCCGTTTGGGCTGAATGGCAGCAAGACTGGCTTCATACCTAATTTTTCAATCAAACGGATAAAATCGGCGACGACTTTGGCATCGTAATAGCTGGTAAACGGATCTTGCACCACTAAGACATAATTTTGTCTGGCAGCGGTTTCTATTTTCTCTAACTGCTCCAGCGTAATTTGGCAGGCGGAATGCCCTTGTAATTGCTGTTTCAGCGTTGGCGATGACAATAGCGGAATATTCACCATGCCGATACTTTTTGCGCTTAATGTTTGTACCCAAGTCTGGCGCATAAAAAAGTTGAAGACGCGCGGTGCTTTTGCCATCAACGGCGCGTAACTTTCCACACCAGCAACCAGATAATCTCTGGCTGGACGGAAATAGCGCGTGTGATAAAGCTGTAAAAAACGGGAACGGAAAGCCGGAACATCAATTTTAATCGGGCATTGAGTCGAGCAGGCTTTACAGGCTAAACAACCTGCCATTGATGATTTTACTTCGTGGGAAAAATCATATTCGCCGTTGTGTTTCGCCCAGCTATTTTTGGTTTTATCCAGCAAATTACGCCAACTTAAACGTTTTTCTGTTAATTGCTGTTCAATGACCAGCGGATCAATATGTTGCTCCGCCAACAAACGCAGCCACTCACGAACTAACGCTGCGCGACCTTTTGGCGAATGCACGCGATTAGCGCTGATCTTCATTGATGGGCACATCGGGCTATTGGCATCAAAGTTAAAGCACAATCCGTTACCGTTACACTCCATTGCACCTTTAAAGGAAGTACGAACAGCCAGCGGAATGCGGCGATCATAAGTACCGCGTTTTACTGCATCAACTTTAAATACCGGATCATCACACCCTAATGGCGGGCAAATCTTACCCGCGTTCAGTCGATTATGCGGATCAAACGCCGCCTTAATGCGCCGTAACTCTTCATATAGCTGTGCGCCAAAAAATTCAGGGCTGTATTGTGCGCGGAAACCTTTGCCATGTTCGCCCCATAGCAAACCGCCATATTTTGCGGTTAAACCGACGATTTGGTCAGATAGCAGCTTCATTAAAATTTCTTGCTGCGGATCGCACATATCCAGCGCAGGTCTGACATGCAGCACACCAGCATCAATGTGACCAAACATGCCGTAAGCCAGATTGTGGCTGTCCAGTAACGCACGGAACTCAGCGATATAGTCCGCTAAATGTTCCGGCGGGACGCAAGTATCCTCCGCAAAAGGGATCGGTTTCGCTAAACCTTTGGCATTACCCAGCAGACCTACCGCTTTTTTCCTCATCGCGTAGATCCGCTCAATATCAGCAAGATCATGGCATAGCTGATAACCGATAACGCCAGCTTCGCCATTTGCCATCAACTGATCGAGCTTTCCGCACAGAAATTCAACTTGTTGATTGATCAAATCTAAATCTTGTCCGGCAAACTCGACAATATTCAAACCTTGCATGTCTTTGTCAGGAACATCAGTAATCAGATTTTTCACTGATTCCCAAATAATATCTTCCCGTGCCAGATTAAAAACTTTGGAATCAACAGTTTCCACTGATAGCGCGTTAGCTTCCACCATTAACGGCGCATTTCGTAATGCAGAATTAAAACTGTCATATTTGATATTGACCAAACGACGAGCCGCAGGCAGCGGTGTGATGTTTAAGCGCGCTTCGGTAATAAATGCCAGCGAACCCTCCGAACCGGTCAGAATGCGCGTTAAATCGAAAGTTTGTAGGTCATCACTGAAAACATGCCGGAGATCGTAACCAGTTAAAAAACGGTTCAGTTTCGGGAATTTGTCTAAAATAAGCTGGCGTTGCTGGCGGCAACGTTCCAGAACGGTTTGGTAGATTTTACCCGTTTGGGTTTGTTGAGCGGCAAGTTGTTCAGCCAGTGCAACTGGCATTGGCGCGGTATCCAGCAGTTCACCGTTAAGCAATACACTGCGTAAGCCCAGAACATGATCGGAGGTCTTGCCGTATACCAGCGATCCCTGACCGGAAGCATCGGTATTGATCATACCGCCTAATGTTGCGCGGTTGCTGGTTGACAGCTCCGGCGAGAAAAAATAGCCATGCGGTTTGAGGTATTGATTGAGCTGATCTTTAATCACGCCCGCTTCTACTCGTACCCAACCTTGTTCCAGATTTAATTCCAGAATACGGTTCATATAGCGCGACATATCAACCACGATGCCGTCATTCAGCGATTGACCATTAGTCCCTGTACCGCCGCCGCGCGGAGTAAATTTAAGCGCAGAAAAATACTCGTCGCAGGCTACGCGAGCAATCAGCACGACATCAGCCGTCGAGCGAGGGAAAACAATTGCCTGCGGTAATAATTGATAAATGCTGTTATCCGTCGCCATCGTTAAGCGATCGGCATAATCGGTAGCGACATCACCGCTAAAACCGGATTGTTTGAGTGTTTGCAAATACGCCTGAACCAGCGCATCAACACCTGGTGCTTGTTTGAGTTGTGGGATCATTGCCAGTTATCTCTTTGACTATTTTTATTATGTTTTAACATTGCTGTGTTTGGGGTAATTATTAAGGCAATCACGAGAAATGCCCTACAACCAGCTAAATTAGCATACAGTTTTACCATTTTCGTGGTTAAACGATAAAAATTTAGCTTAAATTTAATGTTATCCTGCGGAATATCTGACCATCTATCAATTAATATGGCATAACTGTCAGTCATACTTGATAATAGATATTAACTATTTGATTTCATAATGAGCGCTATCCATGAGCCAATTGAATAAACGTTATGATCTTGCCCGCCTGATATTCGGCGTGTTTTTTATCGTTATTCTTATTATTTCCTGCTTCTGGGTTGTCCAGCCATTCATTCTTGGTTTTTCATGGGCAGCGATGGTGGTGATCGCAACCTGGCCTTTGTTATTGCGGGTTCAGGCGATTACATGGGGCAGACGAATGCCCGCCGTGATTATCATGACACTGCTGCTGATTTTGGTGTTTGTTCTACCGTTTAGTCTGGTGATTAATAGCATCGTTGATCATAGCAGTCAGTTGGTTTACTGGGTTTCCAAACCAGAAAACTGGCATATCCCGACACTGGCATGGCTGGAAGATATTCCAATAGTCGGTGAACGATTACAACGGGATTGGCAAACGCTGACCGCCGATGGCGGTAAAATTCTTGTTGCCAGTATTCAGCCTTATGCGGGCGCAGCAACGACCTGGTTTGTTTCGCAAGTAGCGCATATCGGGCGCTTTATGCTACACGGTACGCTGATGGTGGTATTCAGCGCTATTCTTTATTACAAAGGCGAAACTGTTGCGAATGGTATCCGTCATTTTGCTTTGCGTTTAGCAGCGGAACGCGGTGAATCAGCGGTGATTCTTGGCGCTCAAGCAATTCGCGCTGTAGCGCTCGGTGTTGTAGTTACCGCATTAGTACAAACATTTCTCGGCAGCATCGGTTTAGCGGTCGCGGGAATTTCTTATACCACGCTGTTTACTATATTAATGTTTATCTGCTGTTTGGCGCAGATTGGACCCTCTCTGATCCTTATCCCTGCGGTGATCTGGCTTTACTGGTCTGGCGAAAATACATTGGGAACAGCGCTATTAGTGTGGAGTTGTTTTGTTATTTCTCTTGATAGTATTCTCCGACCGGCATTAATCCGCATGGGCGCAGATTTACCGCTGTTGCTGATTCTTTCCGGCGTTATCGGCGGTTTGCTCGCTTTCGGTATGATTGGTCTGTTTCTTGGTCCTGTAGTGCTGGCAGTTTCCTATCGCTTAATAACAGCATGGATCGATGAAGTACCAGAACCAACAGAACCATTGCCGGATTTATCCTCGTCTCCTGATGAAAAGTGATACGGAAATTAGCGGAATAATAAATATTCTTCACTGATAAAATAAACGGGCAACCACAAAGGCTGCCCATTTATTTTTTACAAAGTAACTGTATTTACAGAAGAATAAATTATGCTTTTGGCGTTTGTTCCGCTAATGCTAACCAGGTTTTAATCACGGTATCAGGGTTGAGGGAAAGGCTGTCGATGCCCTGTTCCATCAGCCATGCGGCGAAATCCTCATGGTCGGACGGTCCCTGACCGCAGATCCCCACGTATTTACCTTGTTTCTTCGCTGCTTTGATCGCCATTGAAAGCAGCGCTTTTACTGCTTCATTACGTTCATCAAACAGAGCAGAAACAACGCCGGAGTCGCGATCTAAACCTAGCGCTAACTGCGTCATATCATTAGAGCCGATAGAGAAACCATCGAAATGCTCAAGGAATTGTTCTGCTAACAGCGCATTTGATGGAATTTCACACATCATAATGATTTTTAAGCCATCTTGACCGCGTTTTAACCCCTCATGAGCGAGTTGATCAACAACGGCTTTCGCTTGTTCAACGGTACGCACAAACGGAATCATCACTTCAACGTTGGTTAGCCCCATCTGATTACGGACACGTTTTACCGCTTCACATTCCAGCGCAAAACAATCTTTAAATTCATCAGAGACATAACGACCAGCGCCACGGAAGCCTAGCATTGGATTTTCTTCATGCGGTTCGTAACGGCTGCCGCCAACTAAGTTGGCATATTCGTTAGATTTAAAGTCAGACAAGCGCACAATGACGCGTTTCGGCCAGAAAGCTGATGCCAGTGTCGCGATACCCTCAGCCAGACGACCAACATAAAACTCTACTGGATCGTTATAACCAACCATCAGTTCACGGATTTCTTGCTTTATTGCCGCATCTTGCTGATCAAATTCCAGTAACGCTTTTGGGTGCACGCCGATCATTCGGTTAATAATAAACTCCAGACGCGCCAGACCAACACCGTCATTCGGTAAACGAGCGAAATCAAATGCACGATCCGGATTACCGACGTTCATCATGATTTTCACAGGAATTTCAGGTAACTGATCAAGTTGAGAGCTTTGTACTTTAAAATCGAGAATATCCTGATAGATAAATCCGGTATCTCCTTCCGCGCAAGAAACCGTTACTTTTTGATCTTCTTTTAAAATTTCAGTCGCATTCCCGCAGCCGACAACGGCTGGAATACCTAATTCACGCGCGATAATCGCCGCATGGCAAGTACGACCGCCGCGATTAGTGACAATCGCAGAAGCACGTTTCATGATCGGCTCCCAATCGGGATCGGTCATATCTGTCACCAGCACATCACCTGCCTGAATGCGATCCATTTGGCTTAAATCGGTAATGACTTTGACCGGACCTGCACCAATGCGATTACCAATGGCACGACCTTCAACTAATACATTACCGCGTTTGTGTAGCTGATAACGTTCCATCACTTGTTCGTTGGAACGCACAGTTTCCGGTCGTGCCTGAACGATATACAATTTGCCGCTGTGACCATCTTTCGCCCATTCAATATCCATTGGGCGACCGTAATGTTTTTCAATCAGCAAGGCTTGATGCGCTAATTGCTGAATTTCATCATCGGTCAAACTGTACTTATTACTTTCGTGATCCGGTACATCTTCAATACGAACTTGTTTACCGTGTTCCTGACTGTCGGAATACACCATACGGATTTTTTTCGAGCCAATAGTACGGCGGACAATCGCGGGTTTGTTATTCAGCAGGGTTGGCTTATGGACATAGAATTCATCGGGATTTACTGCTCCTTGCACCACCATTTCACCCAGACCGTATGCAGAAGTGACAAACACCACTTGGTCAAAACCGGATTCCGTATCGATCGTAAACATAACGCCTGCGGCGGCTAAGTCAGAACGCACCATGCGTTGAACGCCAGCAGACAGCGCAACGCCGCGATGGTCATAACCTTGATGTACACGATAAGAAATGGCGCGATCATTAAATAGCGAAGCAAATACGTGCTTAATCGCTACCATTACGGCATCAATACCTTGTACGTTCAGAAAAGTTTCTTGCTGACCGGCAAATGAGGCATCTGGCATATCTTCTGCGGTAGCGGAAGATCTGACTGCAAAGGAAGCACCTTGATTACCTTCGGATAGTTCTTGGTAGGCTTGATGAATGGCTTGTTCTAATTCTGGCTGGAATGGTGTTTCAACAATCCAGCGGCGAATTTGCGCTCCGGCAGTTGCCAGCGCATTCACATCATCAATATCAATTTGATCGAGTAACTGATAAATACGTTGATTTACACCACTTTGCTCAAGAAAATCATTAAACGCCTGAGCAGTAGTAGCAAAACCATTAGGAACTGATACGCCCAGTTCGCTCAAATTAGTGATCATTTCCCCTAAAGAGGCATTTTTGCCTCCTACACGATCAACATCATTCATTCCCAGTTGGTTATACCAAACAACATTATGTTGATTATCAGACATTGGAGATTTTCCATTATTGAGTCAATAAAAACGGATTAGGTGACAAACGCGAGTTGTACCGGAAAGAGGTGAATACCACTTAATTCCAGACATGTTTTAAAGCTTACACAGCTATGGCGCAGTTATAAAATGGTTAATCGTTTCCGCATTTAAACTTAGTTTTCTTAGACTTATATCAGGTATGATTTTTTCGTAAACGCGCGTTTTATGCTCTTTTTCAACAACAAAAAAATAGCGCTTTTATAGATCACAATGCGTTAAGCTAATTAGACTCATTCAACTGCCCGATATTATTTTTATTGATCACTGACAGGAGTTATTTAATGGAGCGCACGGTTTTTTTTGTTTCTGACGGCACAGCAATTACCGCTGAAGTATTAGGACATGCGGTGCTATCTCAATTCCCGATTACGCTTAATCAATACACCATTCCTTTTGTGGAAGATGTGATAAAAGCTGATGAAGTTCGTCAGCAGATCGACGATCTATATGAAAAAAGCGGGCTGAAACCGTTGGTATTTTATTCTATTGTTTCTCCTGATATTCGTGCTGTTATTGAACAGAGCAAAGGCTATTGTCAAAATATTGTCCATGAATTAGTGACACCGTTACAAAAAGAACTCGGTATTGATCCGTTGCCAAGCGCTCATCGTACTCACGGTTTAACGGCAAAAAATTTAATTAAGTATGATGCGCGTATTTCCGCGATTGATTACACCTTATCCCACGATGACGGTATTTCGCTGCGTAATCTGGAAGAAGCGCAAGTTATCTTGCTCGGTGTATCTCGCTGCGGAAAAACACCGACAAGTTTGTATCTTGCCATGCAGTTTGGTATCCGCGCGGCGAACTATCCGTTTACTGCTGATGATATGGATAATATTCAGCTTCCTGCTGCGCTAAAACCGTTTCAGGATAAGTTGTTTGGCTTGACGATCGATCCTGAACGTTTGTCAGCTATTCGTCAGGAACGCCGCGAGAACAGCCGTTATGCTTCATTGCGTCAATGCCGTATGGAAGTCGCTGAAGTTGAAGCGTTATACCGGAAAAATAATATCCGTTTTATTAACAGTACAAACTATTCGGTAGAAGAAATTTCAACTAAGTTACTGGATACATTAGGAATGAGCCGTAGAATGTACTAAGTACTTTTGAGTTAATCCATTGTAATAAATAATAATTTGTAGGGGCGGCAACTTGCCGCCCGCATTAACAACGCGGTGGATTCACGGGCGACAGATTGCCGCCCCTACGCGAAATAACACAATCATTTGAAATGTATCGTAATAAGAAAATGGTAAACCAATAGATTAATCCATTTAATTTTACGTTGATCTTCACTGCTGTAATGAATTATTAGAATTTTAAGTTGTGTTATGAAAATAACATCAACATATTATATCTATTTTATATTTGTATTTAGTGAATTATTTATAATTCATTTTATCTGTAATGATGAATTAATTAGTCTGATATATATGATAACGATGATCACTTAAGTATCAGTTTATCTATATATTTAAAATATAAATATGCTAGTGTTAGCGTCGGACTGATTGAAGTGCTGGCGGTAGTTAACCTCAGCTTTGGATAAGAAAATAGTAGAAACAATAGGTTAATATATTGATAATAAATGGTAATTAGCCCGTTTATTTAATTGTAGAGTTTGGCGGGTAGCAGATTACCGTTCCTACGCAACATCATATAATTATTCGATTGTTATTATAAAAATATAACTTCTTATTATGCAGTTCAGGTTAATTATAAACTCACTTAGTAGTTCTGCTGATCAAGTTAGTAATAATTTCACCCTATGTTTATATGGTTTATATAGAAAAAAAGAGAGAATATAACTTATGAATGGCATTAAATCGTTTATTAATCACGAAGGGAAAATTTTACCTGCTGACTATTCACGTTTTAGAAACAAACTACATACAAGAATAAAACTTTTAACTCTGGCTATTGCCTTTGCCAGCGGATCTGCGATGGCGACAGATTATACCAGTACCGTATCTTCAACAAAAACGAGTGACAATAAAATATTGAATGCTGAGGATACGGTTAGCACTACGGGTAACAGTATGTATGGATTGTCAGCCAGAGGCGCAAGCTCAAAGATCAGCACTAACGGGACGAAGATTAAAACGAGTGGTAATAAATCTCATGGTGTTTATGCCATTGATGGTGCTTCAATCGACCTGACGGGCGGCGCTGTCACAACGGAGGGCGAATCTGCTCATGGACTGGCTTCCTATGGTGAGGATACTCAGATAAGCACGAATGGTACGGAAATTAAAACGAGCGGTAACACATCTTACGGTGTTTATGCCATCGCTGGTACTTCAGTTGACCTGACGGGCGGCGCTGTCACAACGCAGGGCGAATCTGCTCATGGTTTGTATGTGGTTAGTTCTAAGATAAGCATGGATAGTACGAATATTAAAACGAGCGGGCAGTCCGCAGAGGGTTTTCTGGCAATAAGTGGTGCTTTAATCGACCTGACGGGTGGTTCTGTCACAACAGAGGGCGAATCTGCTGATGGATTGTTTCTTTATAACTCAAAGATAAGCGCGAATGGTACAGAGATTAAAACGAGTGGTGACAATTCTACTGGTGTGAGTGTAGGAGATGGAGTTTCAATCGATCTGACGGGTGGTTCTGTCATAACGGCAGGGAACTATGCTGATGGATTATTTGCTTATGGTGAGGATCGCCAGATAAGCACTGATGGTACGGAGATTAAAACGAGCGGTAACGGTTCTTATGGTGTGGGTGTAGGAAATGGAGCTTCAATCGATCTGAAAGGTGGTTCTGTCATAACGGCGGGTGACTCTGCTTATGGGTTATTAGTTAGCAATAGTGGGGATAGTCAGATAAACACGAATGGTACGGAGATTAAAACGAGCGGTCACGGCTCTTTCGGTGTTTATGCAATCAATGATGCCTCAATCGATCTGACAGGGGGAGCTGTTATCACGGAGGGAGAATCTGCTTATGGCTTGAATGTGATTAGTTCAACAGTAAGTACGAATAGTACAAATATTAAAACGAGTGGCAACAGTTCTGATGGTGTTTCTGTATCGTCCGGTCTGGCCGCCTTGAAAGGCGGTTCAGTTACAACGCTGGGTGATCGCTCTTATGGATTAAATATCCATGATGGCGATATAAGTGCAGAGAGAATAGCGATTGAAACTCAAGGGAGCTATTCGCATGGCGTGCATGTAAGAAATGATGGTTTAATTGATCTGATCGATAGTTCTGTCACCACAACCGGTACTGATTCTGATGGTATCGTTATTGATGGTAATTATCGCGCATCATTGAGCAATACCACTGTTAATGCTCAACGTCATGGTTTGTCATTTATTAAAAGCGGAAGTAGTCCTGTTACAATCAATGGCGGCAGCATCACCGCACAAACCGGTAGTGCAATTGATAGTCACTGGGGTACTAATATTGTTAACGTCAACAATACATCACTATCTGGTATAACGCTGCTTCAGGCTTTATCTGAATCTACTATTGATCTGAACGCTAATCATTCAATACTAACGGGCGATGTTGTGGCTGATACCAGCAGCATGGCTAACCTCACGTTAACCGATAACACGCAATGGACAGGCGCAGCGACTAATGCCAGTAACGTTGAGATCGATACCAGTAGTGCATGGATTACCACCGATAATTCCAATGTCGCTCAACTGACCTTAGCCGGTACAGCAGGCTTCGCACAACAGACGGATAGCAAAAAAACATTAACCGTACATCATGACTTGATAGGGCAAAACGGTATTGTCAGCCTGAACGTTCACCTTAATGAGGGCGGAGTGCTGTCTAACCAAATAACCGACCGCTTGTTAGTAAAAGGTAATGTTAGCGGTACAACATACCTGAAACTCTATACCAGCGGCAGCGGTGCGAATACCGACCTGAATCAAGACGGAAAATACGACTCAAATGAGGGTATTTCACTGGTTCAAGTTGCCGGTGTGTCCAGTGCGAATAGTTTCGCGCTGGCGGGTGGTTACACGACCATTGGTGCAGCGCCCTGGAGTTACACATTGCAGGCTTATCAACAAGGTAATGCGGGTCAGCGTGTTGTTAGCGGCAGCGGTGATTACTGGGATTATCGTTTGCAGAATCTTTATATTGATCAATCCGGCGAAATCGTAACGCCAGATCCCGATCCGATTCCGACACCAAATCCGGAACCGACGCCAGATCCCGATCCGATTCCAACACCAAATCCAGAACCGACGCCAGATCCCGATCCGACTCCAACACCAAATCCGGAACCGACACCAGATCCCGATCCGATTCCAGCACCAGATCCGGAACCGACACCAGATCCCGATCCGACTCCAGCACCAGAACTAGAGCCAGAGCCAGAAAACGATGATCCAGCGCCAGACTCAGAACTGCCGGATAGCAGCAATGGTAATAGTGGAAATAGCGGCAATAATAACAGCCGCCCAACGGTAGTACCGCAAGTTGCTTCTTATTTAAGCCTTGATCATGCTCTGTTTGCTTATGGTGCGCGTAGCATCGGTACGTTACATGAGCGTTTAGGCAGTTTAGGGCGCAACAATGGTGATCGCGGCGGCATTGTGAGTCAGTCAAACAACGAATTTTACGCGCGCGCGTTCGGCGGAGATTATCGCCGCAAGAGCAATGTGCCGTTTAGCCAGTTTGGTTATGACTTCCGGCAAAATGATCGCGGTCTGCAACTGGGCGGAACATGGTTAAAGATTGAAGATGATCAGGATAGCTGGCGCTTAGGTGTATTTGGCTCTATCGGTACGTCACATATCACTCCAGTGGCGGTTGATGGTTTTAGCCGCATGAAAGTTGATGCGAAAAGTATCGGTCTGACTGCCACTTATCAAAACAATGATAACGGCGCTTATGTTGATGCGGTGATCGCTCGTAATTACTATGACACTGATGTTGATACCGCTGCGCGCGGTAAAGACATGGCGAAGATAAAAAATCGCGGTTGGTCATATTCACTGGAAAGCGGTATTCCATTTGAGCTGACAAATCGGTTGATTATCGAGCCGCAAATGCAAGTGATCTATCAAACGCTGGATACCAAACGTTCTCGCGATGTTGATGGCTTAGTGGTTTCCGCTAATTCTGATGATTTATGGATTGGTCGTGCAGGCGTGCGCTTTAGTAAAACATTCTCAACAGAATCAGATCGTAACTGGACGCCGTGGATGAGCATGGATTTTATCGGCAGTCACGGCGGTACATCACATGAGAACATCGGCGGAGTTGAGTTCCGCACTGGTGATTTCGGTAATACATTCAAACTGGGCGCAGGTATTACCGGTGAAATAACACCGGCAGTGAGTGTCTATATCAACGCCGCAGCGGAAACACGTTTAAACGATACCGGTGAATACGGCTGGTTTGGTAATACGGGTGTCCGTTGGCATTTCTAAATTAATAATATGTTGATAATAAAAATAATTTGTAGGGCGGCAATCTGCCGCCCGCATTAACAACGCGGTGAATTCACGGGCGGCAGGTTGCCGCCCCTACGGGAAATTACATAATTATTTGAAATTTATTGTAAAAATACAACTTTTTATCCGAGACTCAGGTTAATTAGCCTTAACTATTCAATAATCAAAAGAAAACCCGCTGAAATCTTAATCTTCAGCGGGTTTTCAATCACATCACAACAAATATCATGACTTCAACATCTGGTGCATTTCCTGTACGGAAGTCACTTTCTCTGTTGGATCGGCGTTCATTGCCATCGTCGTTGCAAAACCGCCGTTTAACGTGGTGTCATAATACACTTTATATTGCAGCGCACTGCGGCGGATCAGTTTAGAATCTTCAATCGCCTGACGACCTTCGGCAGTATTAACGATGTAATTGTATTCACCGTTCTTGGTTCTGTCCTGAATATGCGGGCGACCTTCATGAACTTTGTTCACCAGCCGCGGATTGATCCCCGCTTCACCAAGCACGACGGCTGTACCGTGTGTTGCATCAAGTTCAAAGCCCTGTTTCAGCAATTTCGCTGCCAGATCCACGACTTTCGCCTTATCACTATCACGCACCGATAACAGCACACGACCTTTAGTAATCGGATTCGGGCTGCTGCCTAACATTGCTTTAGCAAATGCTTCGGCGAACGTCCGACCAACGCCCATCACTTCACCGGTTGAGCGCATTTCTGGTCCTAAAATCGGATCAACGCCGGGGAATTTATTAAACGGCAACACCACTTCTTTTACTGAATAATAAGGCGGGATCACTTCTTTCGTAACGCCCTGCTCAGTCAGCGATTTGCCTGCCATCACACGCGCAGCAACTTTCGCCAACGGCACGCCGGTTGCTTTTGAGACAAACGGTACAGTACGTGCAGCGCGCGGGTTAACTTCAATCAGATAAACTTCATTCTGCTTCACCGCAAACTGTACATTCATCAAACCGCGTACACACAACTCAAATGCCAGCTTTTCTACCTGAACGCGCATCACGTCCTGAATTTCCTGACTCAAGGTATACGCTGGCAACGAGCAGGCGGAGTCACCGGAGTGAACGCCCGCTTGTTCGATATGCTCCATAATACCGCCGATCAGCACGCGTTCACCGTCACAGATAGCATCAACATCAACTTCAATGGCATCGTCGAGAAAGTGATCCAGCAGTACCGGTGCATCATTAGAAACGCTCACCGCAGTCTGGAAGTAACGGCGCAAATCCTGTTCGTCGTAAACGATTTCCATCGCCCGTCCGCCCAATACATAAGATGGACGAACCACCAGCGGATAACCGATGTTTACTGCTTTCTCTACTGCTGTTTCGATAGCTGAAACTGTCGCATTCGCCGGTTGTTTCAAGCCCAGACGTTGTACTGCTTGTTGGAAACGTTCACGATCTTCTGCGCGGTCAATGGCATCAGGCGATGTGCCGATAACCGGTACACCTGCCGCTTCTAATGCACGCGCCAGTTTCAATGGCGTCTGACCGCCGTACTGAACAATTACGCCGGTAGGTTGTTCTACCCGTACAATTTCCAGCACATCTTCCAACGTTACCGGCTCAAAGTAGAGGCGATCCGAGGTGTCATAATCGGTAGAAACGGTTTCAGGATTACAGTTAACCATAATGGTTTCGTAACCATCTTCGCGCAGCGCCAGTGAAGCGTGTACACAGCAGTAATCAAACTCAATACCTTGCCCGATACGGTTCGGTCCGCCGCCCAACACCATAATTTTTGGACGATCATGATTCGGATTAGCCTCGCACTCATCTTCATAAGTGGAGTACATATAAGCGGTATCGGTAGCGAATTCAGCGGCGCAAGTATCTACGCGCTTATACACAGGAAACAGATTGTATTTATGGCGCAGTTTACGCACTTCCGCTTCGGAGAAACCAATCAGTTTCGCTAAACGTGAATCGGCAAAACCTTTGCGTTTCAGCAAACGCAGGAAATTTTCATCGAGACCGTTAATCCCGCGTTCTGCTACTTGCTCTTCCAGACGCACCAGCTCTTCAATTTGCACCAAGAACCAGCGATCGATATTGGTCAGATTGAAAATACCATCAACCGACATACCGGCACGGAACGCATCAGCGATATACCAAATACGCTCTGCGCCTGCTTCTTTCAGCTCACGGCGGATACGAGTCAGCGCATCAGGATCATCAATATTTACTTTTGGATCGAAACCGCTCGCGCCCACTTCCAGACCACGCAAGGCTTTTTGCAGCGATTCCTGCTGCGTGCGACCAATCGCCATCACTTCACCGACGGATTTCATCTGAGTAGTCAGGCGATCATTAGCTCCGGCGAATTTTTCAAAGTTAAAGCGCGGGATTTTCGTCACAACATAATCGATAGACGGCTCAAACGATGCTGGCGTTCTGCCGCCAGTAATATCATTCATCAACTCATCAAGGGTATAACCGACAGCCAGCTTTGCCGCGATTTTAGCGATCGGAAAACCGGTCGCTTTAGAGGCTAACGCCGAAGAGCGAGAAACACGCGGATTCATCTCAATAACGATCAAACGGCCATTTTTCGGATTCACCGCAAACTGCACGTTGGAACCGCCGGTTTCCACGCCGATTTCACGCAGTACCGCCATCGAAGCGTTCCGCATGATTTGATACTCTTTATCGGTCAGCGTTTGTGCTGGCGCTACCGTGATAGAGTCACCAGTATGAATCCCCATCGCATCAAAGTTTTCAATGGAGCAGACGATAATGCAGTTATCATTTTTATCGCGTACCACTTCCATTTCATACTCTTTCCAACCGATCAGCGATTCATCAATCAACAATTCTTTCGTTGGCGAAAGATCCAAGCCGCGTTCGCAAATCTCTTCAAACTCTTCGCGGTTATAAGCGATACCGCCGCCAGTTCCGCCCATCGTAAATGACGGACGGATAATGCAAGGGAAACCAACATCAGCGGCAACGGCATAGGCTTCGTCCATCGTGTGAGCGATACCGGAACGCGCCGTTCCCAAGCCGATTTTTTTCATTGCCTTATCAAAGCGCTGGCGATCTTCCGCTTTATCAATAGCATCAGCGGTGGCACCAATCATAGTCACGCCAAATTCCGCCAGTACGCCTTGACGCTCCAGTTCCAACGCACAGTTCAGCGCAGTTTGCCCGCCCATCGTTGGCAAAACGGCATCAGGACGCTCTTTTTCGATGATTTTACGCACCACTTCCCAGTGGATCGGCTCAATGTAAGTCGCATCAGCCATTTCGGGATCGGTCATAATAGTTGCCGGATTGGAGTTCACCAGAATGACACGGTAGCCCTCTTCCCGCAGGGCTTTACAGGCTTGTGCGCCGGAATAGTCAAACTCACACGCCTGACCAATGACGATAGGACCGGCACCGAGGATCAGGATACTTTTTATATCAGTACGTTTTGGCATAGTTTAAAGCTCCTGATTTATTTAGCTGTTTTTAGCTATTAAACGATAAGATTCAATCAGTTCGATAAAGTGATCAAACAGTGGTGCGGCATCGTGCGGACCGGGACTGGCTTCCGGGTGTCCCTGAAAGCTGAATGCCGCTTTATCCGTGCGATGAATGCCTTGCAGCGAGCCGTCGAACAATGATTTATGGGTTGGGCGCAAATTGGCTGGCAGCGTAGTTTCGTCAACGGCAAAACCATGATTTTGTGCGGTAATCATTACGACATTAGCATCAAGATCTTTCACGGGGTGATTGCCGCCGTGATGACCAAATTTCATTTTGATGGTCTGCGCGCCGGACGCCAGCGCCAGCAGTTGATGTCCTAAGCAAATGCCGAATACCGGAATATTGGTTTCTAACAACTGCTTAATGGCTTGGATAGCATAATCACAAGGCGCAGGATCACCCGGACCATTAGAGAGAAAAACACCGTCGGGATTAAGTTTCAGCACCTCTTCTGCCGATGTTTGCGCCGGAACGACCGTTAAGCGACAGCCGCGATCCACCAGCATTCGTAAAATATTACGTTTCACACCGTAGTCATACGCCACAACGTGATAAGGCAGCTCGCTATCATCTTTCACTGCTGGCAAATCATTTTCCAGCGACCAGCTTCCTTGCGCCCAGTGATAGGCTTCCGCAGTTGTGACTTCTTTTGCCAGATCCATACCTTTTAAGCCTGGAAAAGCGCGGGCTTTTTCCAGCGCAAGCTGAACATCAGGCGCATCACCGACGATAATACAGCCATTCTGTGCGCCTTTTTCACGCAGTAAGCGTGTGAGCTTACGAGTATCAATATCAGCAATCGCAACAATATTATGGCGTTTCAGGTAGTCGGATAATCCCTCTTGATTGCGAAAATTGCTGGCAATCAACGGTAAATCGCGGATAACTAAGCCTTGTGCATGAACAATGGCAGATTCTTCATCTGAAGAATTAGTGCCGACGTTGCCGATATGGGGATATGTAAGAGTTACGATTTGGCGGGAATAAGAGGGGTCAGTAAGGATTTCTTGATAGCCTGTCATTGAGGTATTAAAAACAACTTCCCCAATTGCCGTTCCGCTGGCACCTATCGCCCGACCGTGAAATTGAGTTCCGTCTTCGAGAACCAGTAGCGCTGTCTTACTCAAAACACCCTCCTAGAATAAACAGTCACAAAATTTGCATATTAATTCACTTACTATACCTGTTTAACTGGCGCAAAAAAAGCATTATTGGCAGATTTTGGGCAAATTGGGCGCATTCTAATGATCGAACTGGCACTTGTCTATCAAAACCACTCTTTTTTATTCTATTTTTAACCATTAGACATTAAAAATCACAGTTAACTCAGAAAAATACAAATAAAGTACGGTAAGAAACCGGTTGCGAAGTCACTCAATCAAAATATCGCTAATGAATAGTAAGAAAAAATTATAAAATCGCAGAAAAATGAAATAAAAGGATAAAAATTAAGACAAAACAACATAAAAATAGCAAAAATATTAATTTTTATAATTAAATAGTGAAAATATATTTTTTACAAAAATTAATTATTAATAATCAAAACATTAATAAAATTAAAAAATAAAATAGCTATCTGAAAAATCCTCAAACAGCTATTTTAAAAATACATTAACTAGTCATTTAAAGATAATACATCACGCATACTGTATAATCCTGACTTATGTTGCGCTAACCAGGCAGAGGCGCGCACTGCACCGTTAGCAAAAGTCATTCGGCTAGAGGCTTTATGCGTAATTTCAACACGTTCACCAATATCAGCAAACATCGCGGTATGCTCGCCAACAATATCTCCTGCCCGTAACGTTGCAAAACCAATAGTGTCGCGGCTGCGCTCGCCGGTATAACCCTCCCGACCATAAACCGCACAGGTTTTAAGATCTCTGCCTAATGTCTCGGCAATCACTTCCCCCATTGCCAGAGCCGTACCTGATGGTGCATCAACTTTATGACGATGGTGAGCTTCAATAATTTCAATATCGGTGTAATCACCCATCACTTTTGCCGCTTGTTCCAGCAACTTCAGCACCAGATTCACGCCAACACTAAAATTAGCAGCAAATACGATCGGGATCTCGCCGGAAGCCTGTTGAATAGCCGCTTTACCGTTATCATCAAAACCCGTCGTACCAATCACCATCGCTTTACGATGACGGCGGCAAAAAGCAATGTGCGCTAAAGTACCTTCAGGACGAGTAAAATCAATAAACACATCAAAATCTTGAGCAATAGCGTCCAGATTATCGCTAACGCGCACACCAATCTGCCCAATCGCCGCCAGTTCACCCGCATCAACACCAACCAACGAAGAACCTTGACGCTCTAACGCTGCGCCCAACGTTACGCCCTCTGTTTGATAAACAGCCTGAATCAACTGACGCCCCATACGCCCGCCAGCACCGGCAATAGCGATCCGAACTTGATTACTGCTCATAATATTCCTCTGAATTTTTATGCTGTTAACTTTTACTAATTAACCTCAGGTTTGGATAAAAAATTATGTTTTTACGATAAATTTCAAACAATTCTGTGATTTTCGCGTAGGGACGGCAACCTGCCGCCCGTAAACCTACCGTGTTGTTAATGCGGGCGACAGATTGCCGCTCCTACAAATTATTATTTATTATCAATATATTAGACTGTTATTCTCGCTGTTTATTTATCCAAATTTAACCTAAACTTTGGATAGGAAGTTATATTTTTATGATAAATTTCAAACAATTCGGCGATTTTCTCGTAGGGGCGGCAACTGAACTGCACCCCAAAAGTTAGACATCCCCTTAAGAGGCTTTCTGGTACTGAGTTCGGTATTCCACTGGACTCAGTCCTTTTAGCGATGGCTTGATGCGTACATGGTTATACCAGTCT
>JAISKF010000035.1 GCA_031261005.1 Enterobacteriaceae bacterium | reverse complement strand
CAGAGCAAAGGCGTCGGAGAAGCACTGGACAGGCAGACGGTGCTGAATGAAATCGAGATAACCAAAAATAAAATACAGGCGCTGAATGAGTGCGCGCGACAGTCACAGGCGTTAGAGGCAGATATTCGCGCGCAAATCGCGATGTTTGAAGAGCGGCTGAAACCGATAAAGCGAACTATTTTAGCTCATGCCCCGCAAGGGGTGGCACTGACCAGCGGCGAACATCTGCAACTGGCGGCGAAGCAGAATGTGATAGCCAATGCGGGCGGTGACGGCAGTGTGGGCGTGGTGAACAACCTGACAGTACAAACTGGCGAACAGTTTGGGGTGTTTGCTCATAAAGGCGGTATTAGCCTGAAAGCCAGTGAGGGCAAGGTCGATGTGCAGGCACAAAACAACATGATGAGCCTGACGGCGAAAGGGAAAATCAGTCTGACCGCCATTGACGGCGACCTGCTGTTCTCGGCAAAGAAACGCATTGTCTTGGTGGGCGGCGGCAGCTATCTGATACTGCAACAGGGCGGAATAGAGTACGGAACGCAGCATGATTACCTGCGGTATACGGGGCATACGGTGTTGACTGTGCCGGAGACTATGCCGTTAAACATGCCGGTTATGGGGACAGCCTATATTTACTCGGCGATATATCAGTTGGTTGATAAGTCGGGAAATGTTCTGGTGAATACGCCTTATCGACTGACGACACCGTCAGGGCAGGTTAAAGCAGGCTATAGCGATAATGAGGGGCGGACTGTTCCCGTTTATACCAATAAGGAAGAAGAGCTTGAACTGCATGTGGTACTTCAGAAGCCTCAACCGAAAGAAACGTTATATTACATCGGGCAAACTGACCCGTTAGAGATGGAAACCGAATATAGGGAGGAAAAATAATGAGTATGCCTCAGTCACCTGACTCACCCGAAACATCTGCTACAAAAGATTCACCTTATGAGTGCACAACAACTAGTATTGAGATGCAGGAGAAACAGGCAAAACTGCCTAATGATGAAAGTCGTCAGTATCTGCATCTGAAAGTGGAATACGCCATGCGTTTCCCGCGTCTGAGTGTAAAAACCCGGCGTAATGGCAGCGCTTATAACGTAAACCTGAAACAGCTTATGATGAGCGGCATGATTCGGATTGATGAAGTTGTGCGTGATTATTTCTGGTACTACAAAGCGGAAGTTTCTTTTGATATGCGAGTAACGCCACCGTGTCCTTATCTCAGCAGCCAATTAAAACAGAAAGACAAGGCAAACAGACGACATACCACCAATCCTTTTCCGGTGAAAGGCAAAGGAATTTACCGCCGCCCTGACATTATTATTGTGAAAGATAAATATGACCGCTGGCCAGGTCTGGCGAGACTGGACGCCGACGGTTATCCGCACGCGGATAATCTGGAGCGTTTGGTGGAGGTAAAGTTTCCGGGGGATAACTTAAGTGATAGGCAATATCAGGATTATATGCTGATTGTTGGCGGCAGTGAAAAACGCTTTACCATTCTGGAGATCCATGACTGCCGTACTGATGAGGGAAAAGAGACCGATCGCGTGCTTAATTTAGATCGTCAGGGTGTCAGTAAGTACTGGCCGATGTTTTTCTTTCCGCCGATTTTTTTACCCGGACCGCCGCAAAATCCGAAGCCAGCCCGAATAGAACCGTGGACGTATGCCAGTGAGCCGTTCGCTGATTTGGTTGAGGGAGTGGTTGATGGGGTTGCGGAGGGCTGGAATGCGTTATCGGCTGAAATGCAGCGAAAAGTATCTCATGTTGCCTCATGGGTAAATGACAGCGGACGATGGTTTTATCAAAGACTCGATGAGACCTGGGTATGGGTGAGTGATACCGGTATGCGAGTTGAGCAATGGACGAATGAGCAGTTGCGGGCAGCGTGGCTGCAAATTCAGAAAGTGACGGATATGACGCTGGATACGTTAAAACAGGTTAACTGGGTGCAAATACTGACGGATGCTGCGGTTGCGGTGGGGGTGATTTTGGTGGCGGTAGGGATTGGGTTGCTGGTTGTGACACTCAGTATTCCCGAAGCCATTTTGGGTGCGATTTTATTAATCGTTCGTCTGGCAATCATGTCTTGGGAAACGCTGGCAGTTATTTTAGGCGCGGGTGCGGGTACTGCGGTGCTGGCAACCAACTAAACATAAACAGGAATAATTAATGAATCTTAATTACATCGAAAAATGGCTGCCGGAAGCCACAGTAAATTATAAAGACGGTCGCCCCGCAGTAGGATTTGGGCTGATTATTACGGTGTTTTTTCGTAACGGGCATTTACCAGAAGTTCGTCAAAAAATGATGGAGTCTGTAGATCGTTTTTATGGCGAATTTAAACCGTATATGAAAAAGCAGATGGCTCATCGTTGGGGAGGGATAACGGAAAAAAACTATGCAAAATATCGGCAAGAAATAATAGATTCAACACCAGAGGAAATTTTTTCTTGGCATCTAACCAGTGCGACTGAAGATTATCTTGCTCCTGATTATGAGATTCGTATGATCGGATTAAGAATATTTCACAATGAAAGCAATTTATCTGTAATTAAACTCACGTTTCCTTTTTCATTTTTAAAACAATCTGATGGCTATAAGCGTTATCAAGAGTGGCTGCTCTGGCTATGTAATGAGTTTGAAGTAGAAAGTGGTTATGGTGGATTGTCATTTGTACTCCCTCAAGAGTTTTATAATATGTTTCCTTATGAATATGCGCTGGCGCAGCGATTTTCTGGTGTAATGGTGGATTCCATCGGGATATTAGAGGGAGGACATGCGGTTGATGGTATTAAAGGCGCTTGCTGGTACACCATTCTGGGTAATCCGTGGTTGGAAAAACTGGGCGGTGAGGACAGATTAAAACGCTATATCAAAGATACACCTGATATAACGTTGTTGCCTTATAACAACGGTATGATTATTAAAGCAGGAGAGTTACCGCCATCATTGGGTGAGATAAATACAGAGGAACTACCGCCTTTATTAGTTAAAGTGAACCAGATAATAAAGCCAATCCGCTTAAAGAAAGATCGTTCCCTACACTTTTATTCTATGGAAGAAAACCTCCAATTTGATGAAGAATCAACGGCAAAATGGTATGCCCGTTTTGATGAAGCCAGCGCATTATTAAGCGAACCCGATTTTAATACTCCAGAGCAGAAGCGTATTACCGCCCAAAGCGGCGAAATCAGTCCACATACGGGGCTCTGGGGAACACTGGTTAATGGCTCAATCGACTATGCTCAGGTAAAACAAGGACAACCGTTACCGGAGTTTGAGGATAAACATGGTAAGTTTCATCAAACGGTCTGGTCACTGCTGGAACGAGACGATAAAGGCAGTGTTTATATTGATGTGGTGTGAGGCGACTAACTCATTCAGCTAATAATTTTATTTTTCCAATACCAGTATTCTCTTTAGAAAGCGGCAGCATTCACCCTGCCCAACTTAAAAAAGAGTTTGTCAGTGAGCGGCGTAAAACAGGTTGGGGTTATGGAGATGTGGACAGCGACCCAGTGAGTCCTTATTTAGGCTTACCGCAACTGGAAAATAAAAATAACTGGCGTGAACCAAAAGGAAAATAATGATGGGCGTATTACATCCGCAAGAGTGTTATTTATTAGAGAGTTTTATTTCCGTGGAGCATTATGCCAAAACGCGCGATGCCATCATTGCTTACATTGATGCTCATGAAGCCGCATTAGCGCGTTACAAAAAAGAGATGCCATTAAATGTCCGCCGCTTACCCCTATGGGAACAAGCCGATGTGGTTTGGGAAACGCGAGTGATGCCGAACCTTAGACCAGCCAGAGAGCGATATATTAAGGCTTATATATTACGGACGCATAACGATATTAAAGCCTTTAATATTGGTGACATGATGAGTAATGTGAATAAAGGTATTTCTGAATTTTGGGATAACTGGATGACAGAAGAGGAACGGCAGAATATATCGAATTTATTTTCTATTGCATACAAATTAGATGACCGTTTATCTACCACAATATGGGGCGGGTGGGAAGACGGCAATTTAACATATAAGGGAAAAGAAAGAATATATAACCCGAATGAATTACCCGCTCAAATTCCTCGCTATGAGTTAGATTTCTCCGTACGTATTGAAATAGATGATTCCCCTGTAAAAACGGGATTTTATCTTCCTGATATTGATTTTGCTCCAGCGCGTTTTATTCCAGCCGATTTTGGTGAACCGCCAGAAGCAAGGCAGGGTGTTAAACGTAGTGATTGGGTAAATCCTGATACGGGTAAGAGAGATTATAGTTGGGAAGAGTCCGAATGGGCAAAAACCGGCTGGACACTGATTCGTCGAGTGGAGAATGAGTTTATTGATGTTCCGCCAGAAGGCTTTTTCCCTCAAGGTCTGCCCGAAGAATTGTATGACTGGTCAGAAAGAGAAAAACAACTTTTACAGAAGAAACAAAAACGTATCACCGCCCAAAGCGGCGAAATCAGTCCCCATACGGGGCGCTGGGGAACACTGGTTAACGGCTCAATCGACTATGCTCAGGTAAAACAGGGACAACCGTTACCGGAGTTTGAGGATAAACATGGCAAGTCTCATCAAACGGTCTGGTCACTGCTGGAGCGGGACGATAAAGGCAGTGTTTATATTGATGTTGTGTGATAGTTAATCAAGTTACCTGTTCAAGTTATTTGAATGGGTAATTTTTTGATGCTCAGTAATGCCATGCACCTTGCATTCGATACCTCCGGCTGGATACTCTTATAGAGATTATCTTGAAGGTAAAACGGCAAATTAATGGACGAAAAACTATTAGATTGTATCTGTTATATACGAAGTATGAAATATTCATATACGGAGAATAAGGATGAAAAAAATTAAAAATAGGGGAAAATTACCGATGATACTGGTTATTACTCTTGTGTTCCTTCTTTCAGGAATATGGGTGGGGAGCAATCTTTTTCAGGATGATGAGCCAGGTCGAGTAATTGATAGCTTTAATGGAGTTGAAGTTTATTATAATGGACGAGTAAATAATGTGTTTGGGCGAAATTTAACAAAAGACAATTATAATCTGGGACTAAAATATCAATGTGTGGAGTTTGTTAAACGTTATTATTATGAGTATATGAATCACAAAATGCCTGATTCATATGGTCATGCTAAAGATTTCTTTGATTTCTCAGTGAAAGATGGTGAAATTAATAAAAAAAGAGCACTTAACCAGTTCACTAATCCCAGCAGGTTGAAACCAAAGGTGAATGACTTAATTATTTTCGGTCCCTCGGTGTTTAACTGGTATGGGCATGTGGCAATAATTAGTGCTGTTAACGAAAACGAAATAGAGATAATACAGCAGAATCCGGGGGTAAATGGTAACTCAAGGGTTGTTATCCCTTTAAGTTACAGTGATTTTTATTGGAAAATAGAAAATAAACGTATTATGGGATGGTTGAGAAAAGATATCTAATATTTGTGGTATAAATAGTCTAAGACAGGAAATAAGATGAATAATTTTACTGTTGATAATATGAAGCATGGTGATATGACTAAAAAACAGGTATTAGCTCAGGGGAATTTAGATAGAGATTAGTCTGATTACCAATGCAAAAGACTAAATTGCAGAATGTTTACTAAATACGATACAAAAACCATGATACAAGACGCTCTACTCTCCGCCGCAAATCTGCCGCCAATACTAATCGTCGAGGACGAGCCTAAGCTCGGTTTGCTGCTGGTGGATTACCTGCAAGCTGCGGGATATAACACGCATCTTATTGCCAATGGATCAGACGTGCTGGATTATGTGCGGCAATATCCGCCAGCGTTAATTTTGCTGGATTTAATGCTGCCTAATGTTGATGGCATGACGCTGTGCCGCGAGATCCGTGCGTTTTCTGATGTGCCAATTATGATGGTGACAGCGAAAACCGAAGAGATCGACCGCCTTTCTGGTCTGGATATTGGTGCTGATGATTATATCTGCAAGCCTTACAGCCCGCGTGAAGTAGTCGCCAGAGTCAAAGTGATTCTTAAACGTTGTTATCAATCACCCAGAACGACAGCACCAACGGAACAAGGTTTGCAGCTTGATGAATCGCAATTTCAGGTGCGTTATCACAATATTGTGCTGGATCTCACCGCCGCAGAATTCCGTTTACTCAAGACGCTCATTTCCCATGCCGGACAAGTGCTAACGCGCGAATCACTACTGGATAATATTTATGACGATTACCGCGTAGTGACAGATCGCACCGTTGACAGTCATATCAAAAATTTACGCCGTAAACTGGAAATCTTCGATACCGAAAAAATCTTTATCCGTTCAGTGTATGGGTTGGGGTATCGCTGGGAGGGGTGATTGCCATTCGCCCTCGCCCAGTCTACAATCCTCCGCCGTGGGAATCGTCCCTAAGTCGTACCTGCTTGGTGCGGCTCTGACTTGTGATCAGATGAAGAGAATACATCATGTCTAAACCGGAATTACTTTCTCCGGCTGGCACGCTGAAAAACATGCGTTACGCCTTTGCTTACGGCGCAGACGCGGTTTATGCGGGGCAGCCTCGTTACAGCCTGCGGGTGCGTAACAACGAATTCAATCACCAAAATCTGGCGTTGGGTATTAATGAAGCTCATGCGCTGGGTAAAAAATTCTATGTGGTGGTGAATATTGCGCCGCATAACTCCAAATTAAAAACGTTTATACGCGATCTCACACCCGTAGTGGAAATGAAGCCAGACGCGCTGATTATGTCCGATCCAGGCTTGATCATGATGGTGCGCGAAGCCTTTCCTGATATGGATATTCATCTTTCTGTGCAAGCCAATGCGGTGAACTGGGCGACGGTGAAATTCTGGAAGCAAATGGGATTAACGCGCGTGATTTTATCCCGTGAATTGTCGCTGGAAGAGATCGAAGAAATTCGCCAGCAAGTGCCGGATATTGAGCTGGAAATCTTTGTACACGGCGCATTGTGCATGGCGTATTCTGGTCGCTGCCTGCTATCGGGTTACATTAATAAACGCGATCCGAATCAGGGGACTTGCACTAACGCTTGCCGCTGGGAATATAAAGTGGCTGAGGGTAAAGAGGACGAAACCGGTAGTATCGTGCATATTCATGAGCCAATTCCGGTAACGAATGTCGATCCTACTCTCGGCATTGGTGCGCCGACGGATAAAGTGTTTATGCTGGAAGAAGCCATGCGTCCCGGTGAATATATGAGTGCGTTTGAAGATGAACACGGCACTTATATTATGAACTCGAAAGATCTGCGCGCCATTCAGCATGTTGAGCGTTTAACACAATTAGGTGTGCATTCTCTGAAGATCGAAGGACGTACAAAATCGTTCTACTACTGTGCGCGTACTGCACAAGTCTATCGCCGCGCGATTGATGATGCCGCAGTGGGAAAACCATTTGATGAATCATTGATGACGACATTAGAATCGCTGGCACATCGCGGTTATACCGAAGGCTTTTTGCGCCGTCATGTACATGAAGAACAGCAAAACTACGATTACGGTTATTCCATCTCTGATAGCCAGCAATTTGTCGGCGAGTTTACCGGTGAGCGCCGCAATGGTTTAGCTGCTGTTGATGTGAAAAATAAGTTTTCTGTCGGTGACAGCGTAGAAATGATGACACCGCAGGGCAATATTCATTTCACCATTGAAGCGATGGAAACGAAGAAAGGTCAGCCAACAGATGTCGCGCCGGGTAACGGGCATGTTGTCTATTTGCCTGTTCCTGAAGATATTAATCTGGAATATGCTTTGCTGATGCGTAATTTAAGCGGTGATAGCAATACACGCAATCCTCATTCTTAATTGATCTGGAGCATAAAATTGATTTTTTGCCATCAAATATGAAAACAATCGACAAATAAATTAAATTTGATGGCAAATAATTAGAATTAGATCACATCTATTTCGTAATAAATAAACTAGTATTCCAACCCTAAAGATTAATAACCAGTTACGTTCCTATTAATCTATTTAATAGAAACCACCTCCTTACCAGTTCAATCTCCCTTGGACTGGTTTCTTTTTTTCTGACACCCCGTAAATTTATATTTAATTACCGGCAACACTATTACAAATAAGATTAATAAATAGTCTTATTATTTTTCAGCATATAATTTAGACGAAAAACGATTATTCTATTTTTCCGCGTAAATGCGCCATGACTAATTTAAAACAATCATCAACCAATGGTGTTGATGAGCTTTGTTTGGCGCGCATTAAGGCGATAGTGCGATTCATTTGCGGCTGCTGCAAAGTTAATACCACTAATTGCGGATCGCATAATGTTGTCGTATATAAACGCGGCAAAATGGCAATGGCTAATTGCGATCGCACTAGCCCATATAATGTTTCGAGAAAATCCACATGATAATAAGCCTTTAACGGCAGGCGATTACTTTCCGCCATAGAATCAACCATGCGGATAATATTGCCTTTAGAGAATATAGCAATACGCCGCTGAATTAACTGATGCCATGTAATATGCTGCGACTTTGCCAGTGGATCATCACAACGAGCAATCGCGACAAACTCATCATCAACTAATGGATAAACTTCTACTTCGCTGGAAACTGAGTTATCCAGAGCGCCGATACCGAAATCCAGTTCGCCGGATTCCAGCCCTTTAAGCAGCGCATCATTGGTACGATCGTGGAACTCAACACGCAGCGTAGGAAAATGTGCAGCAATAAATTCAGGGATCGCCGGAAAAATCAGCGAACAGACTGATGGTACTAGCCCAATTTTGATCGTGCCATCACCGCCCTCTTCCACAATATGCTGAATATCAGCAAAAACATTGTGCGCCACATTCAGCAACCGTTCAGCGTGCGGCAAAATCGACAATCCCAATTCGGTTAAAGTTAAGGCTTGCGCGGTGCGATGAATGACTTTTCCACCCAGTACCGTTTCAATATGGCGAATGGCACTGCTCAACGCAGGCTGGCTGATCGCCAGTTGATTTGCGGTATCCGTAAAATGCCGCAATGACGCCAGCGTGACAAAATACTGAATTTGTTTTAACGATAACGCCGGTAAACGTTGCCAGGGTTCAGACATGGTAATAATCCAGGACAGTAATCATGTAAAAAGATGACAGGTATAAAATATCACACAGAAAAAAGGAAAACGTTTGCCTCACTATAATATTTAGTTATGGCGCGATAAATTTATTCACCTGTGCAAATGCTCTCAACCTCCCTACATTAGCAAAATATTTTGTTACAAGGTGATTTATGTGTCATTCAACTTTGCCAAACCAGATGCCAACACGCCGCCGCGCAATTAATGCGGCTCTGGGATTAACGCCTTTTGATCTGCTGCTGATCAATGCTCAAATTGTCGATATGGTGACAGGAGAAATTCGTCAGGCTGATGTCGGTATCGTCGATCATCTGATTGCCAGTGTCCACCCTCGCGGGCAATTCTCTCAAGCCGTAGAAATTCACGATCTTAATAATCAATTTCTGTCACCCGGATTGATCGATACACACGTTCATCTGGAAAGCTCCCATCTGCCCGCTGAACGTTATGCTGAAATTGTGGTAGCGCAAGGGACAACAACGGTATTTTGGGATCCGCATGAATTAGCCAATGTTCTTGGTTTAGCGGGCGTGCGTTACGCAATCGACTCCAGTCGCGGTTTGCCGCTGCGCGTGATTTGCGCCGCGCCGTCCAGCGTGCCGTCAACGCCTGATTTAGAAATGTCCGGTGCCGATTTTCGCGGTGATGAAATGAACACCATGTTGAGCTGGCAAGAAGTCGCTGGCGTTGCCGAAGTGATGGACATGCATGGCGTATTAAACGGCAGTGATCGCATGATCGAGATTTTAGAAGCTGGTTTAGCCAGCGGTAAAATCATTGAAGGTCATGCGCGCGGTTTAAGTGGTGAGAAATTACAGGCTTATCTGGCTGCAGGCGTCACATCTGACCATGAATTAACTTCTGCTGCTGACGCGCTGGAAAAGTTACGCGCTGGTTTAACTCTGGAAATTCGCGGTTCGCACCCTTATCTGCTGGAAGAGATCGTCGCTGCACTGAAAACACTGCCGCATCTCTCTTCACAAATTACTTTATGCACAGATGATGTTTCACCAGATATGCTGCTGGAAAGCGGCGGCATTCTGCAATTAGTGCGTCTGCTAGTCAGCTATGGCTTGCCTGTTACTGATACCTTGAGAATGGCGACACTAAACGCAGCTATTCGCTTGCAACGTCCTGATTTAGGCTTGATCGCCGCTGGGCGTACCGCTGATTTAGTGCTGTTTGATTCGCTGGAATCTCTTGAGCCAAAAGCGGTTTATGTCAACGGCAAACAAGTTGCTGCCAATCGCCAGATGTTGATCCCTGTTCATTCCAGCACCAATGTATTACCGCCGCGCGATACCATGCGTTTAACGCCGCGTACTGAACAAGATTTTCAGTTGAAAATCCCGAATGTGATCAACGGCAAAGCTCGGTTAAGAATTATCAAAGGCGCGCGCTTTACACAGTGGAGCGAAGTCACTGTTGATGTAAAAGATGGCGTTGCGGTGTTACCCGCTGGCTATAGCATGATTTACGTTCAGCATCGCCACGCAAAACATCAGTTAGGCGGGCAACTGGCGATTCTGGAAGATTGGGGAGAGATGAACGGCGCGATTGCCACCACCTACTCGCACGATTCCCATAATCTGGTGGTTTTAGGTCGTGATCCTTTCAATATGATGCTGGCTGCCAATACGCTGATCGCCAGCGGCGGCGGTATGGTTCTAACGCAAAATAGAGAGATTTTGGCGCATGTAGCTATGCCAATTGCCGGAATGTTGTCTGATGCTGATCCTGCGGTGTTAGCCAAAGAGTTTAAAGCGTTACGCGATCTCAGCGCGCAAGTCGCCGAGTGGAAACCGCCTTATCGCGTGTTTAAAGCTATCGAAGGCACTTGTCTGGCATGTAATGCAGGACCGCATTTAACCGATCTTGGGTTAACCGATGGCTCTACCCGCGAAATTGTTGATCCGCTAATCGAGGCTTGGTCAACGGAAAACAGTACGAATTAAGCTCGTCATAAATTAATAAATAGAGTAGCAACATAATAATTACGGCATCGGATTAGATGCTGCTAACCATTGGATTACATTAATAAACAGTAGGTACTGCATGTCACAGATACAAAATAATGGACGAAATAACGGAATACGAAATAATGGAATATTGCAGCGAGTGTTTAAACTCAATGATCGCAATACCAACGTAAAAACAGAAACCCTCGCCGGTATCACTGGCTTTCTTGCTGCCGCCTATTTGCTGGTGGTGATACCCGGACTGCTGGCAGCAGGCGGTATGGATAAAGGCGCAGCAACAACCGGTACGATTTTGGTATTTGTTTTCAGTTCGGCATTGATGGCATTTTACGGCAATTTGCCGTTTATTGTCGGTCCGGGTATTGGCGGTTCCGTGCTGGTAGGGATCACCTTAGCCAGCAATGATGGTATCGGCTGGCAAATTGGTTTAGGTATCGCCTGCTGGTCTGGAATTATGTTTTTCGTACTGACCGTTTTTGGCTTGCGCGAAGTAGTAACACGCTCTGTACCGCAATCTATCAAGCTAGGGCTTACAGCATCGATCGGCTTGTTTGTGGCAGTTCTCGGTTTCCGCAATGCCGGTTTGTTACTGGCAAATGCGAAAAATAACTCGTTTATGCTGGGCGATTTCACCTCACCTGGTGCGCTGGTCGCGTTAATCGGTCTGCTGATTGCTATTGCGCTGCAAGCCCGCCGTTTTCCTGGTGCGTTTTTGTGGGCGATCCTCATCGCAACCATCGTAGGTATTCCGTTCGGTGTCACCAAAGTACCGGAAAATATTTTCGCTATGCCGCATTCACTGGAACCAGTATTAGGTAAAGTGGATTTAATCGGCGCGCTAAATATTACGTTCCTGCCTTATCTGTTCGTCTTTTTTGCTTCTGAATTTTTCTCCACAATGGGAACGACACTGGCAGTTGGCGGTAAAGCCGGATTGCTGGACAGCCACGGTAACATGCCGCAAATTAACCGCCCGTTTGTTGTTGATTCTATTGCCGCAGCGTTAGGTCCTGTTGTGGGTATTCCTGCGGCAACGGCGCTGATCGAATCCTCTGCCAGCGCTGATTCAGGCGGTAAAACCGGTCTGACCGCATTAGCGGCAGCAATTATGTTCTTACTGATGCTGCTGTTTACGCCAATCGCGCTAATGATCCCAAAAGAAGCCACTGCACCGGCACTAATTCTGATCGGGTTAAGTATGTTCAGCGGTTTGCGGAAAGTGGATTTAGAGAATTTTACCGAAGGCTTACCGGTGCTACTAATGGTGATGATCACCCTTATCGCTAACAGCTTCGGTACTGGTATCGCAGGCGGTTTGTTGTTCTATATCGTAATTAAAGTGCTGGCAGGTAAATGGCGCGAAATTCCGTTTAGTCTGTATATTCTGGCAATACCGCTGGCGTATTACTTTACAACGTTAGTTAAGCATTAATTCAACAAGATTTTATGTATGGCGGCAAATTGCCGCCATACAGTTTATTATTTATTATCAATGAATTATGTTGATTTATCGTCTTATAATAAAGGCAATTAATATTGTTTAATTAAGCTATCGACGGGAATATTAAATAATTTATTTAATTTCCAAATCATTGGTAATGTTAATTTTCTTTTACCATTCAAAATTTCATAAACTCGATTTGTTTGACCAATTGCTATAGCTAAATCTTTAGCTTCTAAGCCTTGTTGCTCCATACGAAATTTAATGGCATCAATTGGTGTCGGCAAATCAATAGGAAAATGCTCATTTTCATAGTGTTCAATCAAAGTAAGCATAACTTCAAAAAAATCACCCTCTGCTGAACCTTTCACTGGTTCAGTATCGAAAAAAGGTTCAACTGCTTTTAATGCAGCTTGATAACTTTTTTCGTCAGTAATAGGTTTAATTTTCATGCTTCATTCCCCTACTTTGTTGGAGTTAATCTCATTATATTCTTGGTGAGTACCTACGAATTTGACGTAAACAGCGCCAAATTGATAAGCAATCGCGCAAACAATTCGGTAGTCATTACCTTTAATGTTAAAAACGACTCGTCTACTCTTAAGAATACTTGCTGCCTTAAACGTTGCTTTTACATCAGCAGAGGTATTCCAGTTTGCTTTCTTAACTTCCTTAACCCAAGATTTAATCGGTTGTTCAGCATCTCGGTAAGTTAAATAAAAATCACGTAATGGCTGAATTGCTATAAGTTTCATGTAACTAATCACCACTCTTTTTAACGGTTATATCTTAGTCCCAACTTGGGATTAAGTCAAATAGGAGTCATGCTAACCACTCCTGTAAAGAGAAATGTCACAGCAATACCAGAGACACAAGAGAGATACCTAAAATACGGAATATGTATTCCAGAGATAAGATAAAAGAAATAAGAGTGGTATTCAATTGAGAAACAGAGGCACAAAATCTAGTACCTCTATCCAGAAATAGCCCTACAAACTTAAAGATTAAACCAGTGGTTTTTGCCCGCGCTGCCACCAGCGTAGCAGTAATCGATCAGCGCTTTCGGCAACACTGCCAGTTAAGCGATCGATTAAGCGTTTATGCTGTGCATAGCGCACACCGATAACGTCACGATCTTTAATCTGCTCGATAACTAAATCATCACTGGTGCCGATGTCATCAATCAGACCTTTTTCTTTCGCTTGCGTACCGAACCAATGTTCGCCGGTTGCCAAGCGATCAATATCCAGTGACGGACGCTGTTCACGGACGAAATCCTTAAACAATTGATGGGTTTCGTTCAGCTCTTCACGGAATTTTTCTCGTCCCTGATCGGTATTTTCACCGAATAAGGTCAGCGTGCGTTTAAACTCACCGGCGGTATGCAGCTCCACATCAATATCATTTTTCTTGAGTAAACGATGAAAGTTAGGGATTTGCGCCACGACACCAATTGAGCCGATCACCGCAAACGGTGCAGCAACGATGTGATCCGCCACGCAAGCCATCATATAACCGCCGCTGGCAGCAACTTTATCCACAGCAGCCGTTAAGCGAATACCTTTTTTACGCAGGCGATCCAGTTGTGACGCTGCCAAACCGTAGCCGTGAACCATACCACCAGGACTTTCCAGCTTCAGCAGCACTTCATCATTCGGTTTAGCGATTGCCAGAACAGCGGTGATCTCTTCTCTGAGTGCTTCCACTTCATGTGCATCGACACTGCCTTTAAACTCCAACACATAAAGACAGGATTTTTCCGGCGACTTCTCCCCTTTTTTAGCCGCTAACTTGGCTTGCTTCGCCTCTGCTTTATCCTTTTTCTTCTGCTCTTTACTCCAGATTTTCTGCTCCGCAGGCGACAAACGCTCAAAAGTTATCTCTTCTTGCATCTCGCGGTACTGTTCGCTTAAATCTGTCAGCGTTAATTCACCGCGTTTGCCAGATTTGCGCTGAGCGGCACTGATAATCACCAAAGCGATCGCTGCAATCGCAATGACAAAGGTAGCAATTTTTGCCAAAAATAGACCGTACTGAGAAATCCACTCCACAAATATGTTCCTATAAGTTAAATCCGCAATAAACCAACGTTATCGCTGTGATAATCAATGCAGTATAGTAACTGATTATCCAACAACGTCGTCTGTTAACCGAACAAATATACCGTAAGGAGAGTCTATGCACTACCAAGCACCGCGCGATTTACTCAATCAAAAGATTATTATGGTAACGGGCGCAAGCGATGGCATCGGTAAAGAAGCCGCTCTGACTTACGCCAGACATGGTGCACGCTTAATCTTACTCGGTCGCAGTGAAACCAAATTAAAACAAGTACAGCAGGAGATCAGCGCACAAGGCTATGAGCCTGCGAGCTTATTCGCCTTTGATTTGTTAACTGCAACACCTGCGGATTTTCAGGCATTAGCCGATAAAATCACCGCTCAGGCTGATCGTCTTGACGGGCTACTACACAGCGCTGGTTTGCTGGGAGAGATCGCACCAATTGCACAGCAAGATCCGCAAATTTGGCAGCAAGTGATGCAAGTTAATGTCAATGCCGGTTTTATGCTGACGCAAGTATTGCTGCCGCTATTATTGAAATCCCCTGCCGCTTCGCTGATTTTCAGCAGCTCAGGTGTCGGTAAAAAAGGTCGCAAAGGCTGGGGCGCGTACTCCGTATCCAAATTTGCTACTGAGGGTTTGATGCAAGTATTGGCTGATGAGTATCAAGGCTCAACACTGCGCGTAAACTGCATCAATCCGGGCGGAACTCGCACCACCATGCGCGCATCAGCATTCCCTGAAGAAAATCCACTGCTATTAAAAACACCAGCGGACATCATGCCGACTTATCTGTATGTTATGGGCGATGATAGCCGCGATAAGTCAGGCATTAGCTTCGATGCTCAACCGAATCGAGCGGCTAGAGCGGCTAAGTGATTGGATTATTTATTCCTGTTTTATAGTCTAAAACTAGTCAGTTCCTATCTGACTAGTTTTAGACTATAAAACCTCATTGAATCATATCTAGATTCTTTTTCGACAAAAAGAAATACGATAATAATTATCATGATGTTGGCGATATATATATATGTTATCAATAACACGAAAATTGTATTTCTGCATTAGATTAATAAGATCCTTATTGGATAAGTAGTGATGAATACGTTGATTACTATCAATATAGGTAGCCGACTGTTCATCAAAAAAAGTAGACAAAACTAAAGTTCCAGTTACATTCAATAATTGTTCAATTTTAGCCAAATATACAGACCAATCTGACGCTTGTTGATGATGGAAACATCCATTATCAATAATAATATGATAATTTTCAGATAATTTATCCATACTCAAAAAATCACCATTTTTGAATGTTACATTATTGAAATTTTTCATAATATCTATCCATTCAGGGTGAGAAAATAAATCAATACCCACAACAGAATGACATAATGAGCTATAGATTTGGGCATCTAATCCACTACCACACCCAATATCTAAAATACGAGTTTCTGTTCCAAAGCGCAATCTACCTTTCACTAACAGCGGTAATATTCGCATACCAATATCACGAGTCCAAACATCACTTTTATTTATGTAATGAAGATTAAATGCATGTTTCAATATATCTTGATAGGTACTTATTTTATTACTCATATTACATCCCATAGGGCCAACTATCATAATCTACTACTCCACTATTCCGTACAGATGTCAGTGCTGACATATAGGCGCTCAATATGCTAAGTGAATAAAGTAAATGCTTATAGTCGTTATCTTCTGGCATTAATGCTTTCTTACTAACATTACGAATAATGACATGATCAGGAATATAACATAGGCGATTATTCTTATTACTAAATCCTTTTAGTTGAGCCATAGGATATGCTCCTCCACTACCACCAGAAATACTAACAATTAGTGCCGGTTTATGGGCAAGTTCATTACGCTCCGCAAGAATTAATAAGTTACTCAGTGCGGGGGGAATCATTCCATGCCATTCAGGAACAACAAAAATGATACCATCACTTTCAGCTAAAATTTTAGAACCTTGACGCCAATACTTACACGGAATATCCTTTCCCCAACAAGCATTATTCCACTCTTGGTACTTCGTTTTGGCAAGATCAATAATTTCCGTTTGTGCTTTACCATCTGTTTCAATAATCAAATTATTAATTACAGCAGCAACCCTTGATGACTGATTATTTTCACGAGAGCTACAACTAACAATCACATATTTATTCATATTCTCTCCATTTCTTACATGTTAATTAACAGAAAAGTGACGGCTTAGAGTAAATAAAAAAGCCACCAGAATAATTAGCAAAACAATCACAAATACTGTTTTGATACTCAAGACAGCAGCAAGTGATGTTACAAGCAGAGTAGAAAGAGCGAGCATTGCGCTATTCGTGATGCGAATCAGTCCGCTAATACGTCCAAGCATTCCGATTGGAGCACATTCCTGGATAATTAAATCTTGAGTGACCGAACAAGCAAAAACACCCATGAATGTTAGCCATTGTGCAAGTAGTAAGACCAGTAAGTTATCTGACTGAAATAACGTAATACCAGATGCAATCATTACTAATGTGATAAATAAAAATCGTTTTCTGGGTAATTTTTTAAACGTTGGAACCAATAACGAACCGCAGAACATACCTGCCGCACCCATTGCATACATTATGCTGGCAAACTCATCATTAACATGCAGTCGATTTTTAATATAGAAAATGATCAGCAGTTCAAGACCACCCGTCGCCAATGTGATACTGATAATAAAAAACATAAGGTACTGCAAGCTCTTGTTGAGATGGATAGTTCTAAATGCTTCAAGCAAAGAATTATTAGTGAGCAGCAGTTTGGCACGAATACCAGAAGCGTAATGTTCCGCCAATTGGTTATTGGGAATACGAGTCCAATAGATAGCACAGAGCGGTGCTAACGACGATAACGCATTAAATAACAGCAGCGCATTGTAGTTAAGATAATCGAGTAATAATGCACCTAATAATGGACCGAGCATAAACATTGCGGTATGCACCGAAGCTAATACTGTTGTGGCTTCAACGCGTTGCTCTGCAAATAATGTCGGGACTAAAGTCATTTCAGTGGTACGGGAAAACTCAAAACTGATACTGGCTATCGCTGCCAAAATGCACAGAAAAATAAAGTGCAGCATCTCGGCACTGTATAAAATAGCAATAACAAAACTACTGAGAAACTGAGCAAATAACGCGAGGACAAAAACAGTTCTTTTGCCAAAAATATCGACCATGCTGCCAATATAAATACCAGGAAAAACACGAGGCAAAAATTGGCAAATAGTAACAATCGCCATATTTTTTAATGAGGCGGTCATATTGTATACCATAAGCGGAAGCACCACTTTATACATGGCATTACCAAGTCGATCACACGCCAGTCCGGTCGCCCAAGCAACAAAACGTTTATTTTTTAATAGTGTTTTCACTTACATTTCCCGAAAATTCTTCGCGTTGTAGTCAACGAATATATTGTTAAAAAAATGTTACTAAACGATCAATAAAAAATCAAACATTACTCGTTAACCTTATATTTGGATAAGGAAAGGACAAAAAATAATAGGGTAATAATTTGCAAGGGCGATAATCTGTCGCGCCCGAATTAACAACGCCGTTGTTTGGCGGGCGGCAGGTTGCCGCCCCTACGAAAAATCATATAATTATTTGAAATTTATCGTGAAAATATAATTTTTCTGAAATTTAGGGTTGAACAAGGAAATGACGAAAATAATAAATTGATAATAAATAATAAATTATAGGGGCGACAACCTGTCGCCCAAATTAACAACGCAGTGGTTTGGCGGGCGGCAGGTTGCCACCCCTACAAAAAATTATATAATCATTTGAAATTTATCGTGAAAATATAATTTTTCTGAAACTCAGGATTGAACAAGGAAATGACGAAAACGATAAACAAAAGCCCGTCAGTTAAAACTGACGGGCTTTTAGACATAATGAGCTGATTTTTAAACGCTAATCAACAGATCACTTCATCAACTTCTGCAAACAACCGATAAACAGATTGGCGGCTGTTGCCAGTTGTTTTTCGTCAAAGTCGAAAACTGCCTGATGATGACCCGCTTTTAGATCGGCTCCAACAATAAAGTAGATGGATTTACCGCCGTGACGCTGAACACGTTTTGCCAGAATAGTGGCATCTTCGCTGCCGCCGAATACTCGCTCTGGAATAACCGTTAGCTCAGGGTTTTGCTGTACCACGCTGGTTAACACATCGACCAGCTCTTTATCGTTTTGCAGATCAACGGCTTCGCCCATCACTTCACTTTCAAGGCGTAAGTCGAAGCTATGTGCTGCACCAGCCGCCATGCGTTCAACTTGTTCTGCCATATACGTGTTGATGGCTTCATCTTCGCCTCGCACTTCAATCTGTAATTCACCGTAAGCAGGTACAACGTTGCGACCTTCGCCAGCACGGATCACGCCAACATTGATACGTGACATGCCTTTACCATGACGGGAAATGCCCAGCATTTGTGTTGCCGCGTGGCAAGCTCCTGCCAGTGCGTTGCGCCCTAAATGCGGTTCAGCACCGGCGTGTGCCGGTGCGCCGTAGAAACGGAAGTCGTATTTAGTGGTACACAGGAAGCTATTTGGATTAACGACGATCTCACCGCTTTTAGCGATAAAACCGAGGTGCATACCTAAGAAGTAATCCGCATCATCAACGATACCACTTTCTGCCATTGGTCTGGCTCCGCGCACGCCCTCTTCGGCTGGTTGGAAAAGTAACTTCACTTTTCCGCTAAGAGAACTGCCGTTTTCCACTAACCATTTGGCGATACCTAAGCCGATAGACATATGCCCGTCGTGACCGCAAGCGTGCATCAAACCTGCGCTTTTGGACGCAAAGCCCTCAATGTTTGGAATATGTTCAGCAAGCGCACATTCCTGCACGTTTACGCAGTCAATATCAAAGCGCAGTGCAATAGTTGGACCTGCTTTGCCGGTATCATACGTTGCCATACAGCCGGTTAGTTCCGCCATTTCTGTCAGCAGCGCTTCATCAACGCCGCGTTCCCGCGCCAGTGCTAATCCGCGCTCTACGACATCAGCCTTGCGACCGCGAACAAATTCGCGGTTGATCACTTTAGGTCCGGCGATAACATCTAAGCCCAAATTACGCAGTTCAGTAATTAAACGCGCGGTAGTAGTAAATTCAGACCAACCGATTTCAGGAAACCGATGCAGTTCGCGACGCCAAGTGACTAACTGGTTTAAATCAATAGTTGACATTACATTTACCTACCTTATTTATTACAGCTTAAAGTTGGTTGATTTTTAAAGCATATACAGCGCGAGAAAGATAACGCAGATAATCATACCCGGTGCGCTGCGTTTAACCAGTTCAACTGGATTTGCTGCTGCTAAACCAGCGCAAACGATAGTTACACCAGCGATTGGTGACATGGTACGCCCTAAACCGCCAGAAATTGCGGCTGCCATACCCAAGTCAGGAATGCTGTAGCCTAAGCTGGTGGCATGACGAGTCACGGTTTCGTTAAAGGCTAATGCGGCGGCGTCACCAGAACCCGTGATAATACCCATCAGGAATGGTCCGATAGTACCGCCCCAACGTGCCATTTCTGGGTTTTCGGTCAGGAAAGAGATGAAGCTGTTAATTAAGCCAGAGGTTTTCAGACCGGCAGCGAATACTGCGGCGGCAATGATAATACCCATAACATCGCAGTAGGCTTTACCCATACCGCTAAAAAATTGTTTGGTCATTTCCGCAGGATTACTGCGCGTGATCAGCAACGCATACAGCGCACCGATCACCATCGCTGATGGCACGCTCATTTTAACTGTGCCAAACCAATGGGTTAAACCTGCGATCAGCAGCAGAACTAATGGCACAAACGGCGCAGTGGCGTACAGGTAATTCGTTTTACCTTTTTGCTTTTCTTCGCCCTCTGCTGTTACTGCATCTTCCGTTGGCGCAATGCGGTACTCTTTACGCACCAGCGCAACCACTGACAGCGCAACGGTAGCGATAATACCCGCGATGATAGTCGCCGTTGAGTGACCGCGAATGATGTCCATAACTTCCATTTTAGCGAAGCCTTCCGTACCGACCATCACTTCGTTATATAAGTTAGCCACGAACACATTATGCGACGTACCCGGACTTAAAAATGCACCAAAAGTCCCGCTTAATACCGCAGCACCCGCAATTGCAGGGTGGATACGCGCACCGATCAATAAAGGAATTAATGTTGCCCCTACTGCTGCCGCACAACCTGCCGCAGATGGGATCGCAATGTTGATAAAATAGGTCACAACGACAGTCATTGGGATCAGGAAGAAACCCAAATTGTTCATCATGCCAGCCAATGCCTGCACCAACTGCATATCACATTTGGTGTATTTCATGACGAAAGCAAAACCCATACTGGCACAAATTGCCTGAATCAAACTGGCGTTAGTCATACGTTCGCCGAATGAATCCAAACCCGCCATAAAACCAGCTAACGGCGTAAATCCATCTTTGGTTGTAAACATTAACAGGCACATAACTAAACCAGAGCCAATTAACACCATTCGTGTTTCATATTGTTTTATGAGTAAATAAATGGTGATCGCAACCACCACTAAAGCGATTATTTGAAGCATATTAAGACTCACTATCCGCTAATTTAAAATTGCAATCAAAAGACTGCTTCCACTACCTTATTAGAAATATAATCAAACTATTCAAATATATTCACTAAGGTTTTTACACAAACAAACGATAAATTCAAATTATTATTTTGGTACTTCATTGTACGCGATAACACTATAACAAGTGGGTTATTGTTCTGTTTGATTAATATCAAGAAAAAAGAGGGATACATTAATCAAAAGTTAATTCTGTAGATTAAATGTAAAATCAGCTATAAATCAAACGAATCCAATATGGCATAACATACATGAATTTCAAATAAGCAGTTATATTATTGCGATAAATTTCAAATAATTATCGTAGGGGCGGTAACCTGCCGCCCGAATTAACAACTCGGTGGTTTAACGGGCGACAAGTTACCGCCCCTGCAAATTATTATTTATTAGCAATAATAAAACTGATTAAAAAGTAATTACGGCAGATTAAATTAACAATTAAACAACAATTATTAGATATTTCACCTAAAAAAGAGGTAACGGCTACATTATATCCAGATTAGAACAAAATAATGGATCACCCCAAATTAGAATAAATACATACGTTATTATATTTTTCTATCATCAACACCGTTTTATTAGTCGGCAAATATCAAGCACTGCGGCCAAGACTATCTTTAGCGATCACCTGAAAATCGTTAAAGCTCTTGCTGTTCAGTAAGCGTTTTGTCGCCTTTTCACGCACAAACGTAACAAATAAATCGTAGATCGCCATCGCTTCTTCATATTCGGCTTTACTGATCGCCAGCAGGAAAATTACGTTTGCTGTCTCTTTTTTATCTTTATTCCACTCAATACCGCTTGGCGCTAAAATCGTAACTACGACGGTTTTGTTAGCGAGCAATCCTAGCGAATGAGGTAAGGCGATCCCCTCACCTAATAACGTTGAAACAATAGATTCCCGTTCGATCAATGATGGATAGAAATCTTTGGTGATGTAACCGTCTGCTTCCAGCTTTTTGCACACCCGTTTAAACAGCGCTTCTTGCGTCATTTTACCTTTGACGATCATAAAATGGCGTTCATCAAAAAAACGTTCGAGGATATACGGCTTGGTGCGATCCACCATAGCTAAACGCCCGACTTGCTCCAACTGATACGGTGTCGGGAATGGCGCGATTTTGACAATAGGCTTATTTTTTTCAGTCAGGCGAACGGTGGTAATCACGAAATCTTCATCAACCATTTCCAACGCTTCGTATTCGTTTAACGAAATCACGCGATGCAATTTAAGCTGCGGAAATTCCCGCACAATTTTGGCTTCGATCATACGAATCGTAGAATTGCCAGAATCCGTCACCACCAGTACATGCGGATGGCGGGTATAACCGACGCTGTAATTGCGTTCCAGCCCAACGCCGATATGCACCGCAAGATACCCTAATTCATCTTCGCTGATAGTATGCGGCAGTTTATCTTCTACGTTTGCCATCGCGCTTAATGTAACGTCATAGGCGAAAGGATAATATTGTTTAATATCAGATAGTAATGGATTTTTAGTATTAATCTGATAACGCACACGCGTGATCATCGCTGCCAGATGCGTTGACAAATCCGTTTTTAATTTCTCGTCATCGCGCAGATCGTAATTATAGGAATCATTAATATAAGTAAGAATGTAATCAACCAGTTCGTCGCTGCTGCTTTCTGCTGCCACTGTACTGCGATTATAGGAGATGCGTTGTGCGGAAATTTGCACGCTAAGGTATTTTTCTTCTGCCGCCGAAATTTCACTGCCAAGAAAGTAGACAAATCCTTTGGAGATCTCTTTTACCGCATTTTTGATCACTTCACAGATCTCATCTGCATTGAAATCAACAATTTCATGACCGCGCGTAATCCGCAAAATCGATACCGCGCAATTAAAGATAAGATATTGCCGCCCCTCATTAGTCAGGCGAATATCAAAACGATTCACACTGTTTTGCAGGATTTTTTCAATATAAGTTAAATCAATATTAGTCAGAATATCCTGTTTAAAATTATTAATGGAACGTTCTTGCTCCATCGAAAACTGCTGCCAAAGCACATCGGTAATACAAGCGCGGATCGCTTGTTCCACGCCGACCAGTTTTATGCCCTGACGGGGAACGGTATCTAACGTGATCTGATATTTGTTCAGTTGTTCTCTGACCGTTGTCATATCGTTTTGCAATGTACCGCGGCTAACAAACCAATCTTCGGCAATGTCATCGAGCTTTATCGGTAACGATGCCATCAAAAATTTCAGCAGCAACGCATCGACACGTTCTTTCGCGGTGCGCGGAATACTTTTAATCTGATATTTTTGCATCGGCAACGCAGCAAAACTTTGTTTATCCGTAATTTTCAGGCGATAACCTAATCCCCGCTCATACACTACGCTTGCGCCATAGCTGGCTAACACATCATTTAATGCGATGACATCGGTACGGATCGTCCGTGTTGATACATCGAAACGTTTGGCAAGTTCTTCTTGCGGCAAAGTTTCTGATTGGATCGCATCAAATAAAGAAGCAAGACGTTGATAAGGAAATAGCGCCACAAAGATACCTTTAATTAATCTCTATCAGAGGGAAATCATCGATAAAAAAAGCCTTTCCGCATACCGCTAAGAAAGGCTTCCTGTATTTCTACGCAAAAACTCTACGCGAAAATGTTAACGCATTAAGGAACGAGTTTCTTAACAATGGCTAAAAGCGTTTTTACATCGTCCGGTCGGGTATTGCCGGTTTCTGGATCAATAATTGAACTATAAATGTGAGGAATGATTTTTTCCACACCGGCATCTAAAGCAATTTTGAGGATTTGTTCAAAGTTCGCCAGATCGATGCCGCCGGTTGGTTCCAGATAGAAATTGTTTTCCGCACAGGCTTTTGCCACATAAGCAAATTCGTCAATATGTTTTAAGCCGCGCATATTAAAGTATTTCACAGAGCTTGCGCCCATATCTTTCAGCATAGCGATCGCGGTTTCAGCCGGAACGATAGCATCAGGGAATGTAGAGCTTAATGGACCAGTAGAGATTTTCACTAAACCAACTGTACCCGTCGGTGAAACCAGCGCATTGACTACTGTTTCATTCTGCCCTAACAGCGCTCTGCTGACTGGCGCGCCGGTGAATACCTGATTAACATGCTGCGGTTGGATCACTTTAGAGATTTGCGAAACCATTTCCGACTGATTCGGATCGCCTGCGCCCAAACCAACAGAGATCGCGTTGTCGATGTCGTTGGCATATTTGGTCATATCTTCAATCGCGCTGGCTAAATCAGGGTAATTTTTCGATAACACACCGACAACAACATGCTTTTCTGCGGCGGCATACACTTCACGCGCATTTTCTCTGCTGCCCGCCAGTACATTAAGGCAAACGCGATCTTGATAATAATTAGGACTTAATTTCATTTGTTAAACTCCGTTATGCTGCACGATTACTTAGCAGAAACTAATTGACGAATAGCCGCAGAAATTACATCAAGCTGCGGGGCGCTGACACTACGGACATCAGCTTCTACTTTGCCTTCATTTGCTTTATATTCGCGGAAATAAATCGCGGTATCGCCTTGTTTCAACAGTTTCATAATTTCAAAGGTATTCTTACCAATCGCTTGTTCATCAAACGTAATTTCAGCGCGGGCAATATCACGCCCTGCGGCGTCCCAAACCACTTTGGCAGAAATACCGGCAATTGCGTTTAGATCGTTAATAAATGGTGTCATTTTTTCCACCATTTCCTGACCGGTTTCTTTCTTAGCGGTCAGATAAAGTTCAATCGCCAGCGTCAGTCCAAGAATACCTTCTTTACCGACTTTCATCGCCCGACCAATACCGTTACCCTGTAACCGAACCCACTCAATATACTGTTTTTTACCGAGCACTAAGCCGCTGGTTGGTCCTTCAATGGCTTTCGCACCGCTGTAAATCACCAGATCTGCGCCCATATTGTAGTAAGCGGTGAGATCTTCTTCTGCTGCCGCATCAACAATTAACGGCAAGTCATAGGCTTTCGCTACCGCTGCGGCGTCAGCTACGGTCAACATACTTTTCTGTACTGAATGATGGGATTTGATATACAGGATCGCTGCGGTTTGCGGGGTCACTTTTGCCGCAAGCTGCGTAGCGCTACACTCATTAGCAAAACCCGCTTCCACTACTTTACCGCCGCCTAATGTCACCATCGTTTCGACTGGTGCGCCGAAATTCACGTTATGCCCTTTTGGGATCACGATTTCACGCGGAACTTGCTTATCAGAACTGTGTAAATTCAGTAGCAGATCGCTGTCATCTTTCACGATAACAGCAGCAACAGATTGAGCGATCCCCGCAGAAGCACAGGACACGACGATAGCATCGTCAACACCTAGCAATTTAGCGATATAAGCGCCGGTTTTCTTCACCAGATCTTTCATTTCAAAATACTGATTAAGTCCGAAAAGCACTTCGTCCGCCACTTCCGGCTTAGGCGTCGAAACGCCTAAAATGGTCATACGACCAGAGGCGTTAATCACTTTTCTTAAATTATATTTCTCATAAATCGATGGCATAATCTGAATCACCTTCTTTAGTTGCAATACTTTCCCCCGCAACAATCGCTGCGATTGGAACAAATCTTTGCGTTCCGACTCTTACCTGACCTTCAGCATCAGACAGTTCGACTCTTTCATCTTTAATATCAAAAATCGTTACATCACCATCGTAACCAACGGCTAAACGACCTTTACCTTTCAGGTGCAGCAAATCTGCGGCTTTAACCGTTACACAATCAATGATCTGCTTTGGCGAGAATCCCATACACAGGAATTTTGTCATCACCGCTGCCAGACTGTATACCGGTCCGTTAATGCGGTTTTTGTGATAAATATCAGAACTAATGAGATCGGGATACGTGCCGATCTTCATTGCTTGTTCGGCAACAGAGAAACTGAAACTTTCTCCTCCGTGACCGACATCTAAAATCACACCGCGCGTTAATGCGCGTTGAATTGATGGTTTTAAGTTGCCATCGGAATCCAGAATTTTGTTAGGTTTACCGTTAAAACAGTGGGTAATAATGTCACCTTTAGTCAGCAAGTCGGCGATCTCGTCCAGATTCGGCGGGTTGTTGCCGATATGCACCATTAGTGGTAAACCGCTCTCTTTTTGCATCTCTTTGGCGCGAATTAACGGCGCGATGCCGTTTTCACCCACGACACTTTTACTCATGCGCGCTTTGATGCCAACAACAAAATTCGGGTGGCGTTTAATCGCTTGCTGTAATTTTTCATCGTCAATTTTGCTCATATCCGACAATTCGTTCTGAGCAATAATGCCGATACTGGCAATGTTTAATAATGAATAAACGTTGGTTTTGACTTTTTTCGCTAATGAATAGAAATGGTCAATATCATCAGCACCAACACTGCCTGCGTCGATCACCGTTGTGACGCCGTGAGCAGCACCGGCTAAATCCGGTTCATCAAAATAGATTGGCGAAGCCGCGTAACAATGAGTATGAGCATCAATCCAACCAGCACTGATATAGAATTTTCCATTAAGATCGATCACTTTTTTCGCCGTTAAACCATCGGCTACTGATGTACCTATCTCATGAATCTTTCCTTGATTAATCACTACGTCAACGATGTCAGCACCATTGCTGTTTACTAATCTTGCTTGCTTAATGATTAAATCATTCATGGAATCTGCTCACTTTTATATGCTGTTGATCATGTTGTTTTTCGGACAAGCGACAATCTGCCGCCCGTTGATTTCGCTCAGGTATTTCATTCAGGTATAGCGGGCGGCTGATTACCGTCCGCTATACCTTGAGTTAATTACTTTAAGTGAGGTTAACTCAATTACTTAACAACCAACGGGAAGAAGTAACCTAAGATCATCGCACCTAAAATTGCGCCGCCTGCAACAGGTTTCTTCCAGATGTAGAACAGTAACGAACCGATTAATGAGCCGATACCAATTGGAATCGACGCTGCCATTGCAGCAAGGATAATCAAAGGACCAAGAAAACGACCGGAAGTGTTACCTGCGCCCATCATGACATCAGCACCGTAAGTGGAGTTGCCCTGATTGATAGTAAATTTACGAGCCAGAATAATCACAAAACCGACGATCACACCCAACACTAACCCAGTGATTAGTGCAGCAATAAAGTTGGTGATCAGGACGTCGAAACCGCCTGCCAGCAGCAGCGCCGGAACGCCTAAACCGAGACCTGTTTGGATCGCGCCGCCAATATCCAAAATACCGACTAGCGAGCCTTCGATAATACGCGCAAACAGGAAGCTGGCACCGAACGCGGCAACTGCGCCGTAAACACCGGTATCAATACCAGAACGCAACATCGCCACAAATGCCACTTCGTTAAACGCACCGAAGCCATAAACAACATACATGTGTGTACCGGCAAAAACCCCTGCCGATAACAGACCTACAAACAGAGGGAAAGTCCACTCTGCATACCAAAAGTCATTTTTTAATTCTGTATTATTCATATCAAGTCCTAGTAATTTGTTTACTGTCGTTGATTTATCTCTTACCGAACGCATTAATTCTCATTATTAAAAGAGAAATACTTCCGATGAAATTATTTACCGCTTAATACGTTATGAACGTGTTGTAACCAGTCCGGTGCGCCTAAAGCGAAAGACTGCAACAGTTTCAAGTCGAAACCACGGAAGAACGCACTCAATACGAACAGCAGGATTACTGCGATCATCATGGTACGAGTCACTTTGTTCCAGCCGCCGCTGTCATCAACGCCTTTACCGATCAGAATACCCAGCACTAAACCAGGGATAGCATTACCCATGATTAACTGTGCACAGCCGCCGAACAGGGTTGCCCAGAAACCAGAACGACGACCTGCGTCCATCGCTGCTAACCAGAAAATAACTGGCATCACGGTGTTAACCAGCAAGTTAGCCGCAGGAACCAGCACGTTAGTTGCCGTAGTTTGCAGTGAAGCCGGAACCGCAGACGCAGTAGTATTCAGGAACGCCACTACAATGGCACCGATAATGCCGCAAGCGATCGCCATCTTTTTTGGGTTGTGCAGTGTTTCAGCGACGTTGCGGTTTTTAATCATCAGCGCAGCAGCACCCCAGTTAGGAATAATGCGGTGATCAACATCTTGGGTAAACGCACCGGCAGCAACCGATGAAGCCCAGGCATTGAAGAAGAAGCCTAAACCGAAGGAGAAGTGAGATGCGGGATCTCCCTCGCAGGAGTTCAACTCACCTAATGTACGAAACGCGCCCATACCCTGAATTGTCGGGGCATGGAACATACGCGCAGCACCGGCACCAAGACCGACACCGCATAGACCGCCAATAATTAATGACTTTATTAGGATCTCAAAAACAGAAACAGTAGTATTTGCATCCATTTGTATTTCCTCTAAAACATTTGATTCAGTGCCTTACACTGAGTCGAAATGTATTTCTTGAACATTCAGCAAGCTCACATCTAAAGCGACATCTAAAACAACTGAGTAAAGCTCACGATTACGCGGGAAAAAGACAAACAGAAACTTCTCTTTCGTCACTTTAACAGTGGCGCTTATCACTTCAACCTCAAGCGGTTCAATGCGTAGAATGATGTTGCTGCTATCTTTTAATACTGTGCGCTGCACAGAGCTTAGTGCATCAGCGATGGCTTTTTGTTTGGTATCTCCCCGACCGCTGACACGAACCGATGTTTTAAGATGCTCTTTCATTATGCGTTGCCGTATTTTTTGTTAAATGCTTTTACTAAACGCTCACCCAGCTCTTCTTTATCCATAAAACCGAAGCCCAGTACAGTACAACCATCGGCGATCGCAGTTTCACCCTCTTCAATCGAGCGCATACCGTGACGAACTTTATAGCCATATTTATTCTGAGCAGTAATCGCACCGGCACCGCCGCTTCCGCAGAAAGAAATGCCAATATCACCCTGTTCAGCATTCATGATGTCGCCCAGTTTCATATCCGCAGCCACACCAGGAATTACGATTGCTTTTCCGCCTGCGGCTTCAACACCAGCAGCAACTTTTTGACCTTTACCTAAACGATCACCAATAACAACGACGATTTGTTTCATTTGTTCTATCTCCAACAGAATTAATCGTTTGAACGTGCAATTTCAAAATGAACAGACAGCAAGTAGGCTTCCTCAATCGGTAAGCCTGGCAGCGTATTGATAGCACGCTCCGCTAACTGCATGGATTCAGGGGAAATCTCGTCAAACAGTGAGACGTCCACTTCTGGCAGCGCTTCACCGGTTTTCGCCCGTGTTACCATAGCTTTAACGTGCGATTCCAACATTTGCTGCTGAACGTCGGTGGTGTATGCCCCTTCTTCTTTTAACCAACCATCGATAATCAGCAGAAGTTCTTTCGTCACTTCTGCCGGATCTAAGTTGTCTTCTACCATGTTGAAACGAATTTGAATTTCATTCATGTAACTGCTCTCTAAATAAACCAAATACGACTACGACAATGATGGACAAATATCGGTGATGCCATCTTTTCCGATGAAGTCACACTACACACTTTAATTTATGGTTAGGAGACTGACTTTTTCCGGTTCAAAGTGGAAATAAAATAGAAATCCGGCAATAACGAGAGCAGCAAAGTGGAAATAAGTGGAAGTAAAAAAAGTAACAATCAAGAAAAATTTACTAACAGATATAACAAAAATAAATATTTGCACATACAAAAGCAATAAATTGATAAATAATGATTTTTATAATTAAAACTCACTTTAAAACGAGTTTTTTAGCTAAAAAAATAGCGCTGTTTACAGCGCTATTTTTCATCAATTTTAGCTATCCGCGTCTTGTCGGATTCGCCCTTTTTGAGCCGCTTCTGGAAGCCGGTCTTTGGCTATGTTTCTGCACCGCGCGCCGAATTTGATTTGCTTTCGTGCGACGGCGATCACGTTCTACTGGCATCTTACTTTTAGTTTCTTGCGGTAATCCGACCATATCACGCAGATAATTAATTGCGTTCAGGTCGAGTTCCGTCCAACCGCCGCGCGGTAATCCTTTTGGCAGACCTAATGCGCCGTAGCGGACACGGATCAAACGGCTAACTTGCACATCAACCGCTTCCCATAAACGACGAACTTCGCGGTTACGCCCTTCGGTTAATGTCACGTTATACCACTGATTCATGCCCTCTCCGCCTTGAAAACTAATAGAGCGGAATGCGGCGCTGCCATCTTCCAGTTGCACGCCTTTACGCAGTTGTTTCAGCTTTTCTTCATCAACCTGACCGAATACACGCACAGCATATTCGCGCTCAACTTCACGGCTTGGGTGCATTAAGCGGTTTGCCAGTTCACCATCAGTGGTAAACAGCAGTAAACCTGACGTATTCACGTCCAGACGACCTACGGCAACCCAGCGTGAACCGCGCATTTTCGGTAAGCGATCAAACACCGTCGGACGACCTTCCGGATCTTTACGGGTACAAAGTTCGCCTTCCGGTTTGTAATAAGCAAGTACGCGGCAAACGGTTTCTTCCGATTCGCGCAATGCAACAACGTGACCATCAATACGCACGCGCACAGCAGATGTAACTTCAATGCGATCGCCTAACGTGGCAATTTTGCCATCGACGCTGATGCGACCAGCCTGAATCATGGTTTCGAGTTCACGGCGTGAACCGTGACCAGAATTGGCTAAAACTTTTTGTAACTTTTCGCTCATTGAGCAACCTCTGTTGTCGCCTTCACAGGCGTCATAATTATGATTAACGATGTTAGCCAGAATATTAAGTTAACTATTGGTTAATCAGTGAACATAAATCATAACTGATACGGGGTAATCCATCAACGAAACGGCGTTGGATCACCAGCTCCGACGCGCACAACAACAGGCGAATCGTCTGTTAAATCAATCACCGTTGTCGGTTGTTGACCTAAATACCCGCCGTTAATGATTAAATCGACGTGTTTGGATAGTGTATCGCGGATCTCTTCGGGATCAGATTCAGCAAAATCATTGCCCGGCAACATCAGCGTGGTGGACATCATCGGCTCATTCAGTTCAGCCAATAGCGCCAGTGCGATCGGGTTTGAGGGAACGCGCAAACCGATTGTTTTGCGTTTTTCATTCATCAAGCGGCGCGGTACTTCTTTCGTCGCTTTTAAAATAAAAGTGTAATTACCCGGCGTATTATTTTTAATCAAGCGAAATGCCGTGTTATCAACATGGGCATATGTCGATAATTCCGATAAATCACGGCACATCAGTGTAAAATTATGGTTGCTATCTAACTGACGAATGCGGCAAATGCGTTCCATTGCGTGCTTTTCTTCCAGCATACAGCCTAAGGCATAGCCAGAATCCGTTGGATAAACAATTACGCCGCCTTTGCGTAAAAACTCAACTGACTGAGTAATTAGCCGTGCTTGCGGGTTATCCTGATGAATATAAAAAAATTGAGTCATGAGAAACTCCTTTAAATCTTGCTATTGGGTTTACTCAAACCAGCCCTGCCATACGGGAGTCACTTTATCCGGCAGCGCTAACCGCCGCCCTAACTCCACCCATGCACAAGGATAGTGAAAATCAGAACCCTGAGATGCCAATAATTGATATTCTTGAGCGTACAACGCCAGTTGCGCTCGCTCTTGCGGTGCTTGCTGGCATTGAGCAACTTCCATCGCGTCACCGCCAGCCTGCTTAAAATCAATGATTAAACGGCGCAGCCATTTAGCGGACAAATCATAACGGCTTGGGTGTGCCAGCACCGCTTGCCCGCCGGAAAGATGAATAGCTGCGACGGCATCAGCTATTGTACACCACTGCGGAGGCACATAACCCGTTTTCCCGCGTGCCAGATAATTTTTAAATACTTGCGCCATATTTGCTGCTTTGCCGATTTCAATTAGGTAACGGGCAAAATGCGCGCGCGTTATACCAGCATCACCGGCGATACGCTGTGCGCCTGCAAACGCATCGGGAATATGATGCTTCTCTAATCGGCGGGCAATTTCCTGCGCGCGCTGTAAGCGTCGGATACGCTGTGCAGCTAATAATGCCACCATCGCGGGAGCATCGGGATCAATATTCAGCCCAACGATATGAATATCGAAATTTTCCCAAATTGTTGAGATTTCTACGCCGTTAATTAAGCGCAACGCTAACGTTTGTTCAGCAATCGCCTGCTGCGCGGCAGCAAGAGCATCTGTGGTATCGTGATCGGTAATTGCCAGCACGCTGACTCTCATCTCCACCGCTCGCTGTACTAACTGGGCTGGCGTTAACATGCCATCGGAAGCGGTGGTATGACTGTGCAGGTCATATAAAGGAAAACGCGGCAGCTCTGTTTGATGCAAATGATTTGTACAATGAGTGTCAATAAGTTCAGATGATGACGAGTGATTATCTAACGGCATGAAAATATAGCGATCCGACTTAACAGGTGGAGTAATCAGTGATTTGATACAGACTTTTTACATAATAGCGCTTAAAGCTCATTCACCCTAAGATTTCTTTGTTTTTTACTATTTTGTTTTTACTATTCTTACAAGTTTTCTTGTAAGTTGTCGCCAGAATCATCAAGTAGCCGCAACAAATGAAAAAACTGAGAATCCAATCCGGTATTCTTAACAGAGCTTAGCTATAATCAAGCGCAATTTTCTGCTAAAGGGTATGAACACGATGGAATATCAACTCGATTTAGACTGGGATGACTTTTTAAATCGCTACTGGCAAAAACGTCCGGTCGTTTTAAAAAATGTTATCAAAAATTTTATTGACCCGATCTCCCCTGATGAATTAGCAGGATTAGCGATGGAAAGTGAGGTTGACAGCCGTTTAGTCAGTCAGCCGAATGGTCATTGGCAAGCCAGCAATGGTCCTTTTGAAAGTTACGATCACTTGGGTGAAAAAGGCTGGTCACTGCTGGTTCAAGCGGTTAATCATTGGCATACGCCTTCGGCGGCGCTGGTTCGCCCGTTCCGCAAGTTACCGGATTGGCGCTTAGATGATTTGATGATTTCGTTCTCCGTACTGGGCGGCGGTGTCGGTCCGCATATCGATCAATATGATGTTTTTATCATTCAAGGTATGGGCAGCCGTCGCTGGCGTGTCGGCGATAAACTCCCACTGAAACAATATTGCCCGCACCCTGCGTTGCTGCACGTTGAACCTTTTGATCCGATTATTGATGAGGATTTAGCGCCGGGCGATATTCTTTATATTCCGCCCGGATTCCCGCATGACGGATTCACTCATGAGACGGCAATGAATTACTCTGTTGGTTATCGCGGCCCTAACGGGCGCGATTTAATCAGCAGCTTTGCCGATTACGTACTGGAAAATGATTTAGGCAGCGAGCATTACAGCGATCCTGATCTTAAATTGCGTGATCACCCTGCGATTGTTGAGGATTATGAGCTTGACCGTTTGCGCGGCATGATGATCGATCTGATAAATCAGCCCGAAGATTTTAATCAATGGTTTGGTCGATTCGTTACGACGTCACGTCATGAGCTGGATATTGCCCCTGCTGAACCGGCATATCGCGCTGATGAAATCTATGATTCTCTGGTACAAGGTGAAAGTCTGGTTCGCATCGACGGCTTGCGCGTTCTGCGTGTTGGTGACAATTGCTATGTGCATGGTGAATTGATTGATACACCGTATCTGGAAGCGGCTGATGCACTGTGCCGTTATCCATTAATCAGTCAGAAAGAACTCGGCGATGCGCTGGAAGATCCGGCATTTGTCGCGGTGTTAGCACAGCTAGTAAATAGCGGTTATTGGTATTTTGATGATTAATTGAGAATCGAATTTAGGGCAACCATTGCGGTTGCCCTCTCTATTATCTGCCTTTATCAGCTTTTATCAGCAATTTAACTTATTGATTTCTTCGCTCGCAGCACCGTTAAACAACGCATCAAATTTTTATCCATCGGCGCGTCAATTCGTAACGTTTCACCACTTGCCGGATGTTCAAAACGGATTGCGGCGGCATGGAGAAACAGTCGATTAAGTCCGGTATCCGCTAGTTGGGCATCAAAATCGCGATCGCCATAGCGATCATCAAAAGCGATAGGATGTCCGGCATGTAAGGTATGCACACGAATTTGGTGCGTCCGACCCGTTACCGGACTGGCTTTCACCAGCGTGGCAAATTCAAAACGTTCTTCTACTTTAAAGCGTGTTTCTGATGGCTTACCTTGTGCATCAACTCTGACGATACGTTCACCGCTTTGCAGTACATTTTTCAGCAATGGCGCTTGCACTGCTTTACAGTGTGATTGCCACTGCCCGCGAACTAACGCTAGATAATCTTTTTGCATGGTTTTCAGCCGTAACTGTTCATGCAATGAGCGCAACGCAGAGCGTTTTTTAGCAACGAGCAATACGCCGGACGTTTCGCGATCCAGACGATGTACCAGTTCAAGAAATTTCGCATCAGGTCTTAACGCTCGTAATCCTTCAATTACGCCAAAACTAAGACCGCTGCCGCCATGCACCGCCGTTCCTGATGGTTTATTTAAAATTAAAAGATGATCATCTTCATATAAAATGCAATGTTCCAGCGCGGCAACTTTATCTAATTTGGCTGAAACAGCCGATTCTTCGCGTTCAGCAACTCTAACGGGCGGAATACGAATAATATCCCCATCTTCCAGCTTATATTCAGGCTTGATCCGTTTTTTATTTACACGCACTTCGCCTTTACGCAGAACACGGTAAATCATACTTTTTGGCACACCTTTCAGCATGGTTCGCAAAAAGTTATCAATACGCTGCCCTGCTGTATCAGCAGTAATGGTGACAGTTTGTACACTAAGTGTTGGTTGACTTGTTTTCATGGCGGTAATTCTAGCACGATCAATTTTTGTGAAATATGCCTTATTAAATTGTTTTAGTGTCTACACTTATCAATAGCACTTCAATCGCACTATTTGAGTGGCAAAATAATGACAGTTCGTGTAGTCACATGTTGCATATTTTTGCATTTTTGCTTGATGAAAATGTGGTTTTAACACGATTTTTACATTATTACGCTATCGCGTAAAAGTCACCTTGCCATAATGCGGTTGGCGGTTGATAATGTGGGTGATTTTCTGCCTTGTTTCATTTTGATGTGTTGATATGAAAAAACAGGTTAACGTGAGATAACAGGTGAAAAATAAAATTTGCAGATCGCTCAAATAGTGCAGCAATGGCGTAAGACACCATGAGTATCAGGCAATTAGCGAGCTACGGGTAGTGGCTTGGACGGTAAAAGAATCCGATTTCCGCTTGTCAGTTATAACGACCAGAAACGGTTTTCCTTGATAAAAAGCGCTGTTTTCACAAAGAAACACAGGCTTACCGAGATAATGCGCCCCTGTGCAGGCGACAACCGTGAGGTTGACGATTTTGCGATAAGACTTGGGGCTGTCGGTTAATTCTGTCCATTAGTTTCCCTATGCGTAGACTCAATTGACAATGAAAAAAATGAGTACTGTTTAATGAAAAGAATGTTGATCAACGCAACTCAACAAGAAGAGTTGCGTGTAGCCTTAGTTGACGGACAACGTCTATACGATTTAGATATTGAAAGTCCGGGTCATGAGCAGAAAAAAGCCAATATTTACAAAGGTAAAATCACCCGTGTTGAACAAAGCCTTGAAGCAGCTTTTGTTGATTACGGTGCAGAACGCCACGGTTTCCTCCCTTTTAAAGAAATTTCCCGCGAATATTTTTCCTCCAATTCAACTTCCGGCGGTCGTCCAAACATTAAAGATGTTTTACACGTCGGTCAGGAAGTTATCGTTCAGGTTGATAAAGAAGAGCGCGGCAACAAAGGTGCTGCGCTGACAACGTTTATCAGTCTGGCGGGCAGTTATTTAGTTCTAATGCCAAACAACCCGCGTGCGGGTGGTATTTCCCGTCGTATCGAAGGTGATGATCGTCAGGAATTGAAAGAAGCATTAGATTCTCTCGAAATTCCTCATGGTATGGGGCTGATTGTCCGCACTGCTGGTGTGGGTAAATCTGCCGAAGCGTTACAGTGGGATCTTTCTTTCCGCTTAAAACACTGGGAAGCAATTAAGAAAGCTGCGGAAAGCCGCCCTGCGCCGTTCCTGATCCATCAGGAAAGTAATGTTATTGTGCGTGCATTCCGCGATTATTTGCGTCCAGACATCGGCGAAATCTTAATCGATAATATTAAGATCCTCGATTTAGCAAAAGAACATATCGCGGCACTTGGTCGTCCTGACTTTAGCAGCAAAATTAAGGCTTATACTGGCGAAATTCCGCTGTTTAGCCACTATCAAATCGAATCGCAAATTGAATCCGCTTTCCAGCGTGAAGTTCGTCTGCCTTCCGGCGGTTCTATCGTTATTGATACTACCGAAGCGTTAACAGCGATTGATATTAACTCCGCGCGTTCTACTCGCGGCGGTGATATTGAAGAAACGGCATTCAATACCAACTTAGAAGCGGCTGATGAAATTGCGCGCCAGTTACGTCTGCGCGATTTGGGCGGTTTAATTGTTATCGACTTTATCGATATGACACCAATCCGCCATCAACGAGAAGTAGAAAACCGTCTGCGTGATGCTGTCCGTCAGGATCGTGCGCGTATCCAGATCGGTCGTATTTCTCGTTTTGGTTTACTGGAAATGTCTCGTCAGCGTTTAAGCCCGTCACTGGGTGAATCCAGCCATCATGTTTGCCCGCGCTGTGACGGTACAGGCACAGTGCGTGATAATGAATCACTGTCGCTGTCGATTCTTCGTTTGATTGAAGAAGAAGTATTAAAAGATAATACCAAAGAAGTCGATGCCATCGTTCCGGTACCAATCGCTTCTTACTTGCTGAACGAAAAACGTGAATCGATCAATGCTATTGAACGCAGTGCTGGCAATAAAGTTCGCGTTATTGTCGTACCGAATGATCGTATGGAAACGCCGCACTATGAAGTGATTCGTAGAAAACCAGGCGAAGAAACCAATGTATTAAGTTACAAACTGCCGCAATTACATGAAACCGAAACAGAAGCGGAAGAAGAAACGGTTGTTGAGCGTAAAGCGCCTGAGCAACCAGCTTTAACCAGTTTCGCTATACCAACAGAATCAGCACCAGTAGAAGAGAAAAAAGCAGCGCCAGTCACCGCTCCTGTTGCAGCGGTACCAGCAGCGCCGGGCTTATTCTCACGTTTTGTCAGCGGTCTGAAAAATCTGTTTGCTTCGGAAGAACCAAAACCAGCGGCTCCGGCAGAAAAACCAGCAAGTAACCCGCAGGAACGCCGTAACAATTATCGTAATAATCGCCGTGACCGTAACAACGATCGTAATCGTGATCGCAACTCGGATCGTCAGCAGTCTCGTGATACCCGCGATAATAATCAAGAATCCCGCCGAAATAATCGTCAGGCACAACAAACTCAAGATGTAGTGCAAAATGCGGCAACGATCGATACGCCGCGTGATGACAATCGTCGTGAAACACGCGCAGAACGTCAGCGCCGCCGTAATGAAGATAAACGTCAACAACAAACACAAACTCAACAAAATGAGCAAGTGGAAACCAGTATTGCTGTGGCTAACGTTGTTGAAGAAGAGAAACCAGCGCCCGTTCCGGCACAACGCCGTCAACGCCGTCAGTTAGATCAAAAAGTTCGTGTTGCTGCGTCAGCCGATAGCAGTACCAGCGTACCTACTGAAACTGTCCCTGCGGTTGCAGTGCAACCAACTGTAGCGCCTGCACCAATAGAAAATGTGAAGTTATTGCCTCAACCTGTCGTTGTTAATGAAACAGAAAATACGGCACTGGTACAAGAGTCTGATAACAGCAGAAATAGTCATCACAACAATAATAATAATGTTGATACTGCCAGTAATGATAACAATGGTATGCCGCGTCGTTCTCGCCGCTCACCGCGCCATCTGCGCGTTAGCGGTCAGCGCCGCCGCCGTTATCGCAACGAAAGATACCCTACCGTTTCAGCGATGCCACTAACGCTGGCGGTTGCGTCACCTGAATTGGCATCGGGTAAAGTATGTATCAATTACGCAGCATTAGCAGCGGAACAACCAAAAGGCTTTGAATCAGTTGAAGAGTTAGCCGCCGCAGCCAGTGCAGCAGAACAAGCTAACTCACAACAGGAAGCGGTGATTGCAGCCGTAACAGCAGAAGCCGTTAATTTACCTGAAGTCAAACCCGCAGAATCTATTGAACCTGTGGTAGTTGCTGCTATTGAAGCAAGCAGCGTGACTGAAACGCCGGTTGCATCTGAAATTCAGCCAGTTGAAGTTAAAGAAACTGAAAATGTTGATGCTGTACCTGCGACTGAACCCGCTACAACTATTGTTGAAGTTCCAGAAGTAGCAACGCCTGCTGTTACAACTTTCGTCGGTAATGCTTCTGCTCCGGCTGCGTCACCTGCATATCAGGCTGAATCAACAGAAACAGTTATTGCTCAGGAAATAACTCCGGTTGTCGCTGAACTACCTGAAATCGAAGCGCCGACCACACCAGCAGTGAAAGTCAGCAGTTTGAAGACAGGCAAAGTAGCCAGCTCTCCGGCAGCAAGACCTGTTATGCCAATAGAAAATGAATCAATTGCAGAAGTGAACATTATTCCGGTTGAAATATCAGTGCCAACTGCAACTGAGCAACATTCTACCGCACAGAATAGTGTTAAAAGTTCTGCGGGAGGACATGCTGCGACGAATCATGCGGCAGCTCCGGCAGCAAGACCAGCGCCGATTGAGGATTAATTTCCTGCGCCGTTCATTTAACTTCGATTAAATGAACGGCATATCGGTTTGTTTCGGTCGGATATAAACGATCCTGTTCAGGGTCGTTTTTTTCAATGACTAAAAATCACCCAAAATAAAGCCTCATCAGGAAACTAATGAGGCTATTGTGATATATCGACTAAAAGTGATTCAGCCGATTTTTAGCAACATAAATTATTGCTAATTACAGAGCAACAACATCTGCCGCAGACGGGCCACGCGGGCTGTCTTGAATAGAAAATTCAACATGCTGACCTTCAGCCAGCGTTTTGAAACCATCGCTAACGATAGCAGAGAAGTGAACGAACACATCTTTACTGCCATCAGTTGGAGTGATGAAACCAAAACCTTTACTTTCGTTGAACCACTTAACGTGACCAGTTTTTTTAGACATTACAAAATTCCTATTAATATTTTCACTTGCCAAAAGGCACTGACGGTCGGTATTTCTATTACTTTCATTATGTTATCAAAAAAGATCTAAAGTGAAATTAATCCGAAGATAACTATTAACCAGAGAGCTTTTTTATTTAAAAATGATATACCTATGAAGTAACTCTATTTAACTGACCTGATTCATTACCGCATATCCGATTAATTTAGGCAAGGTGTTTTCAGCGACATAATAAAAAATTAGATCAAGGACACATTATTTATCCTTGCTAAGTTTTATCAAAACGGTTAACCGGATATATAACGCTTTTAGTATTCTTTCGCGTTTTATTATTCGGTATTCTAAGGTTTCAGTTGTATTAATTAATATCATTATGTAAATATGCAATAATATTGATTAAATGTTAAAGTTTATACAGTATTTATAATATAAATTATTATTTCTAAGTAAAATAAGATGAATATGCTTCCCTATCTTTCTGGATACTCCGAGAACATTCAACAGCAAGTGGCTACGCTTATCAGGCAAGATAAATTAGGCGCTCTGCTGCTTGCCCGTTATCCTGATACGCACTGTTATGTCACTGATAAAACGCTATATCAGTATGTGATGGTAATAAAAAATCAATATATGAAAAATGCACAATTAGTGAATAAAATTTGTTATGACAATAAAATTCATATTATTAAACATGCGCTTGGAATGCACACTGCTATATCACGCGTTCAGGGAAATAAATTAAAAGCTAAAGCTGAAATTAGGATCGCTAACGTTTTCAAATCAGCGCCAGAAGCGTTATTAAAAATGATCGTGGTGCATGAGTTAGCACATTTAAAAGAGCGGGATCATAACAAGAATTTTTATAATCTATGTTGCTATATGGAACCAAATTACCACCAACTGGAGCTGGATACGCGTCTTTATCTAACTTATCTCGATAAATTCGGCACGCTTTATCTATAAGCTCATAGATAAAGCATTTAACTTATCGTTACTCTTCTATTTTAGAGAAATACTATTCTTCTTCGTCGTCATCAAATGAAGCAACAGCGCTTTCGCCTTGATGATTTGCACGAATCTCTTGCGCCACCAACGCAATTGCCTCGCCGCTGCTCATACCTTCCGCCATCAATTGATGAATGCGATCGACGGCTTCTTGTTGTTCATGATGCTGCAATGCTGGTGATCCGATTGTCATATTAATTTCACTTTTATGAGGAATGGTAGATAAAAATGCTGCTGATACCCGATGATAAGCAGTATTCGATATAATAATACCAGCGGAGATAGTGCTATTATCTCACTGTTAACACGCTTATACTACTTTTGTGATGATTCTCTTTTATAGTACGTCTACTCTTGTAACCAGATAGCATACCAAACGATACTAATACACCGATGAGCGCTTTAATTAACCGTTTTATCCAACAATTTCAACTGCAATTACCGCCGCCATCGTCTGCAACAAAACAGCAGCGTAAAGCGGCAGTATTAGTGCCGATTATTTGCCGCGCAGATCCGATTTTATTATTCACACAGCGTTCATCGCTGTTACGTAAACATGCAGGGCAAGTTTCCTTTCCCGGCGGCGCAGCAGATAAAACCGACGGTTCACTGACGGTGACGGCGCTGCGCGAAGCAAACGAAGAAATTGGACTTAATCCTGATTCGGTCAATATTATTGGTCAGTTGCCGCCAATGGACAGCATCAGCGGTTTTCAGGTTACACCTATTGTCGGTCTTTTACCTGACGGATTGCAGTTTAGAGAAAATAAAAGCGAAGTTGCAGCCCTATTTGAAGTTCCATTGAGCTATCTGCTTAATTTAGATAATCATTATTCGATCGATATTACTCGTCGGGGAAAATCGTCACGAATTTATTTTATTTACTATGGTGATCATTTTATTTGGGGTCTGACCGCATCAATTGTTCATCGTTTAGCGATTCAAGTTAAAAAAATGTTATAATTTAATAAATAACGATTTTTTATTCGTCATAACGTCTTTCTTTTCTCATAAGATAATCACTTTATTTGACATTAACCGCACTTCATAGAAAAACACACCAGCGAATACACTATATTCATAGCTTATCACATCATAAAAAGACTATAATTTAGTGATGATGCAATATGATATATTGCACAGATAAAAACAAGCAGGTCAATTAACTAAAAATAACGTCACTTTATGAATTTCATTTTTCCATTCAGATGTAATATCAGCTTTAATTTATTTAGGAGTTTCATGTGATTAGCATTTTCGACATGTTTAAAATAGGTATTGGACCGTCCAGTTCACATACCGTTGGTCCGATGAAAGCGGGCAAAGAGTTTGTCGATGATCTCTGTCATAACGAGTTACTCTCTTCTGTTAGTCGTATCGCTGTTGACGTTTACGGCTCACTATCTTTAACCGGTAAAGGTCATCATACAGATATTGCGATTATCATGGGTCTGGCTGGGAATTTACCTGCCACTGTTGATATTGATGCCATACCTGCTTTTATTCGTTGTGTAGAAGAAACCCAACGTTTACCGCTCGCTAATGGAAAGCGTGAAGTTAATTTTCCTCATGATAGCGGTATGGTTTTTCACAGCGATAATCTGCCATTACACGAAAATGGTATGACGATCACCGCGTTTGACGGTGAAAAAGCCATTTACAGCAAAACTTATTACTCTATTGGCGGCGGTTTTATCGTTGATGCTGAAAACTTTGGTAAAGCGTCGATTGATGAAGTTGCTGTTCCTTATCCTTATAAGTCAGCCGCAGAACTGCTAGATCTTTGTAAACAGCATGGGCTGTCCATCTCCGGTTTGGTGATGAAAAATGAGCTTGCCATGCACAGTCAAAAAGAGATTGAACGCTATTTTGCGGCAGTCTGGCAAACCATGCGTGAATGTATCGATCGCGGAATGAATACTGAAGGCGTATTACCAGGACCATTACAAGTACCGCGCCGTGCTGCTGCATTGCGGCGAATGCTGGTTTCTTCCGATAAATTATCTAACGATCCAATGAATATCATTGATTGGGTCAATATGTTTGCACTGGCAGTTAATGAAGAAAATGCGGCGGGCGGTCGCGTTGTTACTGCGCCAACAAACGGCGCTTGCGGGATTATTCCTGCGGTTCTGGCATATTATGATCAATTTATTCAGCCTGTTACTCCGGAAGCCTATATTCGCTATTTCTTATCATCTGGCGCAATCGGTGCGTTGTATAAGATGAATGCGTCTATATCCGGTGCAGAGGTCGGTTGTCAGGGCGAAGTCGGCGTAGCCTGTTCTATGGCAGCCGCAGGCTTAACCGAACTATTAGGCGGAAGCCCGCAGCATGTTTGTGCGGCAGCAGAAATTGGTATGGAGCATAATTTAGGGCTGACTTGCGATCCGGTATCTGGTCAGGTGCAAGTCCCTTGTATTGAGCGTAATGCAATTGCCTCAGTGAAAGCGATTAATGCTTCGCGTATGGCGTTGCGTCGTACCAGCGATCCGCGCGTTTCGTTGGATAAAGTCATTGAAACCATGTATGAAACAGGGAAAGATATGAACTCGAAATATCGTGAAACGTCTCGCGGCGGTTTGGCGATTAAAGTCGTGCATTGCGATTAATATATTCTCATTTCCCTCTCCACTACGGAGAGGGAATGTCTTTCGCTAAATACCTTGACTGACACCCTGTCTCAGCAATAAATCACTTCTTCTTATACAATCGAATATAAAAATCAGTATCACAATGAAATTCAGATTGTGCGGATAAATCGCTAATCAACTGCTCTGTCGCTTTCCACGCAAACGGCGTCATTTGCAAGAGATTAACCGCCGGCTCACCCGTCAACACCATTTCATAGCTTAATCGTTGCTGCTGAACACAGTAAAACCCTTCAATCTGCTCTTCTATATCGTCATGCGGCTGCGGTGTTTGGTATATCAGCCCTTTTAACTGAATAAGATGCTGCGGAGCAGGTGTTACCGCAATGATGAAACCATCATCTTTAATCACGCGATTAAGCTCCTGTGCTTTACATGGCGCATAAATACGCAATACACCGTCGATAGCGCGATCATCAAAGGGTAAGCGATGGCTAGATGCCACACAGAAAGAAACGCTTGCATAACGTTTTGCCGCAGCACGAATTGCGCCTTTAGCAATATCTAAACCATAAACATTGAGCTTTCTATTTGTCACCAAATTATCTGCCAGAAATCCGGTGTAATACCCCTCACCGCAGCCAATATCCAGCAAGGTTTGCAGATTGTGATGATCGGTCAGAGATTTATCTAACAAAGAGAAAAGCACATCACGCAGCGGTTGGTAATAACCTGCATCAAGAAATTGACGCCGAGCCTGCATCATCATTTGGTTATCGCCAGGATTTTTCGACTTTTTATGCTGAACGGGCATCAGGTTAACATAGCCTTCTTTTGCCCGATCAAACTGATGATTGTTATCGCATCGCCATACTTGATTGTTCAGTTGCAGTGAGTGATGACAAAGTGGACATTGATAGTACATTGGGAAATCCTGATGAAAACGAAAGATACCGGATAACGCGGTAAGAAAATTTTTGTGAAGGAAAGTATAACATTAAAGCAGCAATTTTTGAGAGGCGTGTTAATTGTGATTTAACACGGTGTAATTGAATACATAAATTATGCGGTGACTTTAATTAATCTTTCCTTCATACAGTTATTACATTAAAAATTAAAACGCAATGACATCTGTTGCTAATGGACCTCTGGAACTTCTATAAGTAGAAAATTCTACCTGTTGTCCTTTAGTCAATAATTTCTTTGCATTAGCGATAGAAGTGCGATTAACAAAAACATCTGTACTGCCATCAGTCGGTGTAATTAAACCAACACATTGGTTTTTATCAAACCATTTAACTTGTCCCATTCTTAGGGTCATATTTTTACCTCTTAAATTCAGTTATATCGTGTTTTCCTTCTACAGTAAGTTTTTTACAACATCTGTACCCGGGAACTTCAGGTGCAAGTAAGAAATGTTTAGCGGAAACCATAAAAAAACCCACATCAGCAGATGCGGGTTCATTGTCACTAGAGATAAATAAAATAAACCAGTAGGTTAATTTAAATCTCTATAAACGTTCGCTGCTAAATTACAGAGCAACAACGTTTGCAGCTGCTGGACCGCGTGGGCTGTCTTGAATGGTATATTCTACTTTCTGACCTTCAGCCAGAGTTTTGAAACCTTCACTAGCGATAGCAGAGAAGTGAACGAATACGTCTTTACCACCATCATCTTGCTCAATAAAACCGAAACCTTTGCTTTCATTGAACCATTTAACTTTGCCAGTTTTCTTGGACATCTTTACTTACCTTTAAATTAGTTAACCTGCCATATATCATACGTATAGGCATTATGGCCAGATTTTCAGAGTCATTACTTATGGAGGCACTAAGAAGATGTTCATCTAGTAAGCGAAATCAAAAGATGACGGCTTTTAAGAAGGAACTGCTTTACTCTAATGTCGTACATAAATAGGTCTGTCACACAGGCCGGTTCACATTTACTCATAATGGACTAGATAACGCAAGCGTTTTCTTACTCTTTTGGGTAAAAGAACACCCACTACCCTTTTACTATCTTATAAATTGATTAATAAAGAGATATTTCGCCTGCCGGACGAGTCTTAAAACGGCGATGCAGCCACATATATAATTCCGGTGCTTTGAGAATTTCTTTCTCAACTACGCGGTTCATAAATTCAGCCGCCGCAGTAGAATCTTCCATAGGGAAACCCGTTGGCGGCTCTGCAACTAATACCGTATAACCACTGCCATCAGCATGGCGTTTCGGCGTAAACGGTAAAATAACAGGATCAGCATGACGCATTAAAATACTGGTACCAATGGTTGTTGCCGCTTGTGGCACAGCAAAAAAAGCAGCAAAAACACTATTACGCGGACCGTAATCATGATCCGGCGCATACCAAAGAATTTCACCTTTACGCAATTCGCGGATCATTCCCTTAATATCATGGCGATCGATAAAATATTTATTTGAACGACTGCGGCCGCGAAACTGAATCCAATCCATTAATTTATTATTATGCGGACGATAAACACCGACGCCCGGATTGTACATGCCATAAATACGCCCGCCGAGTTCCAGCGTCAAAAAATGAACACCAACCAACAGAACGCCTTTTCCATTAGCGCGAATACGCGCCATAATTTCTAAATTATCAACCGAACACCATTTTTTTATTCGTTCATCAGACCAAAACCAAGCCATTCCTGTCTCAAAAAGCCCCATTCCTAATGACTCAAAATTTTCGACTAATAACTTTTCTCTTTCACTATCCGTTGAATTAGGGAAACAAAGTTCAAGATTACGTTTAGCAATATATTTTCTGCGTTTTAAAAAACGCATCGATAAACGCCCCATTCTGGTGCCAATAAAATGAATGACGGGATAAGGTAACTGAACTAACAGATAAAGCGTTACGACCCCAAACCAAGTGAGCCAATATTTGGGTCTCAAAAAAGAATAATGAAACCGTGGCTGTTTAAATTTTGACATTCAAATTCTACTTTTTCGCTGAAATACAGCGCTGATGGACAAAATAATTCATTATCTAATCAACCGTTAGCATATTAAAAACATAGCAAATTAAAGATTAATCAGGACAATATAGTTCATACTGAATGATAATAGATTATTCATCTGTTTTTCATCTAGTCATAATACAGCACCCAAAAAAGAAAACGCCAATCATTAATAGCTTCAGGTGAAATAGCACTAATAGATAAATGGAGAAACTATGATACTCATTGCTGATGTTGGAAACAAGGCAATCACACTCTCCCAACGCTTTATCTACACTATCCGGTAAAGATAAAAAACCAAGAAAAAATGATAACTCTCTCTATTTTCCGATTCTGTTTATGACATAATCCAGCATTCGGTTATGCCTCCACCCTCGCGTATATACCAATAACTTTCAATCCTGTAACTTGAAAGATAGCGGGTATATTGATTTTAATACACAGGATCATATAAGAAATGTCATCTATCTCATTAAAACCAATCAATGAAATTGCTCAGCAATATGGCATAGAACAACAATATCTTGTTCCATACGGATCTACTATGGCAAAAGTTGATCTGACGCTGATCAAATCCCAAGCACCGAAAGGAAAATTGGTTCTCGTTTCCAGCATCACGCCAACCCCATTGGGCGAGGGCAAAACTGTGACCACGATTGGTTTAAGTCAGGGACTTAATTTTATCGGCAAGCCTTGCATTGCTTGTATCCGTCAACCCAGTCTTGGTCCGGTATTCGGCGTAAAAGGCGGCGCGGCTGGCGGCGGTAAAGCGCAAGTGTTACCGATGGAAAAATTAAATCTTCATCTGACAGGTGACATTCACGCGATCACAGCGGCGCACAATCTGGCTTCTGCGGCACTTGATGCCCGCCTGTATCATGAACAACGTCTTGGCGAAAAATTTACTGAACAAACCGGTCTGCCGAGACTAAATATTGATGCTAATCGTATCTTGTGGAAGCGTGTTATCGATCATAATGATCGCGCATTACGCCGCATTACAGTTGGTGTCGGCGGCGGTGTTAACGGCGTAGAACGTGCTGACGGCTTTGAAATCACGGCTGCCTCTGAGCTGATGGCAATTCTTGCTCTGTCTGAAAATTTAAAAGATATGCGCCAACGCATTGCGCGCATCATTCTGGCGCATGATGAACAAGGAAACCCAATTACCGCTGAACAGCTTGAAGTTGCTGGTGCAATGACTGTATTAATGAAAGATGCTATTCAGCCGACATTGATGCAGACCAGTGAAAACACGCCTGTGCTGATCCATGCAGGTCCATTTGCCAATATCGCTCATGGTAACTCTTCAGTTATCGCGGATCGCATTGCTTTGCAGCAAGCAGATTATGTTGTCACCGAAGCCGGTTTTGGTTCTGATATGGGCATGGAGAAATTCTTTAATATTAAATGCCGTCAATCCGGCATTAAACCATCTTGTGTGGTGTTAGTTGCGACATTACGCAGTCTGAAAGCTAACAGCGGCAAGTTTGATATTAAACCTGGTCAATCTTTACCCGCAGAAATTTCTGAAAGTAATGTCGCGCTGCTGGCTCAAGGCTGTGAAAATTTAGGCTGGCACATCGCTAATGCTAAACGTTACGGTTTACCGGTAATTATCGCGATTAACCGTTTCCCGACTGATTCCGAAGAGGAACTGGATTACCTGCGTAAATTCGCCCTGTCATGCGGCGCAGAGGGCGCAGAAGTAAGTGAAGCGTTTATTGCTGGCGGTGCTGGCACTGAAAAATTGGCTAAACTGGTTATTGCTGCCTGTGAAAAACAAAGTGATGTGAAGCTGCTTTATCCAGATAATTTACCGCTTATCGACAAAGTACAAACGCTGGTAAATACCTATGGCGCGAAAGAACTCATTCTGACTGATGAAGCCCGTCAACAACTGGCTGAATTACAAGCATCTGGTTTTGGTCATTTACCGCTGTGTATTGCCAAAACGCCGCTGTCGATCAGCGCTGATCCGGCATTAAAAAATGTACCAAAAGATTTCACTGTCACTATCTCGTCATTCAAAGTTTCTGCCGGAGCTGGTTTTATCCGCGCTTATGCAGGAAATATCATGACGATGCCAGGCTTAGGAACACTTCCTGCCTACCGCAATATGGACATTGATGATGCCGGTAATATCGTTGGTCTGAGTTAGGTGAGGATCTACCTCTAAACAGGTAAATTACAATAACCTTACATATACAAAGTTGTGATCGAGCCGCCAATTATTGATAATATGGCGGCTTCTTTTCTTTTAGGCATCAAGATGAGCGACTATCTGCTACTTTTTGTCGGCACCGTTTTTGTTAATAACTTCGTGTTGGTGAAGTTCTTAGGTCTCTGCCCTTTTATGGGTGTGTCCAAGAAGCTGGAAACCGCTATCGGAATGGGATTAGCAACCACGTTTGTGATGACACTTGCATCAATCTGTGCATGGCTGGTTGAAAACTATATTCTGCAACCGTTAGGACTGAGTTATTTACGTACCCTAACGTTTATCTTCGTGATTGCTGTTGTGGTTCAGTTCACAGAATTAGTTGTGCGTAAAACCAGCCCTGTGCTTTATCGGCTATTGGGGATTTTTCTGCCGTTAATCACAACCAACTGTGCGGTTTTAGGTGTTGCGCTGCTCAATGTCAATCTGTCGCATAATTTTATGCAATCTACTATTTATGGCTTTAGTGCTGCCGTTGGTTTTTCATTCGTGATGGTACTATTTGCCGCTATTCGTGAACATCTGGCGGTTGCTGATGTTCCCGCTCCGTTTAAAGGATCATCTATCGCCTTGATTACAGCCGGATTAATGTCACTGGCATTTATGGGCTTCACCGGATTGGTAAGATTCTGATGTTTTCTTTGTGGTCCAGTATTATTGCTCTGACACTGCTCGCATTGGTGTGCGGCGCTATTTTAGGCTTTGCTGCCCGCCGTTTTCAGGTGGACGCTGATCCCATCGTTGATAAAATTGAAGCATTACTGCCGCAAAGTCAGTGCGGGCAATGCGGTTATCCTGGTTGCCGCCCTTATGCAGAAGCAGTGGCAAATAATGGCGAGATGATCAACAAATGTGCGCCCGGCGGCGAAGCGGTGATGCTGAAACTGGCTGATACACTCGGTGTTGAACCGCAGCCGCTTGACCTCACAACAATGGAAAGTAATCCGATCCGTAAGGTCGCTTTTATCGACGAAGCAAACTGCATTGGCTGCACAAAATGTATTCAAGTCTGCCCTGTTGATGCCATTGTCGGCTCCACCCGCGCCATGCACACCGTGATTACTGAGCTTTGTACTGGCTGCGATTTATGCGTCGCACCTTGTCCAACCGACTGTATTCATATGCGACCGGTTGAGCAAACCACCGCAAACTGGAAGTGGGATTTACACTCCATTCCAATCAAAGTTATTGAGATGAATTCACATGTTTGATCTGTTTGCTAAGTTTAGAAAAACCAAAATCTGGGATTTCGACGGCGGCATTCATCCACCAGAGATGAAGGATCAAACACGCCTGATTCCGGTTAGACGACCAGCACTACCCGATTATTTCCTGATCCCATTACAGCAACATTTAGGACCTGAGGGCGAGCTGCTCGTTAAACAAGGCGATCACGTCCTAAAAGGACAAGCGCTAACGCGCGGGCAAAACCGCACCTTGCCGGTTCATGCGTCAACCTCCGGCGAAATTACCGATATTGGTTATTATCCCAGTACCCACCCATCGGCAATCCCTGAACGCTGCGTGTGCCTGAAACCTGATAAATTAGATCAATGGTGTGAGCTTTCTCCGCTGACGGACTATCACACTTATCCGGCAGAACAGTTGATCGCCCATATTCATCAAGCCGGTATTGCCGGATTAGGCGGTGCGGTATTCCCGACCGCCAGTAAAATTCAAGGCGCGCAAGGGAAAGTAAAAACGCTGATCATTAACGGAGCAGAGTGCGAGCCGTATATCACCGCTGATGATCGTTTGATGCAGGAATATGCTGACGAACTGATTACCGGTTGTGAAATTTTACGCCATATTCTGCAACCAACTGAAATCTTAATCGGCATTGAAGATAATAAACCGGAAGCGATACAAAGCGTTAAGTCAGCCTTACAGCGTAACGGCAGCAGTGATATTTTTGTGCGCGTGATCCCGACAAAATATCCATCTGGCGGAGCAAAACAGTTAACCAAAATTTTAACCGGACGCGAAGTACCGCACGGCGGGCGATCGTCAGATATTGGCGTACTGATGCAAAACGTCGGCACTGTTTTTGCGATCAAACGCGCCGTAATTAATGGCGAACCGTTAATCGAGCGCATCGTTACCATAACCGGCGATGCAATTACCAATAAAGGTAATGTTTGGGCGCGCTTAGGAACACCCGTTTCCGCTTTATTACAGCAATCAGGCTACCAAATACAGCCAACACCAATGGTGATTATGGGCGGACCACTAATGGGTTTTGCTCTGCCCGACCTGAATGTACCGGTCACAAAAATGACCAACTGCATTATCGCACCGTCTGCAACAGAAATTGAACCGCCGGAGCCGGAACAAGCCTGTATCCGCTGTAGCCGATGTGCTGACGCCTGCCCGTGCGATCTGTTACCGCAGCAGCTTTACTGGTTTAGCCGCGGTAAAGAACATGAAAAAGCACGCAGCTATAATCTGTTTGATTGCATTGAATGCGGCTCGTGTGCGTATGTTTGCCCAAGCAATATCCCGCTGGTGCAATATTATCGGCAAGAAAAAGCGGAAATACGCGAACTGGACGAACAGGCAGAGCTGGCTCGTATCGCAAAAATTCGTTTTGAAGCCAAACAAGCTCGGTTGGAAAAAGAGAAACAAGCGCGCTTGCAGCGCCATAAACAAGCGGAAACTAAGCCAGATGCCGAAGATAACAACGTTATTCAGGCAGCTCTTGAACGGATAAGAAAGCAAAAATCAGCGGAAAATTCAGATTCGACAACACAACCGGTGATTAAATCGATCAACGGTGATGTTCTGCCTGATAACAGCGCGGTAATTGCCGCACGGCAAGCCAGAAAAGCGCAGCGCCAGAAAGAACAGGCAGCACAGTTAGCGCAACAGACTAAACCTGAAACAAGCGAAATCGCGGAACAAGATCCGCGTAAAGCAGCTTTAGCCGCCGCAATCGCCAGAGCAAAAGCGAAAAAAGCGCAGCAGAAACAAACCAGTCAACCTGAGACGCTCATTGCACCAGCAGAAACCACACCCGTAACTTCTGCACCGATAAACGATGAACGCAAAGCAGCGGTTGCCGCAGCTATTGAACGGGCTAAAGCACGCAAACAACAGCATCATCAACAACAACAGGCTTCAGCTAAAGAAAATCACGTTGAGTTACCCGCGGCGAAACAAACCGTTGAGCAATCAAATATTAAACCAGCAGATAAAGTGCCAGATGAATCCGCTGATGCCCGTAAAGCGGCAGTAGCCGAAGCCATTGCGCGCGTGAAAGCGCGTAAAGCACAGCAAAAAGCGCTGCAATTAGCGGCGTCAAATGAAGTGAAAATAGGTGAAGAATAGATGTCATTTCGCATAACCAGCTCTCCTTTTTCCCACAGTGAGCAGTCAACACAACGCTTGATGCTACTGGTGATTATCGCTTGTTTACCAGGCATTGCCGCGCAATGGTATTTTTTCGGTTATGGCAACCTGATTCAAATCGCATTGGCAATGATTGTCGCGTTATTGTCAGAAGGATTAGTGCTCAAGCTCCGGCACTATCCTGTCAAAGCAAGACTGGCGGACAACTCGGCATTATTAACAGCCTTGCTGTTAGGCATCAGTATTCCGCCGCTGGCTCCGTGGTGGGTGATCATTATCGGCACGTTTGCCGCAATTATTATTGCCAAACAGCTTTATGGCGGTTTGGGGCAAAATCCATTTAACCCTGCAATGGTTGGCTATGTGATCCTGCTGATCTCTTTCCCTGTACAGATGAGCAGTTGGCTGCCGCCTGCGCCGCTGCAAGCAACGCATATCACGCTGACAGATACATTCAGCATTATTTTTACCGGTCATACACTGAACGGTGATGATGTATTCCGCCTGATGTTAGGCGTCGATGGCGTGAGTCAGGCAACCCCGCTGGATACACTGAAAACCGGCTTACGCAGCGGGCATAGTATTAGTGAAGTGCTAAGTCAGCCGATTTATAACGCGCTTTCCGGTATCGGCTGGCAATGGGTAAATGCAGGATTCCTGCTCGGCGGGCTATTTCTGTTATGGAAAAAAGTCATTCAATGGCATCTTTCCGTCAGTTTTTTACTCACTCTGACAGTGGTTGCCGCTATCGGCTGGCTGCTCGATCCCGCTCATAATGCTGCGCCGTGGTTTCACCTGTTCTCCGGCGCAACCATGCTATGTGCGTTCTTTATCATCACTGATCCGGTAACAGCGTGTACCACCATAAAAGGTCGTCTGATTTTTGGCGCATTAGTCGCCGTATTAGTCTGGCTGATCCGCAGTTACGGCGGTTATCCTGACGGTGTGGCGTTTGCTATTTTACTGGCAAATATTACTGTACCGCTTATCGATCACTACACTCAGCCTCGTGTTTACGGGCATCGTTAAAGGATAAAGCCATTATGTTTGAGACGATGAGAAAACACGGAATAACGCTGGCGATCTATGCTGCGCTGTCAACCGGCGCGACATCTGCGGTGTATCTGCTTACTGAGCCAACGATCAGCCAGCAAGCGGTATTACAACAAAAAGCACTGTTCGATCAGGTGATCCCGCCATCAAGTTATAATAATCAGTTACAAAATGAGTGTTACATTGTCACCGACTCGGCGTTAGGTTCAGATAAACCGCATCAATTATTTATCGCGCGCCAAAACAATACGCCAGTCGCCGCTGTTCTGGAAACGACTGCGCCCGATGGTTATTCCGGCGCGATTCAATTAATGCTTGCTGCTGATTTCAGCGGAAACGTGCTTGGTGTACGAACATTAGAACATCATGAAACACCCGGACTCGGCGATAAAATCGAACTCCGCATTTCAGACTGGATCACTAAATTCGCTAACCAAACCGTACAGGGTGACAATGATACTCGTTGGGGCGTTCGCAAAGACGGCGGAATGTTTGACCAGTTTACCGGCGCAACTATTACGCCAAGAGCGGTGGTAAAAGCCGTCAAACAGAGTGCATTATATATCCAGCACCACCACCAGCAATTTGAAACGCTTCCCCACTGTGAGGCGCAGCAATGAATGAAATAAAAAATTTACTCCAGCAAGGATTGTGGAAAAACAACTCCTCACTGGTGCAATTATTGGGGCTATGCCCCCTTCTGGCGGTATCATCGACCGCCACTAACGCACTGGGACTTGGGCTGGCTACAACATTAGCGTTGGTTTGTACCAACGTAGCAATTTCAGCACTGCGTCACTGGGTGCCGCAAGAGATCCGTATTCCTATCTATGTGATGATTATCGCTTCTGTTGTCACTATTATTCAGCTCGTTATTAATGCTTACGCTTATGGTTTATATCAATCATTGGGTATTTTTATCCCACTGATCACAACCAACTGTATTGTTATTGGCAGAGCCGAAGCCTACGCCGCACAAAATCCGGTGGCTTTGTCAGCCGTTGATGGTCTTGCGATGGGATTAGGCGCAACATCAGTGCTGTTTGTTCTCGGCTCGATGCGCGAAATTCTTGGCAACGGTACTTTATTTGATGGCGCAGATTCACTATTAGGCAACTGGGCAAAAGTGCTGCGGATCGAAGTACTGCATCTGGACAACGCCTTTCTTCTGGCGATGCTGCCTCCCGGTGCATTTTTTGGATTAGGTTTTTTGCTGGCGTTAAAATATTTGATTGATAAGAAGATTAAAGGGCGTAACCGCCAAACCGTTCAAGCAGTCACCGCACCGCTGAACAGCGAAACAAGTGAAGTTATCAAATAAGGAAATTCAATTTGAATCAGGCAAAACGTATTGAAATTTTAACTCGCCTGCGGGATAACAATCCGGCTCCGACTACCGAGCTTGCCTATTCCTCTCCTTTCGAGCTGCTGATTTCAGTATTACTTTCTGCACAAGCCACTGACGTTAGCGTTAATAAAGCGACGGCAAAAATGTATCCTGCGGCTAATACACCGGAAAAAATTCTGGCGTTGGGCGTTGATGGCGTCAAAAGCTATATCAAAACGATCGGTTTATATAATGGCAAAGCAGAAAACATCATTAAAACTTGCCGGATACTACTCGAAAAACATCACGGGCAAGTGCCGGAAGATCGCGCGGCGCTTGAAGCCTTACCGGGTGTCGGACGTAAAACGGCTAATGTAGTGCTAAATACCGCATTTGGCTGGCCGACAATTGCCGTCGATACGCATATTTTCCGCGTCTGCAACCGCACCAACTTCGCACCAGGGAAAACCGTCGAACAAGTCGAAGAAAAGCTGCTAAAAGTCGTACCGGCTGAATTTAAGATAGATTGCCATCACTGGTTAATCCTGCACGGACGTTACACCTGCATCGCCCGCAAACCCCGCTGCGGATCTTGTCTGATTGAAGATTTATGTGAATTCAAGGAAAAGACAGAATAGTAAAGTAACCGCTGTAGGTGGCTTAATCTCACCATTCCTTTATCCAACCCTGAGGTTATTTCCGCTAATTTCCCCGAATTCATCGGGCAACAAATTACAGATTAGATTAAAATAGCGGGCAATTCGCGCGCTATTTTATCGGCAGACATCGTATCGTTGAGATATAGCGGCGTTAAATAACGGCAAAATTCATGGGATCGCGCGATTAAGCCGATTCCAGCGTTTTTTATTGTTCAGATTAAAGAGATTTCACATACAGCATGTCCCTTCAACATCGTTTTACGCTACCAGAACGTTCAGGCGATTTACGCCAAATCGGTCATTTATACGGCTCATCAATTGCCGTTATCAGCGCCGAGATAATCAATCGCCATCAAGGTCCTGTACTGTTAATTGCGGCGGATATGCAGCAAGCGCTGCGTCTGAACGATGAATTACGCCAGTTTACCCGCAAAATCGTTACTACTTTGCCGGACTGGGAAACGCTGCCTTACGACAGCTTTTCACCGCATCAGGAGATCGTCTCTTCACGTTTATCCAGCTTGTATCAATTACCGCAAATGCAAGACGGCGTGATGGTGCTGCCGGTCAATACGCTGATGCAGAAAGTTTGCCCGCACTCTTTTTTGATGGGACACGCGCTGGTTGCTAAAAAAGGCGATCGCTTATCACGGGATAATCTGCGCTCACAGCTTGAGCAAGCCGGTTATCGCTCCGTTGATCAAGTGCTGGAGCATGGCGAGTTTGCCACGCGTGGTGCGCTGCTGGATCTGTTCCCGATGGGCAGCGAAGAGCCTTATCGTCTGGATTTTTTTGATGATGAGATCGACAGCATTCGCCTGTTTGATGTGGATACTCAGCGCACGCTAAACGAAGTTGATCATATTAATCTGCTGCCTGCCCACGAATTCCCTACCGATAAAAACGCCATCGAATTGTTTCGCAGCCAGTGTCGCGAACAGTTTGAAGTGCGCCGCGATGCGGAACATATCTATCAGCAAGTTTCTAAAGAGATCTGGCCCGCCGGTATTGAATACTGGCAACCGCTGTTTTTCAGCCAGCCATTACCGGCGCTGTTTAGCTATTTGCCAGAAAATACCTTGCTAGTCAGTCTTGGCGATATTGAAACCGCCGCAGATCGCTTCTGGCAAGATGCTTCGCAGCGTTTTGAAAGCCGCCGCGTTGATCCCATGCGCCCGCTGCTCCCGCCAGAAAATCTCTGGCTGCGCGTCGATCAGTTATTTGCTGAGTTAAAACAATTTCCACGCGTCCAGCTCCATAGCGACAGCATCAACAAAAAAGCCGGTAGTCTGAATCTGGACTATCAACCGCTGCCGGATATTGCCGTCCAGCATCAAAACAAAGCGCCATTAGATAATTTACGCCGCTTTGTTGAAACGTTCAGCGTAGAAAACGGCGGCGGGAAAATCATTTTCTCGGTAGAAAGTGAGGGTCGCCGCGAAACACTGCAAGAACTGCTGGCGCGCATTAAATTAAAACCACAGCTTATTGACGCGCTGGATCAGGCGCAAGAAGCCGGTCAATATTTGATGATCGGCTTTTGTGAGCATGGCTTTCTGGATAATGAAAATCAGATAGCCATGATTTGTGAAAGCGATCTATTGGGTGAAAGAGTCATTTCGCGCCGTCAGGATAACCGCCGTACCATAAATACCGATACCCTGATCCGCAATCTTGCAGAGCTGCATACCGGACAACCTGTGGTGCATCTGGAACACGGTGTTGGACGTTATGAGGGATTAACCACGCTGGAAGCTGGCGGCATCAAAGCGGAATATTTAATCCTTATTTATGCTGGCGACGACAAACTGTATGTGCCGGTTTCTTCATTGCATTTAATCAGCCGTTATTCTGGCGGAGCGGACGAAAGCGCACCGCTGCATAAACTGGGCGGCGAAGCATGGAATAAAGCGCGGCAAAAAGCGGCAGAAAAAGTGCGTGATGTGGCTGCAGAATTGCTGGACATCTACGCGCGGCGCGAAGCCAAACCCGGTTTTGCTTTTAAACAAGATCGTGAGCAGTATCAATTATTTTGCGAAACCTTTCCTTATGAAGCGACACCGGATCAAGCGAATGCTATCGGTGCGGTACTCGGTGATATGTGCCGCGCTAATGCGATGGATCGTTTGGTGTGCGGTGATGTCGGTTTCGGTAAAACCGAAGTGGCAATGCGCGCAGCATTTCTTGCCGTGATCAACAATAAACAAGTGGCGATTCTGGTGCCGACTACCCTGCTGGCGCAGCAACATTATGACAACTTCCGCGATCGTTTCGCTAACTGGCCAATCCGCATTGAAGTAATGTCTCGTTTCCGTACCGCCAAAGAGCAACAGCAAATTTTGCAGGAAGCGGCTGATGGTAAAATTGATATTCTTATTGGTACGCATAAACTGCTGCAAAACGATCTTCAGTGGAAAGATCTAGGATTGCTCATCGTCGATGAAGAACACCGTTTCGGCGTGCGTCAGAAAGAACGAATCAAAGCGATGCGCGCCGACGTGGATATTCTGACCTTAACCGCCACACCGATCCCGCGCACGTTAAATATGGCAATGAGCGGAATGCGTGATCTCTCGATTATCGCCACGCCGCCAGCACGCCGTTTAGCAGTGAAAACTTTTGTGCGTGAATATGATGATTTAATCATTCGTGAAGCCATTTTGCGCGAAGTGCTGCGCGGCGGGCAGGTTTATTATCTCTACAATGATGTGGCGAATATCAATAAAGCGGCTGAGCATCTGATGAAATTAGTGCCGGAAGCGCGCATTACCATTGGTCACGGGCAGATGCACGAACGCGATCTTGAGCGCGTGATGTCAGACTTCCACCATCAACGTTTTAATGTGCTGGTATGTACCACGATTATTGAAACCGGTATCGATATTCCTAATGCCAACACTATTATCATCGAACGCGCTGACCGATTCGGGCTGGCACAACTGCATCAACTACGCGGTCGCGTGGGGCGTTCTCATCACCAAGCCTATGCTTATTTACTGACACCGCACCCAAAAGTGATGACGAGCGACGCAGTGAAACGACTGGAGGCTATCGCTTCGCTGGAAGATTTAGGCGCTGGTTTTGCATTAGCAACGCACGATCTGGAAATTCGCGGCGCTGGTGAACTGCTCGGCGAAGATCAAAGCGGGCAGATCACCACGATTGGCTTCTCTCTGTATATGGAATTGCTGGAAAGCGCAGTTGATGCGCTGAAAGACGGACGCGAACCCTCACTGGAAGATCTCACCGTTAATCAAACTGAAGTGGAGCTGCGCGTACCTGCACTGCTACCAGATGATTATATGCCGGACGTCAATACGCGTCTGTCATTCTACAAACGCATTGCCAGCGCCGCGACCGCTGATGAACTGAATCAACTCAAAGTCGAACTGATTGACCGTTTTGGTATGCTGCCTGATGCTACGCGCAATATGCTGCAAGCAGCATTAATGCGCCAACGGGCGAAAAAGCTCGGTATTAAACGTATTGAAGCCAATGAAAAAGGCGGATTTATCGAATTCAGCGAACATAATCACGTTGATCCAAGTTATTTGATTGGACTGCTGCAAAAGCAACCGCAGCGCTACCGGTTAGACGGTCCAAGTAAATTGAAATTTAATGTTGATTTAGCCGATCGCGTCAAACGATTAGATTTTGTCGATACATTGCTGGATTTGTTTGAAGAACATAAAGTATAAATCTCAGAGTAATGGACGGGCGGCGAACAGCCGCCCTTGCATCATCAATTCTCCCATTATCTATACAGGAAAAATAAAACACACTGCCCCAAAATCTACGCCCCTTTAGCTATTGGTCGCCCTCGGCAAGATCAGGCATAATATCTTTCATATCTTTCTTTCCCCAACTCACCGGAGTCATCGAATGGATTGCTGTTCTACTTCTTCTGCTCTTCTCTCGCTGGATCAAGCGCTGGATAAGCTGTTATCTCAGGCAACGACTGTTTGCCAGACGGAGCAAATCTCTTTGACGCAAGCTGCCGGACGGATCACCGCACAGGCGGCAACTTCGCCGATTAATGTACCGCCGTTTGCTAATTCAGCGATGGACGGTTACGCCGTGCGGTTAAGTGACGTGAGTGAATCCGCGATATTACCTGTTGCCGGTAAAGCGTTTGCCGGTCAGCCGTTTCACGGTGAATGGCAGCAAGGGAGCTGTATTCGCATTATGACTGGCGCACCCGTTCCTGCGGGTACAGACGCGGTGATTATGCAGGAGCAAGCGGAAGTCATTGGTGATGGCGTGCGCTTTAGTATCCAACCTAAAGCAGGGCAAAACATTCGGCTGGCAGGTGAAGATATTCGTCAGGGAGCGGAAGTCTTGCCTGCGGGCTGTAAACTCGGTGCAGCGGAATTACCGTTGCTGGCTTCGCTGGGTGTGGCGCAAGTTAATGTTTATCGCCGACTAAAAGTAGCGCTGTTTTCTACCGGTGATGAGCTGCAAACTATCGGGCAGCCGTTACAAGACGGGCAGATTTATGATACCAATCGTTTTGCCGTGCGCCTGATGCTGGAAAAACTGGATTGTGAAGTTATCGATCTGGGCATTATCCGCGATGATGAACAAGCGATCCGCGAGGTTTTCAGCCAAGCGGATAATCAGGCAGATGTCGTGATCAGCAGCGGCGGCGTTTCTGTTGGTGAGGCAGATTACACCAAGCAGATCTTAGATGAACTTGGTGAAATAAGTTTCTGGAAGCTGGCTATCAAACCAGGTAAGCCTTTTGCTTTCGGCAAACTCAATCATGCGCTGTTTTGCGGTTTACCGGGCAATCCGGTTTCTGCCGCCCTCACCTTTTATCAACTGGTGCAGCCGTTACTAATCAAACTTAGCGGTTATAGCCAATGGCAGAAACCGCGGCAAATAACCGTCAAAACAACTACGCCGCTGAAAAAAACATCGGGCAGAATGGATTTTCAACGCGGTATTTTAACCGCAAATGCTCAAGGTGAATTAACCGTCAAAACAACCGGTCATCAAGGTTCTCATATATTCAGTTCGTTCAGTCAGGCAAACTGTTTTATCGTACTGGAACGAGAGCGTGGCGCTGTCGCTGCCGGTGAATGGGTGACTGTTGAGCCGTTCAATCATTTGTTGGAGAACAATTAATGTTGCCAGAATTGAGTGATCGTGAGGCATTGCGTTATAACCGCCAAATAGTGCTGCGCGGTTTCGATTTTGACGGGCAGGAAAAACTGAAAGCGGCTTCTGCACTGATTGTTGGCTTAGGCGGATTAGGCTGCGCGGCAGCGCAATATCTGGCAGCAGCAGGGATCGGCTCGTTAACATTGCTGGACTTCGATACCGTTTCGCTGTCTAACTTACAGCGCCAAATCCTGCATCGCGATGATCGCATTGATATGCCGAAAGTCGAATCTGCACGCATGACTTTAGCGGAGATCAATCCAAACGTAATATTAAACCCTGTCAACGCCAGTCTTGATGAACCGGAACTGGCAGCGTTAATCCAACAAGTGGATATTGTGCTGGATTGTACCGATAGCATCGACATTCGCAATCGGCTGAATCAGCACTGTTTTACTCTGGCTAAACCGCTGATTTCCGGCGCGGCGATCCGCATGGAGGGGCAAGTCAGCGTATTTCGTTATCAGCCGAATGAACCTTGCTATCACTGCCTGAGCCGTCTGTTTGGCAGCGTTGCCGAACTCACTTGCGTGGAATCGGGTGTCATGTCACCGCTGGTTGGTATCGTCGGTTCAATACAAGCAATGGAAGCGATTAAAGTATTGACGGAATTCGGTACGCCGCTCTCAGGTAAATTACTGCTGATTGATGCCATGACCATGCAGTTTAGAGAAATGAAACTGCCGCGCGATCCCGCTTGCCCTGTATGTCATTAACGCCTATTTCATTAGCTCCTATGCCATTAATTCCTATGCCATTAATTCCGCGCATCATGCTGGCTCCGATGGAAGGCGTTCTCGACGCTTTTGTGCGTGAGCTGCTCACCGAAATTAATGACTACGATCTTTGCGTGACGGAGTTTGTCCGTGTGGTGCAAACTTTACTGTCACCAAAAGCGTTCTATCGCCTTTGCCCTGAATTACGGAACGGCGGACGGACTAAATCAGGCACGCCGGTTCGCGTGCAATTACTTGGTAACTCTCCGCAATGGATGGCTGAAAATGCCTTCCGCGCCACTGAATTAGGATCTCACGGTATCGATTTAAATTGCGGCTGCCCTGCCAAACGTGTCGTTGGCGGCGATGGCGGTGCGAGTCTGCTAAAAAATCCTGAAACAATTTATCAAGTGACAAAAGCGATCCGCGCAGCAGTTCCCGCCGCTCAATCCGTGTCGGTAAAAATTCGTTTAGGCTGGGACTCCATCGAACCGCGCTTTGAAATTGCTGACGCCGCGCAGCAAGGCGGAGCCAGTGAAATCGTGGTACATGGACGCACCAAAGAAGATGGCTACAAAGCGGATAAAATTAACTGGCGTGCTATTGGTGAAATCCGCCAGCGTTTGACAATTCCGGTGATTGCTAATGGTGAAATATGGAATTATGACGACGGGCAACGCTGTTTAGCGCTCACGGGTTGCGATGGTTTAATGCTCGGTCGCGGCGCGCTGCATATCCCAAATTTAGGCGCAGTGATTAAACATCAGCAAACAAAAATGACATGGGCGCAAGTATTAGAGCTGCTGAAAAAATACGTTCTGACCGAAAACCCGCACGATACCGGTAATTATAATGTTGCCCGCACCAAGCAATGGTTAGGCTATTTGCGTAAAGAATATAGTGAAGCATCGACACTATTTTCAGCAGTCAGAACCATCACCGATAAAAAACAATTAGCAGAAGCAATTATTCAGTTTGACCAATCGCGTTGATAATAAACCTGAATTTCAAATAATTATGTAATTTTCTTGTCAGGGCGGCAATCTGCCGCCGGTGAACTCACCGCGTGGTTAATTCCGGCGACAAGTTACCTGTCCCTACGGTAAAAAATTGTTATCCCAACAGGTTATTTTTTGTCTGGACGATATTATTCATAGCGTAATTGATTCTTTCTTTTAGCTTTTTCTTCTATTTCTCATTTCATCATTAATAAGTTAAATAACCGTATAGCTATTAATCAAATTAATTACAATTAACTACATTATGTCTATTGATGTTTATAATGAAACAAGTAATATATTCTTTCGTTATAAAAACATGATGTGATTATAACAATTAATAATCAACTATTAATCAATAGAAAAACTATACCTGCTCAGACAGTAACTTCTGTGAATGAAAAACGATCATGATTCTACAAGATATTAAGAAAATCGCCATTATTCGGAGAAATGGATTTGGCGATTTTATCTGCGCTGTACCGCTAATCAGACATATCGAAAACACCTATCCGAATGCCAAAATTACCCTATTCGTTGATGAGCGTAATCACAGCATTGTTCCCTACTTTTTTAAACATCTTGAAGTCGTGGTTATTCCTCGCGGAAACAAATATTTCTCATTGTTTAAAACCGGTCTGAAATATCGCGGCAGAAAATTCGATTTAGTGGTTTCGGTCAAAGCCTCGCCAATGAAACTCAATAACCTGTTTATGGCAATACTTGGCGGAAAACATAATATGGCGATTGTTGATAAAGGAAAATGGCATTCCCGATTTGTCGATTATCAACGCAATCCTGCTGATTATAAAACCGGTCATCAGGCACTAAACTGCCTGCGAATATTTGATCCAGACATCAAATGTATCGCGCCGGATCTTTACCCCGAAATTAAACTGGATAATATAGCGCAGCAGTCAATATCACTGCCGCGACCTTATTTGCTGGTTTCAATCAGCAACAACCGTCCGGATAGCACCATCTCTCTTGAGTCGCTAGCTCACATTGCTAATGATCTTTATATAAAACATGATATTAGTGTTCTTATCTCTTGTATGGAGAACGATCATAAACAAGCTGAAAAACTACAACATGCACTAAATATGGGATCGCAGATCTGTATAACACCTGACTTAGACAGTTTCTTATCATTGTTAAATCAGGCAGATGTAGTATTAGTCGGCGATGGCGGTATTTGTCACTTCGCTGCCAGTTTAAACAAAAATCTGGTGGCTTTATATGCAGGAACATCATTAGAAAAGTGGGGACCACTATCAAAACATACCATTTGTCTGTTTGATGAGAAAAACGTAAATAATCTTCCTTTATCAGATGTAAAAAATGCCGTAGAAACCTTTCTTACCCGAACTTGAAAAAAACTGCAAAAAATAACCTGAACTGCGGAAAAATTATATTATTACGATAAATTTCAAATAATTTACACTGGAGCGATAATCCATCACTCAGCACCTTGTTTGTGCTGGCACCAGATTAATACTCCTATAAATTATTTATTAACCAAATATAATTTTATATATTTAATTACATTTGGTTAAACATAACGAGCACTCATTTATAGTTAGCTCGATAACATTAAGCCTAATTTATCACCAGATAAGAGAGTGATAAAAATTTTATTCTTAATACACTCATTTACAAATTACTCTCTTATAATAAAAGGAACTCGTTATAAATGCCTGTTCATATAACAAAGGCAACTTTATAATTTTAATGGCGAACTTATTGTTCATTATTACCACATTATTTAAGTCAAAAATTATGCGTACAAAAATTCGTTTTACTTTATTAAGTCTGGCGATTTTAACTTCTGGCTTGATTACAGTGAATACTGTATCTGCAAAAAGCACGGCTAAAAGTGCAGTAAAAAGCACCCAAACGGCTATTCAAACGCCATCACCTGATATTGGTCTTTCCTCAAAAAGTGCATTAGTGATTGATTTACAGACTAAAAAAGTCATCTATTCCAATCACCCTGATAAGGTGATGCCGATTGCCTCTTTAACTAAATTAATGACCGCAATGGTTGTTCTCGATGCAAAACAACCGTTAACACAGATTATTCCTGTCAAAATTAATGAAACAAAAGAGCTGCGCGGTGTATTTTCACGAGTGAAAGTCGGCAGTGAAATTAGCCGCCAAGAGATGTTATTACTGGCGCTAATGTCATCGGAAAACCGTGCTGCTGCCGCGTTAGCCCATAATTATCCTGGCGGGTATCGTGCTTTTATCAAGGCAATGAATGCGAAAGCGAAATCATTAGGTATGAAAAATACCCGTTATGTGGAACCAACAGGTTTATCAATAAAAAATATTTCTACTGCCAGAGATTTAAGCCGTTTGCTGATCGCTACCAAAAAATATCCAATGCTTAGTCAGCTTAGTACCACTCATGACAAAACGGTCTCCTTTGAAAACCCAAAATATACGCTTGAGTTTCATAACACCAACCACCTTATTCGCAATAACGACTGGAATATCCTGTTAACCAAAACTGGTTACACCGATCCGGCTGGACGATGTTTAACCATGCGAACGACTATTGGCAACCGTGAAGTAGCGCTGGTAACGCTTGATGCCTACGGGAAAAATACCCACTTCGCCGATGCCGCTCGACTACGCAACTGGATCGTCGCCAATAAAAATCTGCCCGCAGCAGAACCAGAACCGATCACAGCGCCTAAACCAGCCAGTAAAGTGATCAAATCAAAAACGAAACAACCCGCAAAACAACTGCGTCATGGATAATTTATTATCAATGGTAATGTTTTATTCAATATATATTTAACCTAAAATTTGGATAAAAAATGGTAAAGACATAGGTTAACAGATTGATACTAATTCGTAGGGACGGCAGATTGTCTGCCCGACACAAAAACAACATAATTATTTAAAAGTCAGCTACACATGCGCTCAAAAATTCGTTATTCAATGTTAAGCCTGTTGATCCTATCCGCAGGTAGTTTTCCTTTCGCTTCTGTCATGGCTGCCAATACGCCAGCTACGCAGCAATCAGCCTCAACAAAAACCGTTTTAGCAAAAACAGCCTCGCAGCCAGAAATTGCCTCTGGCAGTGCGTTGGTGATCGACATAAAAAACAACAAAGTCATTTACTCTAGCAATCCCGATAAAATCGTTCCTATCGCATCTATCACGAAATTAATGACGGCGATGGTGGTGTTGGATAAACATCAACCAATGAATGAAATTATTCCCGTTAAAATTGATCAGACCGACGAATTAAACGGCGTTTTCTCACGGGTAAAAGTCGGCAGCGAAATTTCTCGTCAAGATATGCTGCTGCTGGCTCTTATGTCATCAGAAAACCGCGCAGCCGCAGCACTAGCGCATAATTATCCAGGGGGTTATAACGCTTTTATCCAGGCGATGAACGATAAAGCCAAAGCGCTAGGCATGACGAATACCCACTATGTCGAACCGACTGGCTTGTCGGAGCAAAATGTTTCTACGGCTAACGATTTAACCAAATTATTGATGGCAACCCGCCAATATCCTTTATTAAGCCAATTGAGCACCACTGAAGAAAAAACCATCAACTTCACGCACCCAAATTACACATTGCCATTTCGCAATACTAATCATCTGATCAGAAAAGGTGATTGGAATATTCAGCTCACAAAAACCGGTTTTACCAATAAAGCCGGTCACTGTTTAGCCATGCGTACCACCATCAATCATCAGGAAATGACACTGGTAGTATTAGATGCGTTCGGCAAATATACCCATTTCGCCGATGCCAACCGCTTACGCAAATGGATCGAAACCGGCACGGTGTCGCCAATCCCTGAGGCTGCAAAAAGTTACCGCATACAAAAAGCATTGCAAGCGGCACAGAATTAATCTTCCCTCCTCTTTCTCCTGTACGGTTTTTCCTGTAAGGACGATTAACCGCCACCCTTACAGGATTTTCATACAAGATGCAGCTTGAAGTATGACGGGTATATATGGTGATTTCATCACTGCTATCTATACTTGGACTGTAACGTTTAAACACTGTCGAAAAAACAGCAAATAAATACAATAAACACGGAGAGTCATGTGATGAACAATGAGCTAATCGCCAAAGGCTATCGCCTTTACACCGGTAAGAATATTGATGTCTATTTTAACACCCATGTTTGCCAGCATTCCGGTAACTGCGTGCGCGGTAATCACGCGGTGTTTGATCTGGCGCGCAAGCCGTGGATTCTTGCCGATAATGCCAGCGTTGAAGAAGTTAAACGCGTGATTGATTCCTGCCCAAGCGGGGCGTTGCAGTACAACGAAAAATAGCGAGAAAGAGAATGGATATTAAGATCCTTGAAGACGCGACCCATTTTTATATTAATGATGAAGATGGTGAAATGATCGCCGAAGTTGAGTTTGTGCCGACTGGCGAAAAACTGGCAATTATCGATCATACCTATGTCGATGACCGCCTGCGCGGTATGAAAATTGGCAAGCAGCTGGTGAAAAAAGTGGTGGATAAAATGCGTGCAGAACACCGTAAAATTATTCCGCTCTGCCCTTTCGCCAAACATGAGTTTGATACAACACCAGAATATCAGGATATTCGGGCTTAAATTTTTCGTCATTCTGTACGAAATCATAAAACGACGATGAAATTTAACTAATTGAATGATATGGATTTTGTAGGGGCGACAATCTGTCGCCCGAAATATCTCAAACATCACCTATCGTTAAACGATTATATCCCGTGCCAACGGGCGGCAGATTGCCGCCCCTACGATTTTTTCTTTATTATCAAATAGCTATTTGAAATTTTATCATTCTGCACGAAATCATAAAACGATGATGAAATTTAACTAATTGAATGATATGGATTTTGTAAGGGCGACAATCTGTCGCCCGAAACCTAGCAAACATCACCAATCGTTAAACAATTATATCCCGTGCTAACGGGCGGCAGATTGCCGCCCCTACGATTTTTTCTTTATTATCAAATAGCTATTTGAAATTTTATCATTCTGCACGAAATCATAAAACGACGATGAAATTTAACTAATTGAATGATATGGATTTTGTAGGGGCGACAATCTGTCGCCCGAAATCTCGCAAACATCACCAATCGTTAAACGATTATATTCCGTGCCAACGGGCGGCAGGTTGCCGCCCCTACGATTTTTCTTTATTATCAAATAGCTATTTGAAATTTTATCATTCTGCACGAAGTCATAAAACGACGATAAAACTTAACCAATTGAATGATATAAGTTTTTGTAGGGGCGACAATCTGTCGCCCAAAATCTCTCAAACATCACCTATCGTTAAACGATTATATCCCGTACCAACGGGCGGCAGGTTGCCGTTGTCGCCATGCGGAAAACTAAAACATCATACCAACGTCAACTCAAACGATTGCTGCTGTTTCAGCTTATGCTGCACTTTTTCTGCTAAACCTTTGTCGGTGACAATTTCGGTCAGGCTATCCAGTCGGGTAACGCAAAATAACGAATATGCGCCATATTTGCTGCTATCAGCCAGTAAAATACGTTTACGCCCGTTCGCGATAAGATCTTGTTTCAGCCCTGCTTTTTCTTCTGTTGGCGTGGTAATACCGCGTTCAATGCTCCATGAGTTACAACTGACAAAGCAAATATCCGGATAGATATTACGCAGTAAACGGCGACCGTGATCACCAATACAGGATTGGCTGGAATCATCAATTCTTCCGCCGATAATCGTCACTTCTATTTGCTTGAATGCGGATAAAAACAGCGCGATATGCAGATCCGTTGTAATGATCCGCAATGGTAAATGCGTCAGATTGCGCGCCACTTCCATCATGGTCGTACCGGCATCTAACACCACTGAATCACCGGCTTTCACCATGCTTACTGCGTACTTAGCAATCGCCTGTTTTTCGCTCTGATTACGGTGAAGTTTTTCATTGGTGGTGGGCTGATTAGAAATAAAACGATCGAGAGTAACGCCGCCATGACTGCGGATAATCACGCCCTGTTCATCTAACTTAATTAGATCACGGCGAATAGTCGCCGGAGACGCATCAATGGCGGCAACTAATTGGTCAACGGTAACAAGATTATGGCTTTTCAGGAAGTCCATAATCTGATCAAGACGGCTTTGTCCTTTCATAGCATTCATTTTAAATTAGACCTCTCTCCCAAATAACTTTTAAGATGCAGGAAGTAACTTTCAACTATCCTGCATCTCAGCTTCTATCGGGTAGATCAGGCAAGTTTCAGAGCGAGCTCCATGGATATTGCCATGCTCTCAGGTTTGGCTTTACCTGTCCATGCAATATCAAACGCCGTGCCATGATCTGCCGAAGTGCGAATAAACGGTAAGCCCGCTGTAATATTAACACCGTCATGAAAGCCTAACAATTTCAGCGGGATATGACCTTGATCGTGATACATCGCCACAACCATGTCATAACGCCCTTCATTAGCTTGCAGGAACACGGTATCCGGCGCGCATGGACCTGTAACATCAATACCTTTGGCTTTCATTGCTTCGATTGATGGTGTCAGCACGCGAATTTCTTCGTCACCAAACAGACCATTTTCACCCGCATGAGGATTCACGCCAGCAACCGCAATGCGTGGGTGCTCGAAACCAACACGTTTCAGGAATGTATCCGCCATACCGATCACCGTTTCAACGCGATCACAATTCAGCGTATCAAGGAACTTACGCAGCGAAATATGTGTGGATACGTGGATCACCTTCAGCGTGTCGGTATACAACACCATCGCGTAATTTTTCGTATTTGTCAGCTTCGCTAACAGTTCGGTATGACCCGGATACATGTGACCAGCGGAATGCAGCGCTTCTTTGTTCAACGGTGCAGTAGCAATCGCCTGAACTTCACCCGCCAGCGCCAGTTCTGCGGCACGCTTAACACAACGATAAGCCAGATCACCCGCTTCCGGCTGAACTTTACCCGGCACTAACGCGTCAGGGTGCGCTAACGGTTCATCAAGTACATTAATAACACCCGCTTCAAACTTAGCGTCAGATACCTGCTGAATCTCTCTGAGCTTAACATCAGGTACGATGCCTAAAGCCTGAACGCGACGTAATGTATGTAAACAGCCGATCACTACTGCTGGCGCGCCGGATAATTTACCTTCAGCTAATGCTTTGATAATAATTTCCGGGCTGATACCAGAAGGATCTCCCATTGTGACGGCGATAATTTTATTTGCCATGATACAACTCCTCAATAAAGAAAATAGCGTCGCTCAATGCGCTGTCTGCTCCGAATCCCCCCGCCTTGGTAATTACCGGCAAGTCATCAATTTCGCTGTTAACGAACGATCCGCAAGGGATGCACGGAGAAACTTCACCTGAGATGCGATAACCCTCGGCATTAAGTGCTCTGGCGACAGCGATAGCAATATCGCCGCCAGTCAGGAACAGCCCGCCAATTTGTGATAGCGCCAAAAGCTCCAGCGTTATCGCTCCCAATGTTGAGCTAATTTTTTCACCCAATTGCTGACGGCTATACTGATAGCGGTCGCATAGTTGGTCGATCATCAGACGGGCGGCTTCGTCCCGACAGGTACGCAGCACACAGTGTTTGTGTTCACGCAGTACCTCAGCCGCCTGCTGGATAATTTGATTCATTACGCTGCGATTATCGGGTTGCAGCAGTTGTTCTACATCAACATCGACGATACTCAGCGCTTTCTCGCGTTGAGCATAAATAATCTGTTTGCGTGTCGCTTCACTCATCGAGCCAGCAACCACCAGCACCGGCAAACGCTGGCGATCTTTCAGATACAGCGATGACGGCAACGCGCCCGCTAATCCGGCGGCGCCGACTAATAAGTACGGCTGTGTCAGCTCCGCTAAAGCATCGGCAATGGCTGACAAATCACTTTCGACTTCGGCGTCCAGCACCGCGATACATTCCAAACCTTGCGCTAATTTATTCAGCGTTTCCGTTAATGTTGATGAACGCACTTGCGCGATATTCACTTCATAAATCGGCAATGACGTTTGTTCAGCGAGAACATCTTTAATCCGTGATGATTTAATCGGCGTTTTCGGATCGCTGGCAAATTCGGTTTCCATCAATGGAATACGATTCACCAGACAAATTCCGTCCAGCGTAACGCGCCCTGCGGCAGGGATAGCCGGTGCAACCAACGCAATTTTTGCGCCGCTGGCTTTTAATGCCGCTTCCACTTCTGCACCGACATTACCGCGAAACGTTGAATCGATTTTTTTATAGATTTGCAGCTTTGAGGTTTGCGCGCTGGTTTGTTCTTTAATCGCACGAGTGACACGCTCTGCTGCTTGCGCGGCTGTTACCGCACGGCTTTCAGTGTTCACCACCAACACATCAGGTTTATGGCTGCGTGATGACTTTTCTTTTAATGGTTTTTCACATAACAGTACGTCGGTTCTGGCACCTTTTTTCGCCAATTGAACACCCGTATCGTTGGCACCGGTAAAATCATCGGCAATGACTAACATTTTCATATTATTTTCCTCTGGTTAACTTGCCGAGCATTTGACCGCTACATGACTGCCAAACAGCGCTGCACCTGCTCTTTTTACAAAACGGCTGTATATATTGCTTTAATATCGTCGCATGACAATATCTTATGGTTATTATTAGGAAGAAAATTATTCCTGACAAAAGCGATAACGCAATCCACCCTACCCGTCAGATCATCAGCAACAATTATCCAGGACTTCATAGATAACGCTCCCCATCGTGTACCAAACATCATCAAATAGAGGTATCTGATATAAATGCCGGATCGGGTATCCAGACAGGGGATCTGTCACCAGAACCCCTGCTCTTATAAGGCTTACAGAAAGGAACTACAGACAGAACTTACAGCTCATCACCAGGGAGATCTTTCGGCGCGCCGAACGCTTTAACCCCCCAAACAGTGACTAAAGGCGTCAGAATCGCAGTGACCACCACGCAAGCTGCCACCAGCACCGTCGCATGTTGTGCTGCGGCTTCATACACAGGATTCGCTGCTGCCACAATCATTGGTACGGCTGCCGCATTACCTGCCGTCGAGGACGCCGCCAAACCAGCCACACCAGTACCGCCAGTGAAACGATCACCAACAAACATGATAGAACCGGTCAGAACCACGACAAACACGCCCATGCCTATGCCAAGAATACCGGCATTCCACACTTTACCGAGATCCAGACCGCAGCCCAGCGCTAATGCGAAGAAAGGAATCAGAATTGGCGGCGCAGCACGTAAGAACGCACGCATATCCTTGTCAAGATTACCGAGAATCATGCCAAGCACCAGAGGGAAGATCGCGCCAACCATTGTCTGCCACGGGAAAGCCGACAGACCGGCAACACCTAAAGTCACCATCGTCAGGAACGGACCTGATTCCAGACACATAATAGAGTAAGCCGCTACATCGCGCGGTTTACCATATTGCCCCATCAGCGCCATATACAAACCGCCGTTGGTATCATTCAATGCAGCAACGATAGCCAGCGTTGATAAACCGGCAAACAGACCGTCTTGAACCGGTAACTCACCGAGGAAATGACCAGAAATCAAACCGGCAATAACCGCGATACCCACTTTGGTAACAAACAGCACGCCGCCCTTTTTCATGATATAAGGTGTTGTTTCAAAACTAATACTTGCACCCATACAGACATAGTACACCGCAAGGATACTTGTCGCGCCGGTGAACAAACCACCGGTGAAAGAACCGAAATAACCCGGAACCCACGGAACAAAAGTGTTGACCAACGCACCGATCAGCAGAGGAACAACCATCATTCCTCCGGGAACTTTCTCCATTCCGCGCTTGAGATTAACTTGCATGAGAATACCTCCAGTGTTTTTACACAGTATTTTTGTAGTAATAAGTCAGCGTACCCTAAGCACAGTGATTTTTATTTTTCATAGATGATTGTATTTAATCACAGATATTAAACTGTGATCTGGATAACATTTTAATCAATGTTTGATTATTACGAATCATAAAGATTGAATTAAATCATTTTGATTTTTGGTGTGATTGATTAATAACCATAATAATAACCTCAAATTTAGATAAGAAAATGGTAAAAAAAGAGATTAATTTATTGATAAAAAAGAATAATCCGTAGGGGCGTCAATCTGACGCCCGCATTAACAACGCAGTGGGTTCACGGGCGACAGGTTGTCGCCCCTTATATCTTGAGCTCTTTCCTCACAGGAATTATGCTCCCCGATTGATCATCGGGATGTCATGGGTGAGATTGTGTCGCCCCTTGGGCATTAAGCTTGTTTCGTAGGTTAATCCCCCATGACATATCTCATATCGCCTTAAAGACTGAACGGTATCTTGTGCT
>JAISKF010000030.1 GCA_031261005.1 Enterobacteriaceae bacterium | reverse complement strand
TAATTCGTAGGGGCGGCAATCTGCCGCCCGTTGATTTCACCGTGGTTTGGCGGGCGGCAGATTGCCGCCCCTACGTAAAACCATATAATTATTTGAAATTTATCGTAAAAATATAACTTCTTATCCAAAACTGAGGTTATATCTCACGTCATATTCGCACTCAACGCCCGTTTATTAACGGCAAACTGATCCTTTGCAAACGGGTGACGATCTCACTTAAACGCGGATCGTTATGCTGTTTTAAATAGTGATGAATCCGCTCATCAATGGGCTGGATAGAGTCCTGCACCAGCAGTTGCATAAACTGACTGGCAATGTCACCGCCTTGACGATAGCCCGCCATGCGGCGCGCTTCGCGCTCCAGTTCGATGCGTAAATCCAGCGGCAGCGCAGGAAAATGTAGCTGTGATTGTTCTCCGGCAGCTTCGGTATGATTCGGTAGTTTAAGTTTTTGATCCAACAGACCTAATGCCATAGCAAATCCATAAATGGTTGCCGCTGGCGTTGGCGGGCAGCCAGGAATATAAACGTCAATCGGCACGATCTGATCGCTACCACCCCAAACACAATACAGATCGTGGAAGATCCCGCCGCCGCAGCCGCAAGCACCGTAGGAGATACAAATTTTTGGATCAGGCGCGGACTCATAAGCGCGGATCGCCGGTACGCGCATGGCTCTGGTTACTGCGCCGGTGAATAATAAAATATCGGCGTGACGCGGCGAGGAAACCACTTTGATACCAAAGCGTTCGGTATCAAAAGCAGGCGTAATCGTGCCGAAAATTTCAATTTCACAGGCATTGCAGCCGCCGCAATCCACGCGATAAACATAGGCAGAACGCTGAATATCTTTTAGCAGCGTTTTTTTAAGTTTGGCGATCTGCTCATCTACGGTAATCGGCTGCGCGATACCGTTAATCACGCCGGAACCAGACATACTCATTTGGCTGCCTCTTTACGTTCTTGATTGATGTGCTGACCGAGAAAAATAGTTGGCGATCCGGTGACATTTTGTTGCCGTTTACAGTTTGGACACGTCTCAAATAATGGTCGCCGTGCTTCGGCTTCTTGCAAAGAAAGTCCCGATTGCACCAGCAGTGCAATCGCATGTTCGATGGATTTACGCGGTGCAAACGGGCGCTGGCAAACGCGGCAATCTGTTAGCTGAAATATTGCTTCCTGAAACAAATCTTGTTTATTGAATACTGCCAGCTCAAATTCTTGCGATAAGCGAATGGCTTTGGTCGGGCAGACTTCTTCGCAGCGACCGCAGAAAATGCAGCGACCAAGAAAAAATAGCCATTTACGTTCACCGCTTGCCGTATCGGTACTCATGGTTAACGCATTGGCGGGGCACGCCATCGTGCAGGCAGCGCAGGCGATACATTGTTCGGCGTTATACTCCGGCTTGCCGCGAAAATTATCGCTCACCTCGTAAGGCTTAAACGGGTATTTCTCCGTAACATCACCGGCTTTGATGATGGTTTTTAATAACTTCAACATGATTGCCTGTGCTCCATTGTTTTTTTTCATTAACCTGAGTTTCAGATAAAAACTTAAATTATTATAAATTTCAAATTGTTATGTGATTTTCCGTAGGGGCGACAATCTGTCGCCCGTAAACCCACCGCGTTGTTAATGCGGGCGGCAGGTTGCCGCCCCTACGAATTAATAATTTTCTTACCCAAAACTCAGGTGCTACTTCAACGGTGAGTTTTTACGCTCAATGCCGTAGCGTTCAATCTCTTTATAAGCGACGGTTTTCGCTTTGCGTTTACGTACATCAACAACGGTGACGCGATCAGTACAGGAATAGCAAGGATCAAGACTGCCGATAATTAACGGTGCATCAGAAACAGTATTGCCGCGCAGCATATAACGCAGCGGCGGCCAGTTAGCATAAGTTGCCGCACGGCAGCGCCAGCGGTACAGCTTTTGATTGTCGCCTAACATGCTCCAGTGCACGTCTTCGCCGCGCGGTGCTTCGGTGATCCCCAGCGCAAATTTATTTGGCTGATAGCGGAATCCTTCCACTAATAATTCGCCCGATGGCAAATTATCCAGTGCATACTCAATGATAGCGATGGACTGATAGAACTCCTGAATCCGTACCATTACGCGTGCATTCACATCGCAGCTCTCTTTGATTTGCATCTCAAAAGGAATGCTGGCGTAAGCGGCAAACGGGTGAACTTTGCGGACATCACGCTGATAACCGCTGGCGCGGATTAACGGACCGACCGGACTGTAATCACGGGCGACTTGGCGCGTCAGAACACCGATACCGTTGGTGCGCTGCGCCATATTCGGCGTTTCCAGCAAGATCTCTACCAAACGCGTGACTTCAGTTCGCATCTCTTGCAGTAGTTTCAGAGTTTGCAGGCGTTGTTCTTTCAAAATATCGCGGCGCACGCCGCCAATCAGATTCAGCCCGTAAGTTTTGCGCGCGCCGGTTAACATTTCTGCCATTTTCATGGCTTTTTCCCGCACGCGGAAAAACTGCATAAAGCCAGTATCAAAACCGACAAAATGGCAGGACAAACCGAGATTAAGCAGATGGCTATGCAGACGCTCCACTTCCAGCAGCGCAGTACGAATCATCTGCGCTCGTTCCGGTACGCGAATCCCTAACGCATTTTCTACGGAACTGGCATACGCCACGCTGTGCGTAAAGCCGCAAATTCCGCAGACGCGATCCGCCAAAAAAGTGACTTCATCGTAGCCCATGCGTGTTTCCGCCAGCTTTTCCATACCGCGATGGACATAAAACAGACGGTAATCCGCATCAACAATATCTTCGCCATCGACAAATAACCGAAAATGACCGGGTTCATCGGAAGTGATATGCAGAGGACCAATCGGCACCACGCGGCTTTCACCGGCTTCATTAATAAACTGATACGTTTCTGTATTCGTCGTAGGATCGGGGCGCTCGCGGTAATCCATCGCATCTTTACGCAGCGGATAAATATCATCGGGCCAGTCATCCGGCAGCACCAAACGGCGTTCATCAGGCAAACCGACAGGGCGTAAGCCGTACATATCACGCACTTCGCGTTCGCCCCAAACGCAGGCAGGGACGCGCGGCGTTACTGACGGAAACTCCAGCGAAACTTCATCGACCAGCGCTTTAATGGTGACGAAACTCTTAGTTGCGCCCTCCATCGACAACACGTAATACACGGCATAATGACCGTTCAGCGAACGTTCATCATTGCCGAACAGTACCGATAACCAGCCGCCTTGTACGTAATACAGCCACTCGACGACTTCCGGCAACATATTGGTTTTAATGGTGATCGTCACCTGATCAGCGGTTTGCCAGCTTTCGTCGAGGATCGTCGAGGGAAATTTTTCTCGCAGTGCTTGCACATAGCCTTGACCGACTTGGTTTTCATTGGTTTGATTCACGTTTTTCTCCTGTCGATCCTGCTGCTCTGTTGCCCGTTAACATCATTACCATGCGCCCTTACAACCCCGTGAGATAAAATACAAATGCCAGTGCAGCCACACCAAAACCAGCCCAAGTTGTGCGTGATGTCAGCAGGAATCTGCCGCGTGCCATGCTGTTTTCAAACAGTGAGGCAATGACAAACACCGCCAGCAATTTGATGAAAAACAACACGATGGCGATAAGCAGCGAACCGGCACTTAATTCGCTGCTGTTACCAAACGGCAGCAGTACACCGACAAATAGCGAGACAATAACGATTTGCTTTAACGCTAAACCAAGTTTCACCAATGCCAGTGACGCACCGGAATATTCGGTAAGCGGACCTTCTTGTAACTCCTGCTCAGCTTCGGCAACGTCAAACGGTATTTTTCCCATCTCAATAAACACGGCAAAAGCACAGGCAGCGATAGCAAGCAGCGTCGCGCAAGGTGACTGCAATGGTTTACTCGCCAGCATGGTGCTGATACTGCCTAAATTTGTAGAACCGGCGAGCAGCGCGATCACTAATAATGACAGCACTAAAATCGGCTCAACCAGCACGCCCAGAGTCATTTCACGGCTGGCACCGATACCGGCAAACGTGCTGCCGGAATCCAGTCCGGCTAATGAGAAGAAAAAGCGGTTTAGTGCAAACAGATAAATCACGGTGATTAAGTCACCGCCCGCACCAAACGGCGAACCGAGAGTGACGATGGGCAGCGCCATCGCAACGACTAACATGGTGCTGATCAACACGAACGGCATTATGCGGGAAATAAAGCCCGCTGCTTTTGGCGCGACATCTTGCCGTTTTAGCAGTTTGTACAGATCCCGATACTCTTGCAGTACACCAGAACCGCGCCGCGACTGCATTCTGGCTTTGATCACCCGCGAAATACCGGAGAACAGCGGCGCAATTGCCAGCAGTACTAATGCTTGCACGAAAGCAAACAGCAACATCGGTAATGAGGTCATAATTTCGCTATCAGATAGCGTGATTGGCATAGTCATTGTTGTCAGCCCCATTACAAAATAACCGAGACGATCATCAGCGTAATCAGCGCGATAACCGTATACAGGCAATAACGCCGGAAATTGCCCTGTTGCAGCCATTGAAGCGGTTTATCAAACAATATTGTTAGCACTTGCAATATAGGGTTCTGCCACTCGCGCAGGCGATAGATCGGTGCAAACATCGTGCGTAACGGTTGGGTGAATGCCCCCGCGGAGACTGGCATTTGATCATCGTAAGCGTAACCGCAAGCCCATGCCGTACCGCCATGACGATGGCGTAAGCGCTGATTTTTAAAGATGGCGTAAATCAGCAGCGGCAAGCTCAACAAGCCAATCAGCAGAACTGTAATCAATGGCGTAGAGAGAACCGTTTGTGCTGTTGCGCCCGCACCTGTAAAGACCATCGAACCGCTTGCTACTGGCATGGCGGTTTGTTGGGTTAAATTTGCGGCAATATCAGCGATTAACGGTGAAACCAGCGGTGCGCCAACACCGAGCATAAGACACAGCAGCGCCAGTAATACCATTGCCAGTACCATCGGCAGCGGTACTTCCCTTGCTTGCGCGGCTTTCTCACTGCGTGCTGCTCCGGCAAAACCGACGCCGTAAACTTTTACGAAACACAACGCTGCCAGCGCGCCGGTGATAGCAAGTATGATGATCGCTAGCGGTGCGACGATACGCGCGATAAGTGATCCGTCGAGACTGAGCGTAAACAGCGATTGATAAGTAAACCATTCGCTGACAAAACCGTTTAGCGGCGGCAGCGCAGTGATCGCCAGTGTGCCGATAAAAAAGCAGACAGCAGTGTACGGCATCAGTTTTGCCAGTCCGCCCATTAATTCCAGATCTTTACTGTGCAGACGATACGTAATCGCGCCTGCGCCGAGAAACAGTAAGCCTTTATATACCGCATGATTGAGCAGATGATACAGTGCGCCGAGCATACCCAATACGGCAAGCGTCGGGTGTTGAGTAGCGATCCCAACCATACTGACACCGATAGCGATCAGAATAATGCCGACGTTTTCGACAGTATGATAAGCCAGCAGCCTTTTGAGATCGTGTTCCGCCAGTGCAAATATTCCGCCGAGTACCGCCGAAATAGCACCTAATATCAGCACCAGAATCCCCCACCACGCGCTGGCAGCACCGAGAAAATCAATGCTGATTTTGATCATGCCGAAAATGCCGATCTTCACCATCACGCCAGACATTAACGCACAAACGTGCGATGGCGCGGCAGATTGAGTACGCGGCAACCAGCTATGCAGCGAAATGATGCCCGCTTGCACGCCGAAACCGAAAAAGCCTAGCAGGAACACTGCTGATGCCATTGGCGCAGAAAGTTTTGCCTGCCGGAAGCTGTCAAAATCCATGCTGCTGCTTTCCTGATACAGCAGAAAGAACGCCAGTATAATTAGCGCCATACCGAAATGTGCTGTCAGAAAATACGGCGAACCCGCGCTGACAGATTTTTCATCTTGGTTGGTGATCACCAGAAAATACGAAGTCAGCAACATCATTTCAAAAAGCACTAAGAAGTAAAACGCATTGTCGATCACTACCAGCAGCACCATCGAGGCGATAAACAGGTTCATAAAGAAACCCATAAATCGCGCGCCTTTGCCGATGTATTCTTGTGCGGAACAAACCGAAAACAGTGCGGTAGCAATAACCAGCAGCGAAATCATCATCACCATAAACGCTGCCAGCCCATCAATGCGTACCATAAAATGAGCAAAAAAGGAGAATGAGTTATTAATCGCAAACTGTATCACAGGTGCGCCCGATAAAATCGGTGCGGCAGCCAGCAAACCAAACGTACCGCCAGCGATACTGCAAATAGCGGATAACTTAATGATCTGCTTTTCATTGCGGCTGGTCAGCGGCGGTAAAATCGCACCGACCAGATAGATCATGACGGAGAGAAACAGCAAATGCAGTGGATTGCCCATTATTTTCTCTCCGTATGTTGTTCAGTCGATTCAAGTCCGAAAAGATTGGTATCGTAAAGGGCTTCCAGCATGGCAAGGCGTTTTGCTGCGCCGGACTGGGCAATCGCACGTTCATCAACTAAAAACAGGGTTTGATTCGGGCAAGCGTTGACACAAGCGGGTCCAGTCGGCAAAAACGAGCAAAGATCGCATTTCACTGCGACCTGACGCACGCCTACAGCCCATGCCAGCATAGGATCAAGATCGCTGTTATCCAGCGCGGTACGGGCTTCACGGGCATAAGCATCTGCTTGAGAAAAACGCGGGTAACTGTTTGGTGCGGCTACCGGCGTACTGCCGCTCGGTGTAATCGCACCGAACGGGCAAGCGATGACGCAAAGTTTGCAGCCAATACACAGGCTTTCATTAAGCATAATCGCGTTATCCTGATGCTTGATCGCTTGTACAGGGCAAACGTTAGCGCAGGGCGCTTCTTCACAGTGGCGGCACAGCAGCGGCGCGGAACTGGCGGCATCTCTCATCACGGTTAAACGCGGGAGTGACTGTAAACCCACAGCTTTATGCGCTTCGCTGCATGCGCTCATGCAAGTATTACAACCCGTGCAATTTTGGGGCTCTGCGATAACAAAGCGGTTCATTATCTCTCCATCTCTCCGATAATTTTTATCATAAGGTTATTTATCGTATACGGGTGATAATCCATACCCGTCATACTTCAAGCTGCATGTTGTTCTTATTGATAACTTGTTCTTATTGATAAACAATTGGCTGCGTTCGCTCACTTGCCGCCTTGATGCAACTTGAATTATTTGGGGTATATACATAGATTAAGCGCCCGTTATGTTAGATCATAAATACTATAATTATTTGATACTTATTAAAATAATGATAATTAACGGTAAAATAGATAACTGTCGGTATTAATGGCGGAGCTAAACGCTAAAATAAACAGAATAAACTTCTTGCTAATAGCAAGAAAATAATAATGATGGTAATCATATTCGGTGTTAACTCATTTAAAAGTTAACTTTGTGTTAAAAATAGCAGAACATAACGGATAATTGCTATATTTATTCGTTTTTTCATGGGAAAATAAAAAATAGCAACGCATTAAATTATGATGGCACATATTATCAGTTAACTCTTATTTATAATATGTAATAATAATGAATCGCATTGGTAACCGCATTTTATTAAGGAATGATTTGTGAATGGCATAAAATTCAGATTTAACGATCTAGTGATTTTTGAGCCTGACACCAGTACGCTTGGTTTAGGGGATAACGTAGATGGAAATACGGTTATGCTCTCTGGTGTTGCGAAACGTATTTTACTGTTATTTATTGAAAATTATGGTGAAGTGATTAGCCGTAAATTTATTTTCAAGCAGGTTTGGGACGACTATGGCATGGTCGCTAGCAACAATAATCTGAATCAAAATATCAGTAAATTAAGACGTACTCTCAAAGAATTAGGTATTAATGATGAATTTATTACTACCGTTCCTAAAGTCGGCTTTGTGTTAAAGAAAAATATTAAATTAGAGGTGCTTGATCCGGCTCAGGAAGATCAGGGTTATATTGCCATTACGTCTTTACACGAGCATGACCGCGTTACGCTGAGTAGTCAGGATCAGGATATAGCTTCCTTGCCTGCCGTTAATCCACTAATTCCGGTTTATTCTGAAAAATTAACGTTAAAACAAAATGTTATATTAATATGGCAGATGAAAAAACGTCTCTGTCTCTTTGCTCTTATTGCTTTACTAATCATGGGTATTGGTTCGATTTATTTTCTGCGCGGTGAAGAAAATACTATAACGCCGGAAGAGGGCTTTCTCGGTGAAGTGAATAGCTGCAAAGTGTTTTTCGTCGCAGGCAGAAATCCATCAGGAGAACGTTCTCCGCGTTTGGATCGCGATATGCTGGCGTATGTGGAAGATAAAAATATGTCATGCAGCGGCGATGAGTATATCTTGATTAAAAACGATGATTTAGTACAAACCTATATCCCTGGTGTTAAACGCCGATTCCTCCTGAAATGCAAAGTATTACGTGAACATCGCATTGAGATGTGTTCCGGCTCGTTTTAGTGGATTTTATGCACTGCTAACGCCGGATAATCTCAGGTTTGGATAAGAATATTAATCTATTGATAATAAATAATAATTCTCAAGGGCGGTAATCTGCCGCCCGTTAATTAACCGTTTTTGTACGGTTGATTGTCTTATTGCCAATTAACTGCTTATTTTCAATGAAAATGTTATTTCATTTTCCGTTAATCATTTATTTATTTTAAATACAACTCTTTTAACTACATCATAAATGTAAGTTTATTTACTCATTATATTATCAGCTCACACCGATTAAATTTTTTAATTATATTAGCATAAACCAGCTTAAAAACATTACGCACTACATTATATTTAGAGTAATAATCTGAAATATACTGAAAAACAAATGTAATATATTGTAAATATTATTTATCAGATAGCATTATGTAATGGTTATAACGGTTTTGTGGTGTAGAGAAAATATGGAGTAAATGAATAATATGAAAATAAAATATTTAAAAACCAGACCGCGTATTCTTTTTGTTATTGTTGCAGCAACACTGGGATTAACCAGTGCCGAAGTTTTAGCGGACTCTGCCGCTTGTACCAATGATGGAATAACTAATACCTGTACCGGTACTTATACCGTTTATGATCAAGCTAAATTGGATTTTGAGAATGTCGTTATTGATCTAAGCGGAGAATGGGGCTGGGCATCGGATATTCATGGTGTCGGGGTCTTTATCAATGGCAACAGTAAATCAGCTAAAAATTTGACGATTACCACTAATGGTAATGCTGCTGATGCGATACGTACTAATAACGGTTCTATTCTTAATGTGACAGGCAAACTGATTATTCATGCCAATGGCTCTTCTGGTGATGGTATCAATGCGACAACGCTTAGTGCTGCCAAAGTGAATATTGCTGATGACGCAGAAATCTATTCAAAAAACGGTATTGGCGTGCGGGCTAATCTTTCATCAAAGGGTTCAACAATCATTACGTTCGGTCAGGGCACAATAATTAGTACGGCAGGTGCGGGCGCGAATCTGTCTGCCGGTAAAGGTTACGCCGTTTATGCTGGCAATCGTGATCGTGAAACTGATCCGCTTCCGCTGCTATCCTCTGCAAAAGTGATTCTTGGCGATAACAGCACTATCTCCACTTCAGGGAAAAAAGCTCATGCCGTTTATGCCAATAAAACGGGCGTGATTGAATTAGGTAATACCCATATCACGACAACCAATACCGGCGCACATGGTATTGCCGCAGAAGATGGATATGTTCTTAAATGTCCCGGAACTGTGTGCCAATTACTGGGTACAGGTTATACCGATCGCAGAGACTATAACGGCGGGCAAGTTTATTTAACCGGCGATACATCTATCAACGTTAGCGGCGAAAACAGTTACGCCATGTATGCGTCAGGGACAGATTCTTTTATTGGCTCGAAATATTCAGATGGTAGTGCTGCCTCTGGTATTTATCTGGTCACTGGCGATTTATTCGCCCAGAAAGCCGGTGTAATCGACCTGACTATGACCGATGGTAGCCGCTTCACCGGCGCGGCTAATTCCAATGAAGATGGTACTGACAGCGGCACAATCAATCTGAATATTGCCGGAGAAAATAGTATCTGGACTATGACGGCAGATTCTTTGCTGTCTAATCTGACGCTCGACGGTGCGACATTAAAATATGCTGAACCTGTCGATCTCACCGATCCATTCGCGTTTGTCCCGAAAACACTGACCGTTGCGGGTAACTATAACAGTAATAACGGTAAGTTAGTGCTGAACACGGTACTGGAAGATGATGCTTCTGCCACGGATAAGCTGGTTGTGAAAGGGGATACCGCTGGTGATACTGATGTGTGGATCACTAATATCGGCGGCGCTGGCGCTCAAACCATCAACGGTATTGAACTGGTTAAAGTTGGCGGCAATTCTGCTGGTACGTTTAACAACAGTCGGCGTATTGTTGCTGGTGCTTATGATTACTTTGTGCGCTCAGGTAAAAGTATTGATGGTGCGGACGCGAAAAACTGGTATCTGATTTCGGATCTTAGCCAGATAGAACCAGAGCCGAAACCTGATCCTAAGCCTGATCCCAAACCAGATCCAAAACCAGATCCAAAACCAAAGCCAGATCCGGAGCCAAAACCCAATCCTGATCCGGTGCCAAATCCCGATCCAATACCGAAGCCAACGCCTAATCCAGCACCTAATCCAGAACCAGAGCCAGATCCTGCGCCTGATGAAGAAAAGCCAGCGCCAGCTCCGGTGATACCAAAACCAGCGAATCCGGTGCATCGTCCTGAAGCGGGAAGTTATCTGGCAAACTTAGCTGCATCAAATACCATGTTTATCACTCGGCTGCATGATCGCTTAGGGGAAACGCAATACACCGATGCATTGACCGGCGAGCAGAAAGTCACCAGTATGTGGATGCGTCATGTCGCGGGTCACAATCGTTTCCATGATGACAGCAGCCAGATCAACACCACCGGTAATCGTTATGTAATGCAGATCGGCGGTGATTTAGCGCAATGGAGCAGCGATGGCTTAGATCGCTATCATTTAGGCTTGATGGCGGGTTATGCCAATAACCATAGCCGCAGTCACTCAACGAAAACCCGTTACTCCTCCAAAGGTACGGTTGATGGTTACAGCGCAGGCTTATACGGCACTTGGTATGCCAACGAAGCGGATAAAACCGGCACTTATCTTGATAGCTGGGTACTGTACAACTGGTTTGATAACGAAGTTCACGGCGAACAGCTAACCAGCGAAAACTACAAATCAAAAGGCGTGACGGCATCAATCGAGGGCGGTTATACCTTTAAGCTGGGGGAAAATGAAAACGGCAGTTATTGGCTGCAACCTAAAGCGCAAGTTCTCTGGCTGGGCGTGACTGCTGACGATCACCGCGAAAGCAATAAAACCTATATTAAGCACGATACTGATAATAATGTGATGACGCGCTTGGGTATTCGTACTTACGCTAAGGGTCACAATCAGATCGATAACGGCAAAAATCGTGAATTTGAACCGTTTATCGAAGCCAACTGGATTCACAATACCGAAGATTACGCGGTGATGATGAATGAGATCAAAACTTCACAAAAAGGTGCGAAAGATCTCGGCGAGATAAAAATCGGTGTCGAGGGTAAATGGAATAACAACCTGACGAGCTGGCTGAATATCGCGCAACAGTTTGGCAGTAATTCTTATACTGATACGCAAGGTATAATTGGTATTAAATATAGTTTTTAATTGAACGATTAATACATTTATTAAAAAGAGCTTTCTAAATAACAGAAAGCTCTTTTTTTATTTAGAAAATTTCTTGTAGGGCGACAATCTGTCGCCCGTGAACCCACCACCGTTGTTAATGCGAGCGGCAGGTTGCCGCCCATACGGGTTATCAACATATTGCCATTTTCTTATTCAAATATGATGTTAGTTAATTAAAGATTCTGCTTGGATTTTTAATTTTATTATATATAGAGCCCCAACTAATAATTCAATATATAAATTATTACTAAATTAAATTAAGTGGATTATTAGATATCTCTAAATATTTTTTTTTGATAGTAGTAATAGATTCATTTTCCATAAATCGAAATAATGATGCGTTAAGATATTCAGGTAATTGTTCAAAAGCAAGCCAACGCCTCCCTTCTTTTTCTGCAACGTATCCAGTAGTATTTGAACCAGCAAAAATATCGATTACTAAATCGTTTGGTTCAGTTAAAAGTCGTATAAAAAACTCTGGTAATTTGGCTGGAAATCGTGCTGGATGCGCTTTTATCCCAATTTCTTTACATAATTTAAGGTATTTTGAACTTGCTTCAGAGTTAGATATTTGTAAAAGATTAGAAGGTATAGCTCCCCCATTATCTTTACCAAATGATGAACCTATATTATGCCCAGATGGTCTCTTCGCTGGGGAGTAGTAGGCTTCTGGATCTTTAATAAGTTTCTTCATACGATCAGAATATTCTGTTAATACATTACTCACATTAGCTTTTGGCCACTCTGTTTTTGATAACCACCATACTGTATTAACCGAGTCTTTCGCTCTAATTTTTCTTTTATTAACCCATTCTATTGGAGATGGTAACTTTGATGGATTATGCCAAAAAAATTCCTCAGCTAAATGGAAGCCAATATCATCACAAAATTTAATAAGGACTCTATAATTATATAGGCTCCTTATCGGAATACCTTTCTGATAAGCACCTCCTAAATCTACTACAAAAGAGCCATCAGGTGTTAACTTGTTATATACTAACGAGGCAAACTCTGCTAGCCAATCAATGTATTCATGCTGTTCTCTATTCCCATAATCTTTCTTCCGTTGTAATGCAAATGGTGGAGAGGTCATTACTAAATTGACTGATTCATTTGGAATTTGTGCGAGCATTTCTAATGAATCAGCAATATATGCTTCACCTAATTTAGTGTTATATAATGGTTTTCTATCAAATATTGGTAAGGGCATTGAATTCCTCTGTATATCATCTTTGTAATCGAATGGAACTTATAGTCTGTAGATTCAAAGAAGTCAAGCATGGAAGATTAGCTCTTTATTTATTCAGAGCTTTCGAGTATGTCGGCCAGACAAAATTTTGCACATAACCTCCGAAAAATCAGGTTATCTCAAGGGATCTCTCAAGAAAAACTTGCTGATTTGTGCGATCTTCATCGTACTTATGTTAGTTCTGTTGAACGTGGAGAGCGTAATGTTGCTGTTGATAATATGGAACGTTTGGCTGTTGCTCTTGGGGTCGATATTAGAGAGTTGCTAAATCCAGATGATTAATACTGCTTCTAAATCAGATAAAGAAAAATTTATTGAATTATTCCCTTATATTCGTGAATATCAAAAATTAGCATCAAAATATAAGATAGATGATATTTTTCAAGATAATGGTGGAAAGTATTTACAATTATTGATGATCCTCGATTTGACTACAGATGGGGCACGAGAGGGTAATGATGCAATAGATGCTGAAGGCAATGAATATGAAATAAAAACAGTTAATATTGAATTACAGCATCAATTTACAACTCATCATCATATGAACCCTACTATTATCGCAAAATATAGAAAAGTTGATTGGTATTTTGCACCATTTAAGAATATTGAACTTCAGGTTATTTATAAATTGACTCCAGATAAGATGGAGCCATTCTATAAGAAATGGGAGGAGAAATGGTATAGCGATGGTGGGAAAGATATAAATAATCCAAAGATACCTTTAAATTATGTCATGAATAATGGCGAAGTAGTTTGGCTTCCAGAAGGTGTTGAGTCGTTCGTGAAACCACGTCTCATTAGGAATTCAAATCGTCCTGTTCATAAACGAACACCAAGAATAAATACGATTTTATCTATAGATGATTGATTTTTAATTGATAATTGAGTCACTTAATATATTAAGTGTTAGACTAACATATAGTCATTGCTTAGTGGAAATGATAGATAGTATTGATGTTGGCAGTTGTTCAGTAAGCCGAACAACTGCCAAAAAAACCTCAATTCCCCGTCTCAAACTCTGCTGTCATTGTTTCTAACTGTTCCTGCAATTCCAGCCACGTTATTTCGCTTTCTTCCTGCGCGTTTTTCACCGTGGCTTGTTGTTGTAGTAACTTGGTCAGTTCGGCTTTTCTGGCAATTTCGTAAATGGCGCTGTCGGAGAGGGATTGTTCGATCTCGCTTAGTTGTGTTGCCAGTTTTTCCAGCTCTTTATCCAGTTTGTCGATTTTTTTGCGGATTGGCTGCGTTTGGGCGCGGAAGTCGGCTTCACGGCGTTTTTGGTCTTTGCGCGCTTGGGCGCTGTTCGCCGTAGTTTCTTTGTTATTACCGTCTTCGGTTTGCGGATCTTGTTTTTGCAGATCAGACAACCATTGTTGGTAATCTTCCAGATCGCCGTCGAACGGTTCTACTTTTTTATCATGCACCAGATACAGTTCATCGGTGGTGGAACGCAGTAGGTGGCGATCATGGGAAACCACCACCAGCGCGCCGTCGAAATCGATCAGTGCTTCAGTTAGCGCCTGACGCATATCAAGATCGAGGTGGTTAGTCGGTTCGTCGAGCAATAAGAGATTCGGACGTTGCCAGACGATTAGCGCCAGCACCAGCCGCGCTTTTTCTCCGCCGGAGAAACAACCGGTATTTTCCGTCACTTTATCGCCGCGAAAACCGAAACCGCCGAGATAATCGCGCAACGCCTGTTCATACTCTTTCGGTGCAAGACGGCTGAGATGTTGCAGCGGTGACTCATCGGCGCGTAAAGTTTCCAATTGATGTTGGGCGAAATAGCCGAGCTTGATGCCTTTAGCGAGTCCGATTTCTCCGTGCTGCGGCGGCAGTTCGCCTGCCAGCAGCTTGATTAGCGTCGATTTACCTGCGCCGTTGCGCCCCAGCAAACCAATGTGTGAACCTGGCACCAGATTCAGTTTAATCGACTCCAATATAGTTTTATCGCCATAACCGGCGCTGACTTTTTCCATGCGGAGCAATGGATTCGGTAAACTTTCCGGCGTGCGGAAACTAAAACGAAATGGATTATCAACATGCGCCGGAGCAATAAGCTCCATACGTTCCAGCATTTTGATACGGCTCTGCGCCTGTTTCGCTTTGGTCGCTTGCGCTTTGAAGCGGTCGATATAGCTTTGCAGATGCGCCACTTTCTCCTGCTGGCTTTGATACATCGCTTGCTGTTGTGCCAGTTTGGTTGCGCGCTGGCGCTCAAAAGAGGTGTAGTTGCCGGTGTATTCAAACAGTTGTTGCTGCTCGATATGCAGAATTTTATCGACGATAGGATCGAGGAAATCGCGGTCATGGGAGATTAAAATCAGCGTGCCATCGTAGTTTTTCAGCCATTTTTCCAGCCAGATCACCGCATCTAAATCTAAGTGATTGGTCGGTTCATCGAGCAGCAGCAAATCAGAACGGCACAGCAATGCCTGCGCCAGATTTAAACGCATACGCCAGCCGCCGGAAAACGCGCTGACGGGCTGCTGTAATTGCTCTTGGGAGAAGCCTAATCCGTGCAGCAGGCTGGAGGCGCGCGGGTAAATTGTCCATGCCTGAATCGCATCTAATTTGCCATGCAGCGTAGCAATAGCGTGACCGTCATTCTTTTCGTTGGCTGCGGCGAGTTCGCGCTCCAGTCGGCGATATTCTCTGTCGCCGTCGATTACGTACTCGACTGCCGGAATATCCAGCGCTGGTGTTTCCTGATTCACCCAAGAGATCGACCAGCTTGATGGAATTGTGACGCTGCCGCCATCGGCGGAAAACTCACCTTTTAATAACGCCAGCAGCGTGGATTTTCCGCAGCCATTTTTGCCGACCAGCCCTACTTTCTGACCAGGGTTAATGGTCGCGGTGGCGTTATCCAGCAGCACATTAACGCCGCGTCGAATTTGTAACGAAGAGAATATGATCATAAATTTATTAATAATATCGAAGCAGAATGGATCATTATTTGAGGCGAGCGCGATAACAAATATCGCAGTTCTGACCGTCCATTGATCACGCTGAAATTGAATCGGCGTAGCTTATCATAAAAGTGGTGTCGGCTTTAGCAGGATAAGCGTTTGATCGGTTATTCAGATAATTTGAATAACAGCCTGCAACACATTTGGTATGAAGCGTGAGTTTTTGCTCTATTCTTTTAGATAGAGATTTTTCATCGTGTTACTTAACATTATTAAGTAACACCGCTACAAAGGAACGGATATGTCGCAACTATCAAAGGTGTTGATTCTGTTTGCTCACCCTGAGCCAAAGCGTTCGGTCGCCAATAAAGCGTTACTTAAAGTTGTCCGAAATTTAGAGAATGTGACGGTGCGTGATTTGTACGCTTATTATCCTGATTTTTTTATTAATGTTCATTACGAGCAACAATTGCTGAAAGAGTTTGACACGATTGTCTTTCAGTTTCCGATTCAGACTTTTGCTTGCCCTGCGTTGATGAAAGAGTGGATCGATCAGGTGTTGAGTTTGCGTTTTGCCGGTAGCGACGGCGCGAAAGCACTGGCTGGAAAGCGCTTGCGTTTAGTGGTGACGGCAGGATTTGCCGAACATAGCTATCAACCCAACGGCATGATCGGTTTCGCTCTGTCCGATGTTTTATTGCCGTTTCGCATTATGGCAACAACTTGCCATATGCAATGGGTTGAACCGCTGATGATTTATCATGCACGTCGTCTTGAAGACGATGTATTACAGCAATATGCCGTGAAATACGCCGATTGGCTTAGTCAGCCAGTAGACAGTGCCGTTGCGGAAAATCAACCAGCAAAAGAGGGGGAGCAATAATGGAAAACTCATCACATCTTATTGCTGTTTTAGTTTTTCTGGCGGTGGCGGTGATCGCAGTGCCACTGGCGCGGCGCGTAGGTATCGGCGCGGTGTTGGGTTATTTGATCGCGGGTATTGCTATTGGTCCCTGGGGATTGAAGCTCATCAATGATGTGGAAGAGATTCTGCAATTCTCCGAAATGGGCGTAGTGCTGCTGCTGTTTGTTATCGGGCTGGAACTGAATCCTGCCAAACTGTGGAAAATGCGTAAACCGATTTTTGGTTTAGGTACGGCGCAGGTGTTAATTACTACGGCGATCTTGTGCGGATTGCTGCACTGGACAGGATTTAGCGTATCTGCGGCGGTGATCGCGGCGATCGGTTTGTCCATGTCATCAACCGCGATGGCGTTGCAGTTGATGGCAGAGAAAGGAATGCGCGGTGACGGCGCGCAAGCGGGTTTTGCTGTATTACTGTTTCAGGATATGGCAGTGGTTCCGGCATTAGCATTAGTACCGATATTAGCCGGTAAAGGCGGAGCAGGCGCAGACTGGCTGACTATCGTCAGTAAAATCGGCGGAATTGTCGTTCTGGTGCTGGCGTGCCGTTATCTGTTAAGACCGATTTTCCGTTATGTTGCTGCATCGGGCGTGCGCGAAGTGTTTACTGCGACTGCGTTGTTAGTGGTATTAGGTGCTGCAATGCTGATGCAGACAATCGGTTTTTCAATGGCGTTGGGAACGTTCCTTGCCGGTGTGCTGTTGGCGGAAAGTGAATATCAGCATGAGCTGGAAGTGGCGATCGAACCCTTTAAAGGATTGCTGCTGGGACTGTTTTTTATCTCCGTTGGCATGGTGCTAAATCTCGGCGTTTTCTATTCTCACGTTCTGCAAGTGTTGCTCTGGGTTTGTGTGCTGCTGCTGGTAAAAGCCGTGGTGTTGTACGGACTGGCGCGTTTCTTTCATATTAATCGCTCTGAGCGTTTGCAATTTTCCGCGGTATTAAGTCAGGGCGGGGAATTTGCTTTTGTGTTGTTTGCTGCCGCGCAATCGCAAGGGCTGTTCGACGCAGAACAAATCGCGCTGTTGCTGGTGGTAGTGACGATCTCAATGATGACGACGCCATTACTGATGCAAGTGGTAGATAAGATTCTGGCGCATCGCTACAACCCAACGGAAGAAAATCATCAGCAGCCTGATGTTGAGGACGACGAACCGCAAGTGATTGTGGTGGGTTTTGGACGTTTCGGGCAAGTTGTCGGGCGGTTGTTACTGGCAAATCAGATCCGTATTACGGTGCTTGAACATGATGTCAGTCAGGTGGGCATTTTACGCAGTCACGGCTACAAAGTGTATTACGGTGATGCAACGCAGCTAGATTTGCTGCGCGCGGCGGGCGCGGAAAAAGCCAAAGCGATTGTGATTACCAGTGATGCGCCGGAAGAAGTGATGACGGTTGTCCATCTTTGCCAGCAATACTTCCCGAATTTATCTATTCTGGCGCGCGCCAGAGGGCGTGTTGAAGCTCACGAGCTGTTAAATGCCGGTGTGAAATTGTTCTCCCGCGAAACATTTTTTAGTGCGTTGGATCTCGGTCGGAAAACGTTAGTTGATTTAGGTATGCACCCGCATCAAGCCTATCGCGCCCAGCAATATTTCAAACGCTTAGATGAAAGTATGCTGCATGAATTAGTGCCGAATCGTACCGGTGATGTGCAGCAAGTTTCCCGCGTTGCCGAAGCACGGCGCGAACTGGAAAATCTGTTCCAGCTTGAAATCGAACATGACAGTAAATTAGCGGAAGATTGGGATCTGGACGATAGCGAGATGGAGATTAAGCAGGATACGTTAGAGTGATGTAAAAATGCCTCTCTACAGGGGGAAATAGTTCGTTTATCACTCACTATCAGGGCAAATTAAATAGCATAAAGTTGCCGAAATTTTTATCCCGATGAGTACAGCGCCGTTGATTTCGGCTACAATCAGCGAAAATTAAGGATTAACGATAGGAGTAATCATGAAAGTAGCAAAAGATCTTGTGGTCAGTCTGGCGTATCAGGTTCGTACAGAAGACGGTGTATTAGTTGATGAGTCTCCGGTGAGTGCGCCGTTGGACTATCTGCATGGACATGGTTCTCTGATCGCAGGTTTAGAAAAAGCATTGGAAAATCATAGTGTAGGTGATCGTTTTGATGTGTTTGTTCCGGCAGATGATGCTTACGGCAGCTATGACGAAGCGCTGGTTCAGCGCGTCCCGAAAGATGTGTTTATGGGTGTTGATGAACTGCAAGTGGGTATGCGCTTTTTAGCGGATACCGATCAAGGTCCTGTACCGGTAGAAATTACCGAAGTCGGTGATGATGATGTTGTGGTTGACGGTAATCACATGCTGGCTGGTCAAAACCTGAACTTCAATGTTGAAGTTGTGGCAATCCGCGAAGCAACAGAAGAAGAGCTGGAACATGGTCACGTACACGGCGAACATGATCATCATCACGGTGAAGATGGTTGCTGCGGTGGTCACGGTGATAGCTGTTGTGGCGGCCACGATCACGGGCATGACCACGATCATGAACATGGTCACGGCGGCTGCGGCGGTCATGGTCACGGTGGTTGCGGTTGCAGTCACTAAGACGTTAGCCATCTTGATTGATAACAAACCTTCGCTTTTGCGGAGGTTTTGTTTTATGGGCTGTGAGTAATGTTATTTAACCTGAGCTTTGGATAATAAGTTATATTTTTACGATAAATTTTAAATAATTATGCGATTTTTGCGTAGATACCGTTTTGCCAATCATTTGGCAAGACGGTATCTACAAATTATTTATTATCAATCTACTAACCGATTATTCTCATCATTTCCTTATTCAAACCATTGTTACTTAATCAGGTGAGTCAAAAAGTAGCCATCTCATTAAGAATCTTAGCGAAAAAAAAGCTAAAAACCGCTATGATGATTGCAGTTTCTCACTACCGTAAGAGCATCAATCTTCATGGCTATCGCTTATCCATTCACGACCAATGAACCTGTTAATCAACAGATATATCGTTTGTTGCGGCAGGAAATTGTCGATTGCACTATTCAGCCAGGTACGCTGCTATCGGAAAAAGAGATCTCCACGCGTTTTAATGTGTCCCGCCAGCCGGTGCGCGAAGCGTTTATTAAATTATCGGAAACCGGTTTAGTGCAGATATTGCCGCAGCGCGGAACGTTTGTGATGAAAATCTCGGCAAAGCGCGTATCTGACGGGCGTTTTATTCGTGAAGCGGTAGAGACCGCGATTATCCGCCGTGCTGCATTAGCGATGACGCCGGAATATCTGATGCAGTTAAAGCACAATCTTCATCGTCAGGAGTTGGCTGCGAAGAATAAACGGGTGAAAGAATTTTTAGAGCTGGACGATGAATTTCACCGCACGTTTACCCAAATCGTCAATTGCCCGCTGGCATGGGAAACTGTTGAAAATATTAAGGCAACGATGGATCGCGTGCGTTTTATGAGTCTTGCCAACGTTTCACCGCCAGAAAGCCTGATTGACCAGCATTACCAAATTTATCAGGCATTAGAGAGCAAAGATCCTGATGCAGCGGAAAACGCAATCCATCAACATCTTGGTGAAATGGTTACTTCTGTCACCAAAATTTCTGAACTGAATGCTGATTGGTTTGAAGCTGATGCGGCTGCGCCGTTGGTGATTGTTTGATGGTTGTTTGAAGTTATATTATTACGATAACTTTCAGATAATTATATATGATTTTTGTGTAGGGGCGGTTGTTAACCGCCCGCTAAACTATTGTGAAATCAACGGACGGCAGATTGCCGCCCCTACACGATTTTTGTTTTTTTTCATGCGGTTATTGTTGTTTTTATGTTATTTCATATTGACATCATTCTGTATTATTGCCGTATTGTTTTGCGTAGGGGCGTCAACCTGACGCCCGTATAAACCGCTGTGCAACCAACGGGCGGTTAACAACCGCCCCTACGAATTATTATTTATTATCAATTAATTAACCTTAGGTTAATTAATTGAATTCCTGCTATACAACACAAAACTATCGCTTTCTGCCGCCCAAAATACCGCCGAGAATGCCGCGAATAATCTGATTAGTGACCTGGCGCGTCATGGATTTCGCTGCCGTTTGTACTAAACCATCTTTCTTACCGCCGCGCGGACCTGTGCTACCAAACAGAATTTCGTTGAGGCTGCCGAGTAAACCGCCGTCGCTGCTATTTTCGCCTGGTTTTTGCTGGCTTGAGGTATCTTTAGTGCTTGGTGCAGCACTGCTTTTCTCTGCGCTGCTGCCTTGCTCCAGCGTGTAACCGGCGGTGAGTTTCTCGTAAGCTGATTCACGATCGATCATCTCTTCATAGCGACCATATAACGGCGAATGATTGATAAGACCGTTGCGCTCGCTATCCGTTAACGCACCCATGCGGGAATTCGGCGCGATAATAAATCCGCGCTGTACAATATTCGGTGTGCCTTTTTCATCAAGGAAAGAGATTAATGCTTCGCCGACGCCCAGTTCAGTGATCGCCATTTCGGCATTAAATGCCGGATTCGGGCGCATGGTTTCTGCCGCCGTTTTCACCGCTTTCTGATCGCGCGGTGTAAACGCACGCAAAGTATGTTGTACGCGATTGCCTAACTGACCAAGCACATTATCAGGAATATCCAGCGGATTTTGGGTAACAAAGTAGATACCAACGCCTTTAGAGCGAATCAGACGCACTACTTGCTCGATCTTCTGCAACAGCGCTGGCGGCGCGTCGGTAAACAGCAGATGGGCTTCATCAAAGAAGAACACCATTTTAGGTTTCTCCATATCGCCTACTTCCGGCAAGCGCTCAAACAGTTCGGACATCAGCCAAAGCAGGAATACTGCGTACAGTTGCGGTTGGTTATACAGCTTGTCCGCAGCCAGAATATTCACTGTTCCCTGACCATTAGCATCAGTTTTGATCAAGTCGAAAATATCCAGCATTGGTTCGCCAAAGAAGCTATTAGCGCCTTGTTGCTCCAGCGTGAGTAAACCGCGTTGAATTGCGCCGATTGAAGCGCTGGAAATATTGCCGTACTGCGTCTGGAACTGTTTGGCGTTATCGCCGACAAACTGCACCATTGAACGCAGATCTTTCATATCCAGCAGCAATAAGCCATTATCGTCGGCGATTTTAAATACCAGTTGCAGAACACCAGATTGAACATCATTTAAGTTCAGCAAACGTGTTAATAATGTTGGTCCCATATCCGAAACCGTCGCACGTATAGGGTGCCCTTTTTCGCCGAATACGTCCCAGAATACCGCAGGGCAAGCGGCGGATTGCCAATCTGTTACATGCAGCGCATCTAGGCGCGATTGTAGTTTAGGGCTCATTACACCTGCGGCAGCGATACCGGATAAATCCCCTTTTACATCAGCCAGAAAGACCGGAACACCAATGCCGGAGAATTTTTCTGCCATCTTTTGCAGCGTAACGGTTTTCCCTGTACCGGTCGCGCCGGTAATTAATCCATGCCGATTTGCCAGCGCCGGTAAAATCGCCAGCTCTAACTCATTGCTTTTGCCAATAACGAGAGGTTGTAACATCGGTGTCTGTCCTGTGTTGTGATGTTTAATTTTAAATAAGAATAATTCCCCTCTATGGAGGGACGGCAGCCGAAAGCTGACGAGTGGTACTTATAAAATAACGCTTAAATATGAAATGAGTATAGATGAAAACAGTTTAACCGAGCGTTCACGTTCAGGCATACCGCTCCGATCGATTTTGTATGGGATAGATATATTATTTTTCGCAGAGGCGAAAGATTGCCGCCGCTAAATATTACCTTTCCCCAAAAATTGCTGTTTTAACCGTTCGATCTGCTGATCTTTCTGCGTCCAAATATCTGCCAGCCATTGCTGGAACTGGCGTTTATAGGTTTTATCATTCAGATAATCGCCGCGCAGCGAATCATCGATCGGTAGAGTTTCGATGCGTATTACGATGCGTTTCATCTGACCGCAGAGCAAATCAATAAACGGTTTTTCGGCATTATCAGGATAAAAAAGCGTTACGTTGAGGATACGATCAAACTGCATACCGAGAATATTCAGCGCCAGCGCAATTCCGGCAGATTTTGGCGGTAACAGATTTTGATAAGGGGAGTGGCTTTGTACTTTTTTCTGTTCGGTAAAACGTGAACCTTCAACAAAATTCACGATAGTTGTCGGGTAATCACGAAATTTCTCACAAGAACGGCGCGTGGTTTCAATGTCTTTGCCGCGCTTTTCCGGGTGTTTTAACAGATAGGTACGGGAATAGCGGCGCATAAAGGGCATATCCAGCGCCCAGCAGCCGATACCAATAAAAGGAACCCAAAATAGCTGCTGTTTCAAAAAGTATTTAGTTGCAGGGATTCGGTTTCGCATTACCACGCACAGTGTGACAATATCCGTCCAGCTTTTATGGTTGCTGATTAACAGATACCAATTGTGCTTATTGAGTTCGTCCGCGCCTTGAATATCCCAAGTGATACGATTTGTCACCGTCAGGATAAATGCCAGTGAGCAGCACCAGCACCACATCATAAAGTTACCGAATGCCGCAACGCTCAAACCGACCGCCCGAAAGGGTAACAGCAGTTTCACCATACCCGCGATCACCATCGGTACAGAACAAAGGATAGTGAAGACAATGGTCAATATTGTTGTTATCAAAAAAATAATCGGGGCGAACAATTTTGGCATGTTGTGCTTTCTTTATTATTGAAATTAAGGTTTCAGCAAAATGACTGTTATCCGTCATTGAAACCCGTCATCGCAAAATCTGTTAGGTATAAAATTTGGCTAATTCTAACAGAAAGCCAAATTTTTGCAGCTCCAAGCCTGACCTGACGTGAACGCGCAGAGTAGCAGAAGCGGGAATTAGAGTAATAAGCTAAATCTGCGCTATATTCTTCACGTTTCGAGGGCAAAATTTACTCGTTATCAGAATGAAGAATAGTTATGCAGAAATCAGGATTAATTATTATAAATTTAATCTTTTATTACTTAAATCTATCGAGATAAGCGAAAGTATCAGAGCAACACGCTGTTATCTGTTTTACCATTAAAATAATTTAATTAATTTTAAGGAAATGAGGCTGCGGCTCTTGACAGATATTTATTACTGATAAATCAAATATCCACAGATGAAGATCTTGAACGAGATGAACTATAAATAATCCATTTATATATATGTTATTGATTTCTTAATGTTTATTTTAATGAAAATATTGTTATCTCGTTGTTGTATAATCTTAACTTACTTTTAATCACAGACTTATCCACAGTTTTTTATATCGAAATAAACCACTTTTTCGCTGGTTAATAAATATACTTCCGGTGAAGCAGTGCGGATAAAAATCCAAGAAGCTGTTCGTCTCTTGGCTTCGTCTATGGCATTCTTAACCTCATTCATGGAACAAACAGCAAAGAATCTATTTATGGCTAAAATCGCAGAAAATCCATTAGTCCTCGTTGACGGCTCTTCTTACCTTTATCGGGCTTTTCACGCTTTTCCACCACTGACAAATAAAGAGGGCTGCCCGACGGGGGCGATGTACGGCGTATTGAATATGTTGCGTAGTCTGATTGCTCAATGCCAGCCAAGCCACATTGTGGTGGTGTTTGATGCGAAAGGGAAAACGTTCCGCGATGAGCTGTTTGCTGAATATAAATCTCACCGCCCGCCGATGCCGGACGATTTGCGCCTGCAAATTGAGCCATTGCATAAAATGGTTGCGGCGATGGGAATTCCGCTGCTGGTGGTTGCTGGCGTTGAAGCTGATGATGTGATCGGCACGCTGGCAAAAGAAGCTGCTGCCAAAGGTCGTGATGTGCTGATCAGTACCGGCGATAAAGATATGGCGCAGTTGGTAACGCCGCAAGTGACGCTGATCAATACCATGAATAACTCGATATTAGGACCGGAAGAAGTCTGCGAGAAATATGGTGTTCCGCCGGAATTGATTATCGATTTTCTGGCGCTGATGGGCGATGCCTCCGATAACATTCCCGGCGTTCCCGGTGTCGGTGAAAAGACCGCGCAAGCCTTGTTGCAAGGTTTAGGCGGTTTGGACTCACTGTATAGCCAACTGGATAAAATTGCCGGATTGAGTTTTCGCGGCGCTAAAACGTTAGCGCCTAAGCTGGAACTGCACAAAGACGCGGCTTATCTGTCCTACAAACTGGCAACTATCAAAACCGATGTTGAGCTGAATGTTAAAGAGGACGATCTCAGCCTGCGCGATCCTGATGTCGATACTTTGCGCGAGCTGTTCTCTCGTTATGAATTCAAACGCTGGCTGGCGGAGCTGGAAAATACCGGTACGCTGAAAAATACGGCGAAAAGTATCAGCAGCAAACCTGCGCCAGCGGCTTATCAAGCTGCCGCTGCTGCACCCGAAGTTTCAGCGACATTATCGCAAGATGGCTACGAAGTTATTCTGGAAAGAGAACATTTTGATCGCTGGTTAACCCAGTTAAAACAAGCTGAACTGTTTGCTTTTGACACCGAAACCGATGGTCTCGATTACATGAGCTCTCATCTGGTCGGTGTTTCTTTTGCTATTGAAGCGGGCAAAGCTGCTTATGTGCCGTTTGGTCATGATTATATTGGCGCGCCGCAGCAATTAAGTTGTGATGAAGTGCTGGCAGATCTCAAGCCGCTGCTGGAAAGCGAAACTGCACTGAAAATCGGGCAAAATCTCAAATTCGACCAAAGTATGCTGGCGCGTTACGGCATTCAGTTGCGCGGCATTGCTTTTGATACCATGCTGGAATCTTATGTACTGGACAGCGTGGCAGGTCGTCACGATATGGATAGTCTGGCAAATCGTTATCTGCATCATAAAACTATCAGCTTTGAAGAGCTGGCAGGCAAGGGCAAGAATCAACTGACATTTAATCAGCTTGCCATTGAACAAGCAGGTCCTTATGCCGCAGAAGATGCCGATGTCACGCTGCAACTGCATCAGGTGATGTGGCAACAACTACAGCAGCATGACGGGCTGAAAAAAGTATTCCAGACGATTGAAATGCCGCTGGTGCCGATTTTATCTAAAATCGAACGTACAGGCGTTCTGATCGATAGCCAGATTTTAAACTTACACTCCATCGAGCTAACCGAACGTTTACACGAGCTGGAGCAGCAGGCATACGAACTGGCAGGCGAGGAGTTTAATCTCTCTTCTACCAAACAACTGCAAACCATTTTCTACGAAAAGCACAAGCTGCCGGTTTTGAAGAAAACGCCGGGCGGTGCGCCGTCAACCAATGAAGAAGTGCTGGCGGAACTGGCGCTGGATTATCCGCTGCCAAAAGTGATTTTGGAATATCGCGGTTTAGCAAAACTGAAATCCACTTATACCGATAAATTGCCGCAGATGATCAATGCGGTTTCAGGGCGCGTGCATACTTCTTATCATCAAGCGGTGACGGCAACAGGGCGCTTATCGTCCAGCGATCCTAATCTGCAAAATATTCCGGTGCGTAATGACGAGGGGCGTCGAATTCGTCAGGCATTTATTGCGCCGCAAGGCTATCGCATTCTGGCAGCCGACTATTCGCAGATTGAGTTACGCATTATGGCGGATCTCTCTGCTGATAAAGGCTTGTTAGATGCGTTCGCGCAGGGTAAAGATATTCACCGCGCGACGGCAGCAGAAGTATTTGGCATTCCTCTGGAACAAGTCAGCAGCGAACAGCGCCGCAGCGCCAAAGCGATTAACTTCGGTTTGATTTACGGCATGAGTGCGTTTGGTCTCGCGCGCCAGCTAGGGATCGCGCGCGGCGAAGCACAGCGTTATATGGATCTCTATTTTGAGCGCTATCCGGGCGTGCTGGCGTATATGGAACGCACCCGCGTGCAGGCAGCAGATCAAGGATATGTTGAAACGCTGTTCGGTCGCCGTTTATATCTGCCGGATATTAAAGCCAGCAACGGAATGCGCCGTAAAGGTGCAGAGCGCGCAGCAATTAACGCCCCAATGCAGGGTACAGCCGCGGATATTATCAAAACCGCTATGATCGCTGTTGATGCCTGGTTAGAGCAGCAAGAACAGCCATTAGTCCACATGATTATGCAGGTACACGATGAATTGGTGTTTGAAGTGCATGAATCTGTGCTGGAAAGCGCTGGTGAAACCATTCGTCAGTTGATGGAGCAGTGCGTTAGTTTGACCGTACCAATGAAAGTTGATGTGGGTACGGGTATGAATTGGGACGAAGCTCACTAATATTTTTTGCGTAGAGGCGACAGTTTGTCGCCCGTAAACCCACCGCGTTGTTAATTCAGGCAGCAGATTGCAGTTCGTGAAAATTATTATTTATTATCAATAAATTAATCTATTATTTCGCTATTTTTCTATCCAAGCCTGAAGTTTTTTAGATAAAAAAAACGCCCCGTTCAATTGAACGGGGCGGCTAATATAAAGCCAATCCTATTACAGGTTTGAAAAATAGAACATCTTACCTCTGTACCCTACGCCGCTAACTCTACTCCATTTATTTAACAGCTCAAAGTCCTTTTTGTAAGAAAATTACAACAAAATAAGTTTTATTGCGCGACGAGCATCACAAAAAAAGGTTGTTATGTAATTTTTTTACATAAAAATGAAACGTTTCAGCTAAAAATACAGATAACTGGTTAATTATTAAAGAATAGTTTTAACCGACAAAAAACAGAGATGAATAACAGGCTGGTGATGAAAAATTAATACGTTGAGATTTGTAGGAACGTCAATTTGCCGCCCGAATTAACAACGCAGTGGGTTTACGGGCGACAGGTTTGTCGCCCCTACGAAAAATGACATAATTATTTGAAATTTATCGTGATAATACAGCAGGTTATCTAAAATTCAGATTAGGTAATACAAAAATTATTAACACAGAATTACGTAAAAAGTGTAGGGGTGGCAACCTGCCGCCCGAATCAACAACGCCGTGGGTTTACGGGCGACAGGTTGTCGCCCCTACGGTAAATTGTATAATTATTTGAAATTTATCGTAATAATACAGCAGGTTATCTAAAATTCAGATTAGGTAATACAAAAATTATTAACACAGAATTACGTAAAAAATGTAGGGGCGGCAACCTGCCGCCCGAAGCAACAACGCCGTAGGTTTCACGGGCGACAGGTTGTCGCCCCTACGAAAAATGACATAATTGTTTTAGATTTATTGTGATAATACAGCAGGTTATCGCAGCCCTACAAGAAAAATCGGCAGAATTACTTTACTCTTCTGGTGCTTCTTCGCTGGCATCTGGTTCGTCGCCGTCACTGTTAAACGGCAAGTTAAACCATTCATCTAGTTTGATACGCAGTTTATCCACACCAATTTTTTTCAGGGAAGAGAATGCTTCTACCTGAATATCCCCCTGAAAAGGCAGGATTGCTTCACGCACCATGTTTAACTGGGTTTTGCGCGCGCCGGAAGCCAGTTTATCGGCTTTAGTCAGCAGTAACAGTACCGGCAGATTAACGTCTACCGCCCATTGAATCATCTGCTGATCGAGATCTTTTAATGGGTGACGAATATCCATCAGCACCACCAATCCGCCAAGACATTCGCGTTTTTGCAGATACTCGCCTAATGCTCGCTGCCATTTGCGTTTCATCTCTTCCGGCACTTCGGCATAGCCGTAGCCCGGTAAATCCACTAAATGCAGGTTTTCTTCGACTTCAAACAGGTTGATAAGCTGAGTACGTCCTGGCGTTTTACTGGTACGTGCCAGATTTTTTTGATTGGTTAACGTATTCAGCGCACTGGATTTACCGGCGTTAGAGCGTCCGGCAAAAGCGATTTCAATACCCATATCCGCGGGCAGATGGGTGATGTCCGGTGCGCTGATGACGAAATGCGTCTTGTGATAGTTAAAATTTTTCAGAGTCAAAACGTTCGTCTCCACGAGTTAATTGGCTGGCGATTATACTGCGTAGCTGTGATAAAGAGCGAATTTTTCGCTGTCGGTAATTGCGGTGTGCGATTATGCCATGTAAACCGTGTGAGACATTTGCCATAGCTACGTGGGGCAATATCGGCTTTTTGCTGGAGTTTTATTTTTTATCTTTTTTATTATCAGTTAGTTATTTTTTTAATCTAATGTCGATACTCTTTCCTTTCGCTGTAAGTCTCTTGTCGAAATAATCTAATCACGTAAAGTACACACCAACAAAGAGACAGGGTAAGACAGAGATTCACAGGAAGTGAACCTTTCTTGGAAGAACATCAGGACGATGTAGTTTCGACGATGTAGTTTCTTTGAAAAATGGCTTAAAGGGTTTAGGTCACTTGTCACAAGGTAGTGGCATGAATAGGGATATTAAGGATACGTGGAACGTAGCTCAGGAAGAGCAGCTAAGGAAAGCAGCAAGGATGATTGACTATTCTCAGTGACGAGATACAAGGATACTCCTCAAGGATCGACATATAGCAAAAGGATAAACACGGACGTTGTTTGTTTACATGGAAGAGATTAGGAATTACATTCCTTTAGATTTAAGATTAAGGCGGCAGATAACTCTGTCGCCTTTTTTCTTTGTTTCTGCTAGATTCCAGCCCAATATCTCCATTTTAGAGAATTCGTTATGAAGTCGTCCCCAAATGCCGCAAAAGACAGTAGTCAAACCGCCAAAACCAAACGTAAAAGCCGCGAAGACATCGAAGCAGAATCACGGGCGCGTAAGCGTGAGAAAAAACATCGTGGTCATGTTGCTGGCGCGCGTACTAACGTCGAGTCTCAATCTGGCAAAAACAGTAACGGGAATGCGACGGCAAAAGATCCGCGTATCGGCAGTAAAAAACCCGTGCCGTTAATTGTTGAAGGCAATAAGCCAGCGGTCGCCAAGCCAAAAGTCATCAAAGCGCCAAAACCGCCGAAAATTTCTCCGGAAGAACAACTCGCTTTGCTGGAAAATGACGAGCGTTTAAATCAACTGTTAGACGCGATTGATGATGGTAAAACGTTATCAGGCGAAGAGCAGGAGTACGTGGATAATACTCTTGATCGTATTGATGAGCTGATGGAGAAGTTAGGTATTGATTTAGGTGATGACGATGATGATCAAACCGATGATGAATCTGCGGCGAAAGAAGATATTATCAAATTACTGAAAACCAATACGCCAAAATAATGAGTTTATAAATTATGAAATGGCGAGAATAATAGGTTAATAGATTTTTATTTGTAGGAGGCGATGTGCACATCGTTTCCTATGAATCCCGCAACACCCCATAAACAGCACAATAAAAAATAATAAACAGCGGGGAAAATTAGCAACAAATTGGAGTGAGCAAATGTCTGTGCAGTTGATTGACTGGGATCTGACCCTTATTCAGAAATATAACTATTCGGGTCCAAGATATACATCGTACCCAACAGCGCTGGAATTCAGCGAACAATATGGTGAAAGCGATTTTTTAGCTGCGGTAGCGCGTTATCCCTCTCGTCCTCTTTCTCTTTATATTCATATTCCGTTCTGCCACAAACTTTGTTACTTCTGCGGTTGTAATAAAATCGTGACGCGTCACGGGCATAAAGTAGAGCAGTATCTTGATGTGCTGGAGCAGGAAATCAAAAACCGTGCGCCGCTGTTTGCCCATCGCCATGTTTCTCAGATGCACTGGGGCGGCGGTACGCCGACTTATCTGAATAAACAGCAAATCAGCCGGTTAAACGGCATGTTGCGTCAGCATTTTAATTTCCTGCCGGAAGCGGAAGTGTCGATTGAACTCGATCCGCGTGATATTGAGCTGGATATTCTCGATCATCTGCGTGCGGAGGGTTTTAACCGCATGAGTATGGGCGTGCAGGATTTTAATAAAGAAGTTCAGCAATTGGTGAACCGCGAACAAGATGAAGCGTTTATCTTTGCCTTGATTAAACGCGCTAAAGAGCTTGGTTTTAGTTCCACTAATATCGATCTGATCTACGGTTTACCGAAGCAAACGCCAGAAAGTTTTGCGTTCACGCTACGCCGTGTGGCAGAACTTGCGCCGGATCGCCTGAGTGTCTTTAACTACGCCCATTTGCCAAGCCGTTTTGCTGCACAGATGAAGATTAAAGATCATGATTTGCCATCGGCGAATGAAAAGCTGGAAATTCTGCAAGAAACTATCACTTCTCTGACGGAAGACGGTTATCAGTTTATCGGTATGGATCACTTTGCACGCCCTGATGATGAACTGGCGATCGCCCAACGCGAAGGGCATTTGCATCGTAACTTTCAAGGCTATACCACACACGGTGACAGCGATTTGCTGGGCTTAGGCGTTTCCTCTATCAGCATGATTGGCGATACTTACGCCCAAAACCAAAAAGATCTAAAAGCCTATTACACCAGCGTGGCAGAAAAGGGCAATGCGTTATGGAAAGGTCTCGCCATGACTGAAGATGACTGTATTCGCCGTGATGTGATTAAAACGCTGATCTGCAATTTCCAACTGGTATACGCGCCGATTGAGCAAATGCACGGCATTAAGTTTGCCGAATATTTTGCCGAAGATCTGAAACTCCTTGCTCCGCTGGCAAAAGACGGCTTAGTCACCGTTGATGACAACGGTATTCAAGTGACAGGGAAAGGACGCTTGTTGATCCGTAATATTTGTATGTGTTTTGATATTTATTTGCGGCAGCAGGCAAGACGGCAACAATTCTCAAGGGTGATTTAATTGTTGATTTCACCGTGGGTTTCACGGGCGACAGGTTGTCGCCCCTACGAAAAATGACATGATTTTTTGAAATTTATCATAACAATACAGCAAGTTATCTAAAATTCAGATTAGGTAATCCAAAAAATTATCAACACAGAATCACGTAAAAACCGTAGGGGCGGCAACCTGCCGCCCGCTGTATTTCCGTGAAATCAACGCAATTAAATTTAATCTCACGAAAACAAAACAAACATAACCACACACAATACCGCTGCAAATGCGGTATGCGGGGATTGTCCTGTCATCGCACTGATTTCTGAACTGAAATTAAACAGTGAGGTTAAATGTTCCGGCATAGCCATTCCTCATATTATTGTTATTTTATGTCCATTATTTTGAACGCTATCGGGTATAAATCGGGGCTAAGAATATCAGAGTTTCGCATAAAAAATATGCTATTGGTTGCAAAATAAGCAAAAGCATATCAAGAATTCATATTGATAAAGAGTGACCGCGATGAACTCCTGACAGCCGCCGTTACTCTATATCCAACTCTTTTAATTTGCGTGTCAAGGTGTTGCGTCCCCAACCGAGCAGTTGTGCCGCTTCTTGCTTATGCCCGTGAGTGTGGCGCAGCGCAACGGTTAACAGTACGCGCTCCATTTCTGGCTGCGCTTCGGAAAGTAAATCAGTTTTTCCCTCGATCAACGCGTTCTCTGCCCATTTTTCTAATAATGTTGCCCAATTACCATCAAAGTTCGGCGAATCATGGCGTTGCGGTGCGTCATCGTCATAAACAAACAGTTCTTCTGGTAGATCTTGCGGCAGCACTTCTTTACCGGCAGCCATTACGGTGAGCCAGCGGCAGGTATTCTCTAGCTGACGCACGTTACCTGACCATGCCATTTGGCTCAGGGCTTTTTCCGTATCAGGGTGCAGCACTTTGGCTTCTACGCCTAATTCCTGTGCGGTTATCAGCAGGAAGTGACGCGCTAAACGGGGAATATCTTCACGGCGATCGCGCAGTGGCGGCAGATGAATGCGGATAACATTCAGCCGGTGGAACAAGTCCTCACGGAATTGATGTTCTTTAACCAGCAGCTCAAGATTTTGGTGCGTTGCGGCAATAATTCGCACATCGACTTTGATCGGATCATAACCGCCGACGCGGTAAAACTGCCCGTCAGCCAGCACGCGCAATAAACGGGTTTGCACTTCCAGCGGCATATCGCCAATTTCATCGAGAAAAAGCGTTCCGCCATCGGCTTGCTCAAAGCGCCCTTGCCGTCCTTGCCCTGCGCCGGTAAAAGCGCCTTTTTCATGACCAAACAGTTCGGATTCAATTAAATCTTTGGGGATCGCCGCCATATTCAGGGCGATAAATTTCCCGTTAGCGCGCGGGCTATGGCGGTGCAGTGCGTGAGCAACCAGCTCTTTACCCGTGCCGGATTCACCGTTAATTAATACGCTGATCGACGACAGCGATAGCCGACCAATAATGCGGTAAACCTCCTGCATAGCAGGTGCTTCGCCGATAATATCGGTGGTGGGATCTTTCGCCTGTACCGGACGTTCTGGCTGACAAATCTCCTGATAATGATTGATTGCTCGCTCAGCTAACGCTACTGCTTCATCAATATCAAATGGTTTTGGTAGATAGTCGAACGCCCCGAACTGATAAGCGCTGACGGCGGCATCGAGATCGGAATGAGCGGTCATAATGATCACCGGCAACAACGGGTGATTTTTTTTAATTTGTTGCAGCAGCGTTAATCCGTCGATACCGGGCATCCGAATATCGGAGATCAGCACATCGGGGGATTGTGTTTCCAATGCTTTCAATACTTCGTCGGCGGAAGTAAACGTGGTGCATTGAATTTCTGCACCCATTAATGCTCGCTCCAGCACCCAGCGAATAGCGCTGTCATCATCAACAATCCAGGCGGTTCCTTGACTCATAGCGATCCTCACTGACGAATAGGTAGGTAAACCGAAAATTCGGTATGACCAGGCCAACTGTTAAATTCGATTTTGCCGCGATGCTGATCAATCAGGTTACGGGCAATGGATAAACCCAGCCCCGTACCACCCTCGCGACCGCTGACCATAGGGTAAAAAAGCGTATCTTGTAGCTGTGTCGGTATACCGGGACCTGTATCTTCAATATCAATGCGCGCGCATAAGCGGTAACGAATACCGTGCAGTGTCATTTGTAACGCTGTGCGCGTTCGCAGTGTAATTTCGCCGCCTTGCTTTCCCAGCGCTTGCATGGCGTTTCTGGCGATATTCAGCAGCACTTGTTCGATTTGTTCGGGATCGTGAATTAGCTCCGGCATACTTGGATCATAATCACGGATAATGCTGACGTTATCTGGTTTTTCCAGCATCAATAATTGATACACCCGCTCAGATACTTTATGAATATTTTGCTCTACGCGCTGTCCGGGGTGCTGCGGTCCAAGTAAGCGATCCACCAGATTTCGTAAGCGATCGGCTTGTTCGATAATCACTTTGGTGTATTCCGCCAGCGCCGGATCAGGTAGCGCTTTGGATAATAGTTGCGCCGCGCCGCGCAAGCCGCCAAGCGGATTTTTAATTTCATGTGCCAGACCGCGTACCAGTTCTCTGGCAGCTTCCTGCTGGGAATGCTGTAGCTGTTCCTGACTCAAACGGCGGTGATTATCTAACGCGGACAATTCCATCAAAATATGATTTTCTGCCACGAGCTGTGCGCTAAGGGTTAATACATGAAGATGCCCGTCCACCACCATCGTGACTTCATTATCAGTAAATCCCTGACCTGCGCGCAGGCTTGACCACATTAAATCGGTATTCAGTGACAGATAATCCACCAGATTCGGCAGCGGAGTACCAAAAAGTTTGCGGGAACTTTGCACCAGCAATTGCTGAGCAGCAGGATTGGCGTATTGAATCGCTAATGAAAAATCCAGAATTAACACGCAGGTGATCTGTGCATTAAGAATATGCTCCGAATCCGGTAGCGTAGGGTTTTCCATTTGTTACTCCTTTGCACCAATTTGGGGCAGCTCATCATTATAGATGATCACATCATGAATTGAAGAGAGAAAAAAGCCCATCATAAGATGGGCTCAAACCCTAAAGTGAAACACCTACGTGGGTCGATAAAGCTATCTACTTCTATAAAGCTATCTACTGCTATAAAAGCGAGCTACTTCTCTACATCATGCTGCGTTACATCGTCAGTTAAACGCTGTAATACAGTTCAAACTCTAATGGGTGCGGAGCCATGCGAACACGATTCATATCGTCTTGTTTCAGTTCGATATAGGCATCGATAGCATCATTAGTAAATACTCCGCCGCGCGTTAAGAATTCACGATCGGCGTCCAGTGCTGCTAAGGCTTCGTCTAAAGAGCCTGCAACGGTTGGAATGCTTTTCGCTTCTTCCGGCGGTAAATCGTACAGATTCTTATCCATTGCTTCGCCTGGATGGATCTTGTTGATGATGCCGTCAAGACCTGCCATTAACAGCGCAGCGAACGCCAAATATGGGTTAGCGGCTGGATCAGGGAAACGCACTTCAATACGGCGGGCTTTTGGACTCGCCACAACTGGAATACGGATAGATGCGGAACGGTTACGCGCTGAGTAAGCCAGCATAACCGGAGCTTCAAATCCCGGAACCAGACGTTTGTATGAGTTGGTGGTCGGATTAGCTAACGCATTGATCGCTTTAGCATGTTTAATCACACCGCCAATGTAGTACAGCGCCATTTCTGACAGACCGGCATATTTATCACCGGCAAACAGGTTTGTGCCGTTTTTGGACAGAGACATGTGGCAGTGCATACCAGAACCGTTGTCGCCGACTAAAGGCTTAGGCATAAAGGTCGCGGTTTTGCCGAAAGCATGAGCTACGTTATGCACCACATACTTATAAATTTGAGTTTCATCTGCCTTTTTGGTCATGGTATTGAAACGAGTTGCCACTTCATTCTGACCCGCTGTTGCGACTTCGTGGTGATGCGCTTCAACGACTAAACCCATTTCTTCCATGGTTAAACACATGGCAGAACGCAGATCTTGTGATGAATCAACCGGCGGTACAGGGAAATAACCGCCTTTTACCGCAGGGCGATGACCTTTATTACCGCCTTCATATTGTGTACCGGTATTCCATGCGGCTTCGATGTCATCAATATGGTAGTAAGCGCCAGAAATGGAGTTGCCGAAACGAATATCATCAAACAGGAAGAATTCAGGTTCAGGTCCGAACAGTACAGTATCAGCAATGCCTGAAGAGCGCAGGAAGTCTTCCGCACGTTTGGAGATGGAACGCGGATCACGTTCGTAACCTTGCATTGTGCCTGGCTCCAGAACGTCACAGCGGATAATCAGCGTGGTATCTTCAAAGAACGGGTCGATCAGCGCGGTGCTGGCATCTGGCATTAATACCATGTCAGATTCATTAATGCCTTTCCAACCACCGATGGAAGAACCATCGAACATTTTACCGTCTTCAAAAAAGTCTGCGTCAACTTGATGTGCAGGGATAGTAATATGTTGCTCTTTACCTTTGGTATCAGTAAAACGCAGATCGACAAACTTCACTTCGTGTTCATTAAGCATTGTCAAAACATGTTCTGTAGACATTTTGGTTTCTCCGGTGGCTGATTATCCGTCATATTATTTAGGATATATAATCGTGTCATAATTTGGCATCGGTGCCATAGGCTAAAGATATGCTATAATCGTGCCAGTTTTTATTCCAGTACCTAAAATAGCAGTCTGTAGCGGCTATGACTCTAGAGTATGAACGAAAGCCAATTTTTTGCACCCGTTTGTTGCACTATTAAAGTGCAAACTGAATGGTGCATGAATCTTTTTGGTGCAAATCGCTTTTTTAATAAACATTTACCTGCGTGAATGGGATCACAATCCGTTTATATGTCAGTTGTTTTTGATAGATCTTTGTGATCTTGTTTAGTACTTCGTTTAAAGTGTGTACAATAGCGCGCTATTTCTAATGCCTGAGGCAACAAATCTGTGATTGAAAATCTGCGTAACATCGCCATCATCGCGCACGTAGACCATGGGAAAACTACCCTGGTTGATAAACTACTACAAATGTCCGGAACTTTAGGAGAACGTAATGACGCAGGCGAGCGCGTTATGGACTCTGGTGATCTTGAAAAAGAACGCGGGATCACCATTCTGGCTAAAAACACCGCTATTACTTGGAACAACTACCGCATCAACATCGTTGATACTCCGGGACACGCCGACTTCGGCGGTGAAGTTGAACGAGTAATGTCAATGGTTGACTCTGTTCTGTTGCTGGTTGACGCAATGGACGGTCCTATGCCGCAAACCCGTTTCGTAACGCAAAAAGCCTTTGCTTATGGTTTGAAACCTATTGTGGTTATCAACAAGATCGACCGCCCTGGCGCGCGCCCTGATTGGGCTGTTGATCAGGTATTTGACTTGTTCGTTAATCTTGGTGCAACTGATGAGCAACTGGATTTCCCGATTGTTTATGCGTCTGCATTGAACGGAATCTCTGGTCTGGATCACAACAACATGTCCGATAATATGGACCCGTTGTTTGAAGCCATTGTGCAGCACGTTTCTCCGCCGCAAGTGGATTTAAACGGTCCGTTCCAGATGCAAATCTCGCAGCTTGATTACAACAACTATGTTGGTGTAATCGGCATTGGTCGTATCAAGCGCGGTAAAGTAAAACCTAACCAACCTGTTGTGATCATTGATAGTGAAGGTCAACGCCGTAACGGTAAGATCGGTCAAGTGCTGGGTCACATGGGTCTGAACCGTTATGAAGCTGAAGTGGCGGAAGCGGGCGATATCATTGCGATTACTGGTCTGGGTGAACTGAACATTTCTGACACCATCTGTGAAACGGCTGCGCCAGAAGCACTGCCGCCGTTAACTGTAGATGAACCGACTGTTACCATGTTCTTCTGCGTTAACACTTCTCCGTTCTGCGGTAAAGAAGGTAAGTTCGTGACTTCGCGTCAGATTCTTGACCGTTTGCGTAAAGAGTTGGTACACAACGTGGCACTGCGTGTTGAAGAAACTGAAGATCCAGATGCGTTCCGCGTTTCTGGTCGCGGTGAATTACACTTGTCGGTACTGATCGAAAACATGCGTCGTGAGGGCTACGAGCTGGGCGTTTCTCGTCCTAAAGTTATCTTCCGTGATATTGACGGACGTAAACAAGAGCCATTCGAGCAAGTCACGCTGGATATTGAAGAGCAGCATCAAGGTTCTGTGATGGAAGCGATGGGGCTGCGTAAAGGCGAAATGCGCGACATGATTCCTGACGGAAAAGGTCGTGTGCGTCTGGATTACATTATCCCAAGCCGCGGTTTAATCGGTTTCCGTACTGAATTCATGACCATGACTTCAGGTACGGGCTTACTGTATTCCACATTCAGCCATTACGATGATGTGCGTCCGGGCGAAATCGGTCAGCGTATTAACGGCGTGATGATTTCTAACGGTACAGGTAAAGCACTGGCTTATGCGTTGTACAGCTTGCAAGATCGCGGCCGCTTGTTCCTCGGACATGGCGCGGAAGTGTATGAAGGTCAAATTATCGGTATTCATACTCGTTCTAACGATCTGACAGTGAACTGCTTAACCGGTAAAAAACTGACTAACATGCGTGCTTCTGGTACTGATGAAGCAACCACGTTGTCTACCCCGATTAAGATGACGCTGGAACAGGCTTTGGAATTTATCGATGATGACGAATTAGTGGAAGTCACTCCGCTGTCTGTGCGTCTGCGTAAACGCCATCTGACTGAAAACGATCGTAAGCGTGCTTATCGCGGAGCAAAAGAGTAATACTCTTAATTCTCTGAATAAAGATCTGAATGAAGATAAGGGCAATCGATAAGATTGCCCTTATTTGTTAATACGAAAAAATTACATAATTATTTGAAATTTATCGTAATAATATAATTTCTTATCCGAAGTTCAGGTTAATTAACCAAGAAACTTACTCTTTAACAGCGATAAACCCTGCGAAAGTAAATCGGAATTTTGCGGTTCGTTGCCTTGCGGTGATAGCTTGTTCACTAATTCCGGCAAATATTGCGCGATGATACCGGAAGCCTCTTGGATATTGATACCCAACTTAGCTGCCAGTTGTTGCAACGCATCACTATTCAGTGCATTTTGAATTTGCTGCGCTGAAATTGACGCATTCGCGCCTGTACTGATCCACGATTTTATCTCTTCTGTTAATCCACCCTGACGCAGTTTATCCAGTAAACCAGAAATCCCGCCTTGCTGCTCAACCCACTGTAAAATCGCCGTATAATCAACCGATCCATTACTGGCACTATTACCGCCGCCTAACAAACCGCCTAATTGATCTAATAAACCCATATTTTGTCGCTCCTTAATTCAATGGAATTGTGGGTATTGAGTACCCACTATATATCAATTTTTATGATGATAACTCAGTAAGTTGAGTATAGACCCTTTCGGGTAAAGCAATGGAGCAGCCATTATGGTGATGAAATTGTGATAAAGCCAGTTTCGAAGATGCGTAGATTGAGATAACTATGATACCGTAAGTTATAGAGAGATTAACTATAACAATTCAGGAATAGCAGAATAATGATTGCGTTAATTCAACGGGTTATCCGCGCTGATGTTGTCGTTGACAGTCAAACAGTCGGTGCGATTGATAAAGGTTTATTGGTGTTACTCGGTGTGGAAAAAGACGATACGCCGGAAAAAGCCGATCGCTTATGTGAGCGCGTATTGGGTTATCGCATTTTCAGTGATGAGCAAGATAAGATGAACCTGAATGTACAGCAAATCGGTGGCAGCGTGCTGGTGGTTTCGCAGTTCACTTTGGTGGCAGATACTCAGCGTGGAATGCGCCCAAGTTTTTCGCGCGGAGCTGCACCGCAAGATGCTGAACGCTTGTATCAATATTTTGCTGAACGTTGCCGACAGTCCGTGCCAACCGAAACCGGTATTTTTGCTGCTGATATGCAGGTTTCGCTGGTGAATGACGGTCCGGTGACATTTAGCCTACAGGTTTAACGGTGTTTTACTTACTAACCTCGGATTTGGATAAAAAATAGATTAATGTATTGATAATAAATAATAATTCGTATGTTGATTTCACCGTGGTTTGGCGGTCGGCAGATTGCCGCTCCTACGGGAAAACATAATTATTTGAAATTTATCGTAATAATACAGCTTCTTATCCGAAGTCTAGGTTTACCAGAAAAGAGAGTTTTTATTTATGTATCACCTGCGAGTTCCCCTGAGCGAACAAGAGCTAAATAACTATTATCAGTTCCGTTGGGAGATGCTGCGTAAACCGTTGCATCAACCGATCGGCTCTGAAAAAGATGGCTACGATATGATGGCGCATCATCAGATGGTTGTGGATACGCAGGGAAACGTAGTTGCTGTAGGGCGTTTATATATCAATGCCGATAATGAAGGATCTATCCGCTTTCTGGCGGTGGCAGAGCAAGAGCGCAACAACGGGCTAGGTACGCTGGTTGCATCAACACTGGAGTCTATTGCGCGTCAGGAGGGGGTAAAGCGTATTGTATGCAGCGCGCGTGAAGAGACAGTCTCTTTCTTTGATAAACTTGGCTTTGTGAATCAAGGTGAGATCACCACACCGCAAACCACGCCAGTACGCCATTTTCTGATGAGTAAATCTATTGCTGCGTTAGACGATATTCTTCATCACTCTGACTGGTGCGCGCAATTGCAGAACGCCTGGCATCAGACTATTCCATTAAGCGAAAAAATGGGTGTGCGTATTGTGCAGTACACTGGTCAGCGCTTTATCACCACGATGTCTGAGAGCATGAACACCAATATTCACCATACTATTTTTGCTGGCAGCCAGTTTACGTTAGCCACGTTAACCGGCTGGGGATTTATCTGGCTGCTGTTGCAGGAACGCCAACTCAGCGGCTCGATCGTGCTGGCTGATGCTCATATCCGCTATCAAAAACCAGTACGCGGCAGACCAACGGCGGTGGTGAATTTCGACACGATAAAAGGCGATCTTGATCGTCTGGCGCGCGGGCGTAAAGCGCGTATTCAGTTAGCAGTGAACGTAACGGGTGATGATGATACAGGCGGTGTTTTTGAAGGGACTTATATGGTGTTGCCGGAAGTGCGTGAGTGATTTAACCTCATATTCGGATAAATAATTATATTATTACTATAAATTTCAAACAATTATGTTGTTTTTCGTAGTGGCGGCAGATTGCCGCCCCTACAATTGATTATTTATCAATACATTAATCTCTTTTTTCAAGCCTGAGGTTAATTTATCTCATCTCACTCAGGCATATTCATCGGTTCTGCGGGGATCTCTTTCTGACTTAGCGGATATTGCGTTAACTGCTGTCCGTCATCGCTAATGATTTTCAGGCTACCAGTTAACTGCGGCGCTTTAGTTTGCGGGTCGATCAGATTACCGCTTAATTGCAGATTAATATTGCCGTTGCCTGATAGCGGAATGGCTTGCCAGCCCCAACTTTGCAGAATATTCACTGGTACAGCGCGACCAGTGAGCGTGAGATTTATTGCTCTGTCTGGCTGCTGACTCAGTGTAGCGTGCGCTTCGATTAGCCCTGACTGGGTAAAAATACTCGCCTCTTTGGTGTTAATACTTTCTGCTGTAGCGTTTAACGTTAATGACGGGTGGCGCAGGTCGATTTTATTCAGCGTGGCATCTGCGGCGTTAAAAACAAGCTGCCCGCCCCATAAACCGAACTGACGATCTTTAATCAGATACAGATCGCTGCCGTTGCTATCAATGCTGGTAAACTGGAATGGAAAATCAGGATTTATATCCACCAGAATAGCGCGGTTAATGGCTAATTTGGTGATCCGCAGCTCGCGCAGCCAGTCTGGTTGAGTTTGTTGCAGTGTGCTTTGCCACGCTTTCGGTAAAGTATATAGCTGCGAAGTTAACGCCACATCATCTAAAGTCAGCGCATGGCTATCACGCTGCCAGACGCCGCTGGCGCGCACCAGCCCATCTTGCCAACGGCTGCTAAATTGTTTGATTTTGACGCTATCATCTTCCAGAACCAGATTAAGCACCGGATTGAGCAGATGTTGATCGTTATAAATCACATCATTCGCGTTGATTAACACACTGCCGGACTTCGCCCGCCAGTCGCCTTTTATCAGCAGCAAATCTTTAACAGAAAGAGAAAAATCACTTAATGCCCAATCTTGCCCTTGAATATTGGCATTGAGTAAATCCAACTGATTTAGCGTGATGTCAGACTGACTGGTTAGTTGCTGGATCTGTTGCAGCCATGCACCAAATGCCAGCGAACTTTGATATTTCACATCACTCAGGCGCAGATTATTGATTGTCCATTTTCCGTCAGCATCACGTTTACCGCCGCCAGTGAGCAAACCATTTGCCAGATCCGCACCAATATTATTAAAGATAATTTGCTGATTATTCACATCGCCCTGAATCAGCGCTTTATGCGTTTCAATGCCGTTAATGGTCAGTTTGTCGGCGCTGAATTCAAAATGATTATTACTGGCAGGCAGCGGATTCGCACTCAATTCCCACGGTATCACACCGCCATTAACGCGCTTACCTTGCAGCGTGATTTCAGGAGTTGTTACCTCAAGTGTCATATCATGTAGCTGTAAGCGATCGCTGCTAATAGCAAGTGTAGCTACGCTTTGTGCTGAAAGATTCAGTTTGCCGTTTTCCAGCTCTAGCGTGGAGAAGTGCAGCGATGAACTCCAGAATGCAGGAGTCAGCCCTAGAGTCACGGTTTGTGCTTGCAGTAATGCAGGTTGTTGCGCCTGGCTTAATTCCACATCATGCAGAATCAGGCGTGATGGCGTGGTGATGCTGTAATCCAGCTTGCCTAACGTAATTTGGTAAGGCGAATGACTATTCACCCACTGTGCCGCCCATTTTGCGCCATAGGACGTTTGGGCAACAAAGTAAATAACGATGACCGCCAGAACCAAAAGGCACAGCAGCGTATAGAGCGATTTACGGATAAATCTCATAATCTGACCTGAATGACGGTGAAATAACAAATATTCCCCTTTATGCCGTATTTACTCCGCGAACTCAATGACAATTGGTGGATTTGCTCGCTGGTGGGTATAATCGATTTTTATTTGACTAACGGAGTACCTGATTATGATTCGCAGTATGACCGCTTATGCTCGCCATGAAACCAAAGGCGAATGGGGTAGCGCAACGTGGGAACTCCGTTCCGTTAACCAGCGCTATCTTGAAACCTATATCCGTCTGCCGGAACAATTTCGCAGCCTTGAGCCGGTGATCCGCGAACGTCTGCGTACTCGTCTTACGCGCGGGAAAATCGAATGTAACCTGCGCTTTGATCTCGACCCGTCCGCTCAAACTGAAGTGATGCTGAATAAAGAGCTTGCTACGCAATTGGTACAAGCCGCGAACTGGGTAAAAATGCAGAGCGATGAGGGTGAAATTAATCCCCTTGATATTTTGCGTTGGCCTGGCGTCATGTCGGCAAAAAGTCAGGATCTCGATGCCATCAGCACCGAATTGATGGCTTCGTTAGAGATCGCTATCACCGACTTTATCGACGCCCGCGAACGTGAAGGCGCAGCCCTAAAAACGCTGATCGAACAGCGCTTAGACGGCGTTAGCGGCGAAGTAGTAAAAGTCCGCGCCCGTATGCCAGAAGTGCTGGTGTGGCAGCGTGAACGCCTGTTAAGTAAATTAGAAGAAGCTCAAGTTCAGTTAGATAATAACCGACTGGAACAAGAACTGGTGATGCTGGCACAGCGCATCGACGTCGCCGAAGAACTGGATCGCCTCGACGCTCACGTTAAAGAAACCTACTCAATCCTGAAAAAACCAGAAGCCGTCGGACGCCGACTGGATTTTATGATGCAGGAATTTAACCGCGAATCGAACACATTAGCATCAAAATCGATTAACTCCGAAGTCACCGCATCGGCGATTGAGTTGAAAGTGCTGATTGAACAGATGCGGGAGCAGATTCAGAATATTGAGTGATTCTTCACTTTGATTCATTGAGTCTCATCGCCTCTCATTACTATCCTCAGTGAAATCAACGGGCGGCAGGTTGCCGCCCCTACAAATTATTATTTATTATCAATCTATTAACCTACATTTTTACCATTTCCTTATCCAAATCTCAGATTTTTTAATAAAAAAGTTTTAGCTAACTTTGATCATTATTTTCTTTTTGCTGATTGAATGATCTACAATTTAGACATACATTTTAACTGTACATTTAAGGAGTGTTATCATGCGTACATTCACTTCAACCCAAGCCAGAGCTAATATTTCAGAAGTATTGGACTCTGTGGTTATTCATGGCGAACCGGTCGAGATTACTCGCCGAGACGGCAGTTCTGCCGTTGTTATCAGTAAAGCTGAATTTGAGGCTTATCAGAATGCCAAGTTAGATGCTGAATTTGATCTGATCATGCAGCGTCACGGTCATACAGTAGCGGCATTGACGGATAGATGATATGAATAATGATGAAGAAATTGTTCCCTCCATCACTTCAACTCCTCCTCTCCGCACTCCATCAAATAAACCGTTACACTTAATCCGCCGCGTGCGCTGGTTCCCATTAGAATTTCGCCGTCGTGGCTGTCGATGATGCGGCGCAGGATTGCTAAACCGAGTCCGGTGCCGCTGATGCTGCGGGCGCTGTCGCCGCGCACGAAAGGCTGGAACAGGGCTTCGAGTTGATCTTCGGGGATTCCCTCTCCGTCATCTTCGACCTGAAACCACACTTTACCGAATTCTTTGCCGCTGCTGACTTTAATCCAGCCGTTGCCGTAACGGATTGCGTTCATCAGCAGATTGACGACGGCGCGTTTAATCGACAACGGGTGGATATTTGCCATCAACTCATTTGGGTACAGATTAAGTTCCGCTTCCCGCTCAAGGCTGCACGATAAAATCGCTTCAGCCAGAATGATATTGATATTGCTCGGCTCTGTGCGTTGTTCCTGTCCGGTTCGCAGGTAATCGATAAACTGCTCGATAATGACATCGCACTCTTCAATATCTTTATTAATCGATTCGGCGAGATATTCATTTTCATCGCCCATCATTTCGGTTGCCAGACGGATTCGGGTGAGCGGTGTGCGGAGATCGTGGCTTACGCCTGCGATTAAAATCGTGCGATCTTTATCAAGTTGTTTCACGCCGGAAGTCATGCGGTTAAAGGCTCTGGTGACGGAGCGGACTTCTGATGCGCCGTATTCTCGCAGAGGAGGCGGTGTTATTCCCATTCCCACCTGTTGCGCGGCGTGTTCAAGGTCGGAGAGCGGGCGGTTTTGGATTCGGATAAACAGCCATGAACCGCCAATCAGCATCAGGATAATGGCGAGGGTATAGCGAAATAGGGGCGCGAATTCGCCTTGTCGAATTTCAGTCAGCGGGATTCTGACCCAAACCAGCGGAGAAAGTGCCGTTTTTAGCCAAATGACAGGTGAATGGTTGCTGAGTTGAATGCGTACTTCTGTTGGTCCGCCGAGCTGCTGCTCCATTTGTTTACTAAGAAAATCATAACGTTGTGACCAGCTTAATCCACTCTCTTCTGCTGATTCATCAGTATGCAGTGAGATGCCGGATTCGCGATACATTTCCTGCTGGAATTGGGTAGGAAGTACCAGATAGCTCCCATCTTCTAGCTTGAGCCGGTCAGTCATTATCATGCGGACTTCATAAGCCAGAACTTTATTTAGTTGTTGAATACTTGGCAAAATAGCAAAATTCAACACGATAAAGTAAGTCGTCACTAAACTGATAAACAGTAACGATACTATTAACAATAAAGTTCGTGCCACCGAGCTACGGGGCGGAAACCGCCACCATTTCATGCTGCGCTGCCGTCCGGTACAAAAACGTAGCCTAAGCCCCAAACCGTCTGGATATAACGCGGGTGCGCGGCATCTTCTTCCACCATGCGGCGCAAACGAGAAATTTGCACGTCGATGGAGCGTTCCATTGCGCTGTATTCGCGCCCGCGCGCCAGATTCATTAGTTTATCCCGTGACAGCGGCTCTCTTGGGTGACTGACCAGCGCTTTGAGTACGGCAAATTCACCGCTGGTCAACGGCATGGCTTCTTCCTCTTTAAACATTTCGCGTGTACCCAGATTCAGTTTGAACTTACCGAATACGATCACCGCTTCTTCTTGTGACGGCGCGCCCGGTAATTCACTGGCTTGACGGCGTAGCACGGCGCGGATACGAGCCAGTAATTCACGCGGGTTAAATGGTTTAGGAATGTAATCATCAGCACCGATTTCCAGCCCGACAATGCGATCAACTTCTTCGCCTTTGGCTGTCACCATAATGATCGGAATCGGGTTGCTTTGACTACGCAAACGGCGGCAAATGGAGAGACCATCTTCACCCGGCAGCATCAGATCCAGCACCATAAGATGAAAAGACTCGCGTGTCAGCAGCCGCTCCATTTGTTCTGCATTGGCAACACTGCGTACCTGAAAGCCTTGTTCTGTTAAATAGCGTTCCAACAGACCCCGTAAACGCATATCGTCATCGACCACCAGAATCTTGTGATTCTCTTGCATGATTTCGCTCCAAATATTTTTCTTAGCTACCAGATTTCAACATGATATCTATTTGAGACAACGGGTTTTATATAACTGATGCGGGATTAATTGTTACAAAAATTAACAATCCCCTGTCTTGTCCGAATAATTCAGAAAAACGCTTGCCTAATTATGATCGGTTCTATCCGGTAATTAACTTTTAACTAATTAAAAACATTAAGTTTTTATTCTTCATCAAATGGGCGATAGCGGATCTCTACAACCCAATATGTTGCCAAACCGTTTGGCGTTTCGACGCAGACTTCATCATCAACTTTTTTACCGATAAGAGCACGGGCAACGGGTGAATCGATAGAGATCCACTTTTTGGCGGGATCAAATTCATCAGGTCCCACCAAACGAAACACATTGAGATCGCCGTTATCATTCTCGACTTGTACCCAAGCGCCAAAGAACACTTTGCCCTCTTGCTGCGGGCTGGGATCAACGATTTTCAGTGCTTCCAATCGCTTAGTGAGAAAACGCACGCGGCGATCAATTTCACGTAAACGTTTTTTGCCGTAAATATATTCGGCATTTTCCGAGCGATCGCCCATCGCTGCCGCTTCTGATACTGCCTGAGTGACTTTCGGACGCTCTTCCCGCCATAAATATTTCAGCTCGCTGTCCAGCGTTTCCCAGCCTTGACGGGTGATGTAATTACTCTTTGCCATTGGATTCCCTGCACTTCAAACTATTTGCGATTGTAACTTAATTCAAACAAATTAACCTTAGTTATACTTATTACGCTAACGGTATTCTTGTCACTTTTTATGCTACTTCAAAACGCGGCAACGAGAATTATTTAGGGTTGTGCTGGTATTTTTATACGGTAAACCGTATAACGGCACTAATTTTTCACACCGACAGACGTATGTTTTATGAACAATTTGTTAAGCCGTACCATTGCCGATGAACTAAAGGTAAGACCGGAGCAGGTTTTATCCACCATTAACCTATTAGATGAGGGGAACACCGTTCCTTTTATCGCCCGCTATCGTAAAGAAGTGACTGGCGGTTTAGATGATACTCAGCTTCGGCAGCTCGAAACGCGCCTTGTTTATCTGCGTGAACTGGAAGATCGCCGCCAGACTATCCTTAAATCGATCAGTGAGCAGGGTAAATTATCCGATCAGTTGGCATCAGCGATTCATAGCACGATGAGCAAAACTGAGCTGGAAGATCTTTACCTGCCATATAAACCAAAACGCCGCACGCGCGGGCAAATTGCTATTGAAGCCGGTCTTGAACCGTTGGCGGACAGCTTATGGCAAGATCCGCAGCAAGATCCTGAATTAACCGCAGCGGCTTATATCGATAATGATAAAGGCATTGCGGATACTAAAGCGGCACTTGATGGCGCGCGTTATATTCTGATGGAACGCTTCTCAGAAGATGCGGGCTTGTTAAGTAAAATCCGTGATTATCTGTGGAAAAACGCGCATCTGACTTCTCGTGTGATTGAGGGGAAAGAAGAAGAGGGCGCGAAATTCCGCGATTATTTCGCTCATCAAGAGCCGATTGTTACCACGCCGTCTCACCGCGCACTGGCGATGTTTCGCGGGCGCAACGAAGGAATTTTAAATCTCTCGCTGAATGCTGATCCTCAACACGATGAACCGCCGCGCGAAAGTTACTGCGAGCAGATTATTACGGATCATCTCAATTTGCGCTTAAACAATGCTCCGGCAGATAGCTGGCGTAAAGCGGTGGTTAACTGGACATGGCGCATCAAGATTTTGTTGCACATGGAAACCGAGTTAATGAGTACCTTACGCGAACGGGCAGAAGATGAAGCGATTAACGTATTCGCTCGTAATATGCACGATTTGTTGATGGCGGCACCTGCGGGAATGCGCGCCACCATGGGGCTGGACCCGGGTTTGCGTACTGGTGTAAAAGTTGCCGTTGTTGATGCTACCGGTAAGCTGGTTGCCACCGATACAATTTATCCGCATACGGGGCAGGCAGCGAAAGCCGCAGCGATCGTAGCGGCGTTGTGTATTAAGCATAATGTTGAGTTGGTGGCGATCGGTAACGGCACGGCATCGCGGGAAACGGAACGCTTTTATCTCGATCTGCAACGTCAGTATCCTGATGTGAAAGGGCAAAAAGTGATCGTCAGCGAAGCCGGTGCTTCGGTGTATTCCGCTTCCGAGCTGGCAGCGCAAGAATTTCCCGATCTTGATGTGTCTCTGCGCGGCGCAGTGTCTATCGCGCGTCGGTTACAAGATCCGCTGGCTGAGCTGGTTAAAATTGAGCCGAAATCCATTGGTGTCGGGCAATATCAGCATGATGTGAGCCAAACGCTGTTAGCGCGCCGCCTTGATGCCGTGGTGGAAGATTGCGTAAATGCTGTTGGTGTGGATCTGAATACTGCTTCTGTTCCGCTATTGACGCGCGTTGCCGGTTTAAGCCGTATTATCGCGCAGAATATTGTTGACTGGCGCGATGCTAACGGGCGCTTCAACGATCGCAATCAATTACTGGCGGTGAGCCGTCTTGGTCCGAAAGCCTTTGAACAGTGTGCCGGATTCCTGCGGATCAATCAGGGCGATAATCCGCTTGATGCGTCAACGGTTCACCCCGAAACGTATCCGGTCGTTGAGCGTATTTTGGCGGCAACGCATAAAACGCTGCGTGATTTGATGGGCAGCTCAGATGCGCTGCGCGGTTTAAAAGCGGCTGATTTTGTTGATGAACGCTTCGGTGTGCCAACAGTCAGCGATATTTTAAAAGAGCTGGAAAAACCCGGACGCGATCCGCGCCCTGAATTCAAAACCGCGACTTTTGCTGATGGTGTAGATACGCTGGACGATCTGAGTATCGGCATGATCCTTGAAGGCACAGTTACTAATGTGACTAACTTTGGTGCTTTCGTGGATATTGGCGTGCATCAGGACGGTTTAGTGCATATCTCTTCACTGGCGGATAAATTTGTTGAAGATCCGCATACTATCGTCAAAGCGGGCGATGTGGTGAAAGTAAAAGTGATGGAAGTCGATCTGGCGCGTAAGCGTGTTGCATTGTCGATGCGTCTCGATGAACAACCAGGTGAGAGCGGCAGTCGTAAATCTGCTGCGCCTGCGGATCGAGAAAAACCGCGCCGTAACACTTCGCCGCAAAAGGCTAAACCGGCATCAGGCGGTAATAGCGGTAATAACAGCGCGATGGGTGATGCATTGGCTGCGGCGTTGAATAAAATGAAGCGGTAGCTAAAAATTAACTATTTTTCAGATTTAGATAAGGAAATAGCGAGAACCATAGGTTAATGGATTAATCATAATTTGTAAGGGCGGCAATCAGCCGCCCGCCAAACCACGGTGAAATTAACGGGCGGCTGATTGTCGCTCTTACGCAAAAATGACATTATTAAAACCTAAAAGCTCATATAAAATTGTTGGCTTTACTGCTGAGATTAATCCGGCATATCGACAAAAATTACTCTCACTGGGCTTATTGCCTGGTTCGGTGTTCCGCGTCATTCGTGTTGCGCCGTTTGGTGATCCAATCCAAATTGAGACACCGCGCGTGTGTTTGGTTCTCAGAAAAAAAGATTTAAATTTCATTAAATTAGTACAAGTCGAAGCATCGGCTGAATAAATTTATCCCTGTATTTTGAGACATAATATTGGGCAGTCCTGTCTCTATTGGGTTGAATAACAATAAAAATTAATAACTTTTTTATTTTTTTAAGAATTACGCTGGCTAACAAATGAAGCAACTTACGATTGGGTTAATCGGTAATCCAAATTCAGGCAAAACCACGCTATTTAATCAGCTAACGGGTTCGCGTCAGCGCGTTGGCAATTGGGCGGGGGTGACGGTTGAGCGCAAAGAGGGTCACTTTAAAACGGCGCTTAATCAGGTGACACTGGTTGATTTGCCCGGAACTTATTCACTGACCACCATTTCTGAACAAACGTCTCTCGATGAACAAATTGCCTGTCACTACATTTTAAGCGGTGAAGCAGATTTGTTACTTAATGTGGTTGATGCGTCCAACCTTGAACGCGGTCTTTATTTAACTTTGCAATTGTTGGAATTGGGTATTCCCTGCATTGTAGCGTTGAATATGTTGGATATTGCCCGCGATCAGCACATTGAAATTGATATTGATGCTTTGGCTGAAAAGCTCGGCTGTCCGGTGATCCCGCTGGTTTCTACGCGCGCCAAAGGGCTGAATAAGTTAAAAGCAGCGATTGATGTCTGGCACGCTAATCAGCATCAATCGCTGATTCATTATCCTGATATTGTAGAAGAGCAAGCAGCGCTGCTGGCTCGCCAGATGCCGTCATCGTTACCGCAGCAGCAAACACGCTGGCTAGCGCTGCAAATGCTGGAGGGTGATATTTACAGCCGCTCTTTGTCAGGGCTGGCTGCGGAGTCGCTGCCTGCGGCGCGCGACGTTATCCAGCAGCATTATCAGGAAGATTCCGGTTTGATTATTGCTGATGCGCGTTATCAGGCGATCGCCGTGATTTGTCATGAGGCGTATAACCTGAGTCATGCACAGCCAAATAAATTGACTGAACGTTTGGACAAAATTGTCATTAACCGCTGGCTTGGTTTGCCGATTTTCCTGTTTGTGATGTATTTGATGTTTGTGCTGGCGATTAATATCGGCGGGGCGTTGCAACCGTTGTTTGATGTCGGCTCTACTGCGATCTTTATTTCAGGCATTCAGTGGGTTGGGCAGACGCTCAATTTCCCTGAATGGCTGACGATCTTCCTTGCTCAGGGTATCGGCGGTGGGATCAATACCGTGTTACCGCTAGTGCCGCAGATTGGATTGATGTATCTGTTTCTGGCATTTCTTGAGGACTCCGGCTACATGGCGCGGGCGGCATTTGTCATGGATAAGCTGATGTATGCGTTGGGTTTACCGGGTAAATCCTTTGTGCCGCTTATCGTTGGTTTTGGCTGTAATGTGCCAGCTATTATGGGTACGCGCACGTTAGATGCACCGCGTGAACGATTGATCACTATTATGATGGCGCCGTTTATGTCCTGCGGCGCGCGTTTGGCGATCTTCGCGGTATTCTCTGCGGCTTTCTTTGGTAAAGACGGCGCTTTGGTGGTGTTCTCGCTGTATCTGCTGGGGATCATTGTCGCGATTTTGACCGGTTTGATGCTGAAATACACTATTATGCGTGGTGAGGCGACGCCGTTTATTATGGAACTGCCGGTTTATCACGTTCCCCATGTGAAAAGTTTATTGCTGCAAACATGGCAGCGTCTGAAAGGTTTCGTGTTGCGCGCCGGTACGGTTATCGTGATCGCCAGCGTTTTTATTGGCGGTCTGAATAGCTTCTCGTTTTCGGGCAAACCAGCGAGCAGTATCAATGAATCGGCGTTAGCCGCGTCCAGTAAGGTGTTAACTCCACTGCTGCATCCAATGGGTGTAACGCAGGATAACTGGCAGGCGACAGTGGGTTTAATCACCGGTGCGATGGCAAAAGAAGTGGTTGTCGGGACGTTAAATACGCTGTACACCGCCGAGCAGATCACCAAAGAGCCGTTTGATTATGAAAACTTCAATCTGTTCACTGAACTGGAAAGTGCGGTGAGTGAAACGTGGGATAGTTTAAGTGAAACGTTTACGTTAAGCGCCCTGAGTAACCCGATTGAAGCCAGCAAAGGCGATGGTGAGATGGATAACACCTCGATGGGCGTGATGAGCAGTAAGTTTGGTTCTCTTTCTGCGGCTTATAGTTATCTGATTTTCGTTCTGCTATATGTGCCATGCGTTTCGGTGATGGGAGCGATCTCTCGTGAAAGCAGTAAAAAATGGATGCTGTTTTCTATTTTTTGGGGCTTAGATGTCGCTTATAGTCTGGCAACTTGTTTCTATCAAATTGCCAATTTCACGGCTCATTCACAACAAAGCATCATCGCTGTTGCTATCATTATTCTATTCAACATATTACTGATGTTCGTGCTGTACCGCGTGCGTGATCGCGTGACAACACGAATGCCGATAACCAAGCCAGAAGCGTGTTGTAAGAATAAAACAGGACATTGTCATTAATGGTCGGTTTAATTGCTATTCGTGATGCCATCGCTCTCAGCGGAACGGCGGAGTTGGATAAACTCTGCCGTCAGTTTAATCAGCCGACTGCACTGATGCAGGCGATGCTGAAACAGCTTGAGTCTATGGGAAAAATTGAACGGGTCGCCGTTGATAGCAGTTGTTTGATCGGCACCTGCAAAGATTGCCCTGATGGTAAGAACTGTCTGCCAGAAATTTATCGAATAAAAACGGATAATTTAGTTTAAATAATTTGTTTGAATTGTTTAATTAATCTGAGGTTGGATAAGCAACCGGTAAAAATATAGGTTAATAATAATTCGTAGGGGCGACAACCTGCCGCCCGAATTAACAACGCCGTGAGTTTCACGGGCGACAGGTTGTCGCTCCTACGAAAAATGACATAATTCTTTAAGATTTATTGTAATAATATAATTGATTATCCACACCTCAGATTAATTAAATTTTTGAATAAAAAGAAATGAAAAAAGGAATACCTAAATATCAGGTATTCCTTTTGCATTTAATAACCCTAATGAAATAGTTTAGAATATTAATTCTAAATATAGTCGAAGTGTATTATTTATACACGTCTGCTAATGCTTCTACTTGATTGCCCGCTTTTTCAGTGACAATGACAAAATATTTTCCGCCTTTTTCATCAGCTAATTTAGATAGTTTTTTAATAATATCTGCTTCTGAACCAGTACCTTTAGTAGCAATGTTAACAACACCAATTTTTTCATAATTATTTGCTGTTGCTTGCTCCTGAGTAATAACAGTTGCAGATAACGCACTAAAAGATAAACAACTTACTGCTGATGCAATAACCAGTGTTTTAGATATGTTCATGATATTTCCTTGATAGAAAGTTAAATAACCCGTCATTTTTCAAGATACAAGTGCTGGCTGCTCTTACTTACCCTAATCACGTTTATAGGGATTTGTTTAGTTGCCGCCTACCTGTATCTCGAAAACTATTGGGAATAACTACTTATTAGCGAAACAATACTAATTTATTTAACTTTATGGCTGCTTATCAAAAAATAGCAATTCATAACTTTTTACTTATCTTAATAAATTATCTATCTGTTATAAAAGAAATTATCTCTTGGCAAAATAGCACAGAATGAGAAATAAACGGAGCATGAGCCGCATGGTTAATTATTAATGATTGAGAATTCGGTAATAATACATCGAGTTTCGGCACAATCTTTCGCGGTACTAATCCATCTTGTGATCCATAAATACGTAAGAAAGGCATATTCAGGTGCGTCAAATCTGCTCGCAGATCATTTTCCGCCAGCATTTGCAGCCCGTTGTTTAATACCTCAACGCTGGGCGCAGGACAGCTAAGGATCACTTCATTTAATTTTTTGGCATCAGCACGAGCATCGGGCGATCCCAATGTTTGCAGCGCCAAAAAACGGCTGACGGTTTGCTGAAAATCAATACTTAGTTGTTTTTCAAAGCCGCGCAATACACTGGCTTTAATTCCAAACCAGCCTTCATCGGGGCGCTCAGTAAAGCAAGGCGAGGAAGCGACAGTAATCAATGCGTGTACTCGTTCTGGTGCAATTAAAGCCGCTTTGCTGGCGATCATGCCGCCCATCGACCAGCCAAGCCATACCGCTTGTTTCGGTGTATTTTGCAAAACAATTTCTGTCATCTCTTCCAGTGACATTGCGCCGTATTGTTTATCAACAGATCGTTGAGTAATAGATTGTTGGGCAATGGATTGCTGGCTGCGTCCATAGCCCGGCAAGTCGATCAGATGCAGGCGAAAATGTGATGACAGTCGATCTGTAATGCAACGCCAAACTTCGGCATTCAGCCCCCAGCCGTGCAACAGCACAAGATCGGTATCGCCACTGCCTAAAGTCTGACAATAAAGTGATGACATGAGTATGTTCCTGCTAATAACTTGCTTAATAAAAGAGTGACTATTATATGCCGATGATTGATAGCCTGTGTTGGTTATGTCAGCAGCCGCTTGTTCTGGTTCGACATGGTATATGCAGTGTATGTCTTAATTTGTTGCCATCGTTGCCAAAATGCTGCCCGCGCTGCGGATTGCCGTGCTCAAATATGAAACATATGAAACATCAATGTTGGACGTGCCAACATTCACCACCGGCATGGCAGCAGTTGATCGCAGTGAGTGATTACTGTTTACCGATAAAGCACTTTATCACCCGATTAAAGTTTTATGGAGAAGATAAGTATGCTCCTTTGCTGGCGCGCTTAATGTTATTTGCCTGGTTAGATGCTCGTCGGGCGCGCCAGCTTTCTCCGCTATTTCGTTTATCCCGTCCTGATTTATTGCTGACTGTGCCGTTGCATCACACGCGCCACTGGCGGCGCGGTTTTAATCAAAACGATATGATCGCTAAAAAGCTCACGCATTGGGTGAATTGCCGTTATACGCCGGAAGTTCTTGTCCGCGCGCGGTCAACTGCGGTGCAGCGTACGCTGAGTGCCGAATTACGCCGTTACAATTTGCAGGGAGCTTTTGCCTGCAACGGTGATGTTCGAGGATTACACATCGCACTGTTAGATGATATTGTCACCACTGGCAATACCGTGGAAGAAATCAGCCAACTGCTATTGTCTCATGGAGCGGCTTCGGTTCAGGTTTGGTGTTTATGCCGCACCTTGAAGAGTCACAATAAATAGGCGTATTATATCCGACAAGAAAGGTCAACTACTGAGCATGTCATGATTACAATTACCGATTCAGCCCAAGCCCATTTTAAAAAATTACTGGCTAATCAGGAAGAAGGCACGCAAATCCGTGTTTTCGTGATTAATCCAGGCACTCCAAGCGCAGAATGCGGCGTTTCTTATTGCCCGCCTGATGCCGTTGAAGCTAACGATACCGAATTAAAATTCGCTGAACTTTCTGCTTTTGTTGATGAAGTCAGCGCTCCTTATCTGGAAGATGCAGAAATTGATTTTGTTACAGATCAATTAGGTTCACAGCTCACGCTGAAAGCGCCGAATGCTAAAATGCGTAAAGTCGGTGATGATGCACCGCTGATTGAGCGAGTGGAATATATTCTGCAATCGCAAATTAATCCGCAGTTAGCCGGTCACGGCGGTCGTGTTTCTCTGATGGAAATCACCGACGATGGTATCGCCATTCTACAATTCGGCGGCGGTTGTAATGGCTGTTCAATGGTAGATTACACGCTGAAAGAAGGCATTGAAAAAGAGTTGTTGCAACATTTCCCCGAACTGAAAGGTGTGCGTGATCTGACTGAGCATCAGAGCGGCGAACACTCTTACTACAAATAATTCCAGATTAGATTTTGTTATTTCTGACACCCCGTTAGCGAAAGCTGGCGGGGTGTTTTTCTTTGCGATAAATATAATTAATCTGAATTTCGGATAAGAATTATAAATTTCAAACGATTATATTTTTTGTGAGGCGGCAACCAGCCGCCAGTCAAACCTGAGGTTAATTAATAATGCGGCGGCGGCGTTTCTTCTGACTGTGAAGCGATCATCGATGGCTGTGAGGCTTTGAGCTTATTACTGAGTAGTTTTAGCTGTTCTTGCAGTTTTGCAATTTCACGCTGATGTGAAATGATCTCCTGATTGAGATCGTCGATAGTCACTTCTTGAAAGGCTTGGCGGCTTTCAAGTAACTCTAGCCGCTGGAGTAAAGTTTCCGTGTCTATCTGCTGCATAATCTCTCCGCTGAATGATATGCCTCAAAATGGGCATTGATAGCGTTATTCTACAATGAAATAGCAGTAAGCGGAGCGGTTTGTTTATGGTGCTTAGAAGAGTATATTTATTATCCCTGTGAACTATTATGATTTATGCTATCGCATGAGATCTACAGGGTAGATTGAGGATTAGTGGCTGGACATAATGAGGTTTTATCATTGAGCTATGCGATCTTTTGATGCTCTTTGATTATATTTAGATACAACCTGTATGATATAAATCACAGGTTTTTTATTGCATAACGTTTTCCTATCATCGGAGAAGTAGATGAAATCATTATTTAAAGTAACGCTGTTAGCGACCTCAATGGCTTTAGCTACTGGCGCAATGGCTGAAGATGCTGCGCCAAAAACTGCGGCACCAGCCCCAGAAGCTAATGCGGCAAAATCTGTGCCAGTCGCATTAAATGTGAAGTTTGACAGCGAAGACCAAAAAGCCGCTTACGCTTTAGGTGCTTCTCTTGGTGGTTATATGGCTAACTCACTGAAAGAGCAAGATAAGTTAGGCGTAGTGTTGGATCGCACACAAATTCAGGCTGGTTTTAAAGATGCGTTTGAAAACAAAAGTAAGCTGAATGACTCTGAAATTGAGAAGACCTTGCAATCTTTTGAAAGCCGTGTGAAAGAAAAAGCACAAGCTAAGTTGCAAGAAGAAGTGAAAGCGAATCAAGAAAAAGGTGTTGAATACCGCGCTAAATTCGCTAAAGAAAAAGGGGTGAAGAAAGCTGAATCTGGCTTGCTGTATAAAATTGAAGTTGCCGGTACCGGTGCAGAACCTAAAGACAGCGATAACGTTGTTGTGAACTATAAAGGTGCGCTGATTGATGGTACGGAGTTTGATAATTCATATGAGCGCGGTCAGCCAGCTACTTTCCGTTTAGACAGTGTCATTCCCGGCTGGACTGAAGGGCTGAAGTACCTGAAAAAAGGCGGAGAAATGACATTAGTTATTCCTCCGGCTTTAGCTTATGGCGAAAATATGGTGCCGGGAATTCCCGCTGGCTCTACTCTGGTATTCCAGATTCAATTACTGGACATTAAGCCAGAGGCCGCCGCAGAAGAAGCGCCTGCTCCTGAGAAAAAATAAGTTTTAAGTTTTTAAAGAAAAAGACCGCAAGAGAAATCCTGCGGTCTTTGTGTTCTTAATTTATTGCGATATTTGTTATATCCGTTATCTCGCAAGTTTTTGGGTATAGAATAACTTGAATTATCAGGAATAGGTCTCCAGCTTTTCCAGTCTGAGGACGCACATGGATTAAACGTATTGGAGAAAGCAATGTCAGATTCACCATTATTATCTAGCGACTATGAAGCGTTAGATGAACAACCTTTTACCAGCGAAGATCGTGATATTTTGCGTTCTTACGAATCTGTCGTGGACGGATTAGCGATGTTGATCGGCGCTCATTGTGAAATCGTTTTACATTCACTTGAAGATTTGAAGTGTTCCGCAATACGCATCGCCAATGGCGAACACACCGGTCGTAAAATCGGCTCGCCGATTACTGATATGGCGCTACGCATGTTGCACACGATGTCCCATGAAGATACCAGCGTTTCTAATGCTTATTTTACGCGTGCAAAAAGCGGTTCATTAATGAAATCGCTGACCATTGCTATTCGTAATAAAGAGCATCGGGTGGTTGGTTTGCTGTGCATCAATATGAATCTGGATGTGCCTTTCTCGCAGATTATGCAAACCTTTATTCCGCCGGAAACGAAAGAAGAACATTCCAATGTGAATTTTGCTTCTTCGGTTGATGATCTGGTGGCGCAAACGCTGGAACACAGCATTGAAGAAGTCAGCACAGACCGGAATGTGTCGAATAACGCGAAAAATCGTCAAATCGTCCTTAATTTATATGAAAAGGGCATTTTTGATATTAAAGATTCGATTAATCAGGTTGCGGATCGGCTGAATATCTCTAAACACACGGTTTATCTCTATATCCGCCAGTTTAAAAGCGGCGATTTTGCAGGGAATGAAAAGTGAGTTTGCGTTATGCCTTGCTGGTGACAGGACCCGCGTATGGGACTCAGCAGGCGACGAGTGCATGGCAATTTGCTCAAGCACTCGTCGAGAAAGGGCATAAACTGGAAAGCGTTTTCTTTTATCGGGAAGGTATCAGTAACGCGAATCAATTGATTTCTCCTGCCAGCGATGAATTCGATTTAGTCAGGGCATGGCAGGCGTTCGCAGAACGGCAAAATGCGGTACTGAATGTTTGTGTCGCTGCGGCATTACGGCGCGGTGTGATCGATAAAACCGAAGCAGAATTGCAAAAATTAGCGGCGGCAAATCTGCAAGCAGGATTTGTAATCAGCGGTTTAGGGACATTGGCTGAAGCGATGTTAACCTGCGATCGTGTGGTTCAGTTTTAGGTTAATCTGATGAAAAAAATCGCATTTGTTTTTACGCAATCGCCTCACGGCTCTTCTGCCGGAAGAGAAGGTTTAGATGCGGTATTGGCAACATCGGCGTTAACCGAAAATATTGGGCTGTTTTTCTTGTCTGACGGCGTATTTCAACTTCTTCCTAATCAGCAACCCGACCAAATTTTATCGCGTAACTATATTGCGACTTTTGGCGTACTGGCGCTATATGACATTGATCAGTGCTTTATTTGCCGTGATGCAATGATGGCGCGCGGGATTGATCCTGATATGCCGTTGGTCATTGATGCGGTGCGTCTTGATAGCCAACAAATGCGAGAGCATCTGGCGGGTTATGATGTCGTTTTAACTTTTTAGCAAGAGCGGTGTTACATCATGCTACATACAGTTTCACATTCGTTTTATCAGTTTGATAGCGCAGCGCTGCTAAATACAGTGACGCCGAATGATGTTATTTTACTGCTGCAAGATGGTGTGACGATGGCGATGGCTCAAAACGAAGCATTGATACAACTAAAACAAAGCGGTGCGATGCTTTATGCCTTACGTGAAGATGTTGCTGCCAGAGGTTTGTTGTCGTTGATCACATCAGATATTGAGTTAGTTGACTTTCAAGGCTTTGTGGATTTAACGGCGGCGCATTATCCGCAGATGACTTGGTAATTAATCTACTATTTATCTGCATAGCGGAAGTTCCTGCGCGAGAATTAGTATTATTCTCTGATTGTTCAATGCCTTTATTCATGTTTATCGTGTAATTAAACAGAAACGCGGGCTAATCTTCATCGTTCTCCATTGTATATTTCTTGACACTTACCTACTTCAGCCATAAAATTTTGCGTCCCTCAGTGTACCTATGCTTGAGGGAGCGATTTATTACGTGTTTACGAAAGTAAAAAACCAGGAGCTTTTTTAATGGCAACAATTAATCAGCTGGTTCGCAAACCACGCTCTCTGAAGGTTGCGAAAAGCAACGTTCCAGCGCTGGAAGCTTGCCCGCAAAAACGTGGCGTATGTACTCGTGTATATACCACCACTCCAAAAAAACCAAACTCTGCATTACGTAAAGTTTGCCGTGTTCGCTTAACTAACGGTTTTGAAGTTTCTTCATATATCGGCGGTGAAGGTCATAACCTTCAGGAACATAGCGTGATTTTGATTCGCGGCGGTCGTGTTAAAGACTTGCCGGGTGTGCGCTACCATACCGTTCGCGGTGCGCTGGACTGCTCCGGTGTTAAAGACCGTAAGCAATCTCGTTCCAAATATGGCGTGAAGAAGCCAAAGGCTTAATGGTTATCCGTTAAGTAAGGCCAAACATTTTTAACTTAATGTCAAAATAAACTCATCGAGTTTTGGACAATCCTGAATTAACAACGGAGTATTTCCATGCCACGTCGTCGCGTCATTGGTCAACGTAAAATTCTGCCGGATCCTAAGTTCGGATCTGACTTACTGGCCAAATTTGTAAATATCTTAATGGTAGATGGTAAGAAATCTACCGCAGAAGCTATCGTTTATACTGCGCTGGACACTTTAGCTCAGCGTTCTGGTAAAACCGAATTAGAAGCTTTTGAAATTGCCCTGGACAACGTAAGACCAACTGTAGAAGTTAAGTCTCGTCGTGTTGGTGGTTCTACATATCAGGTACCGGTTGAAGTTCGTCCGGTTCGCCGTAATGCGCTTGCCATGCGCTGGATCGTAGAAGCTGCCCGTAAACGCGGTGATAAATCCATGGCTTTACGCTTAGCGAATGAACTGTCTGATGCTGCGGAAAACAAAGGTACTGCAGTGAAGAAACGTGAAGACGTTCACCGTATGGCTGAAGCCAACAAGGCGTTCGCCCACTATCGTTGGTAATCTGCTTTCGATAGTCATGCTAATCATCATGCGGGCGCTTTTTAAGTTGACCCGCATGGGTTATCTGAAGAACGACCTAGTAATCGAGGAATAAAATGGCTCGTATAACTCCTATTGAGCATTATCGTAATATTGGTATCAGTGCTCACATTGACGCCGGTAAGACCACCACTACCGAACGTATTTTGTTCTACACCGGTGTAAACCATAAGATCGGTGAAGTTCATGATGGCGCAGCCACTATGGACTGGATGGAACAAGAGCAGGAACGTGGTATTACCATTACATCTGCTGCTACCACCGCTTTCTGGTCTGGTATGGCGAAACAGTTTGATGCTCACCGCGTTAACATCATCGACACCCCAGGACACGTTGACTTCACTATCGAAGTAGAACGTTCTATGCGTGTATTAGATGGTGCTGTAATGGTTTATTGTGCTGTGGGTGGTGTTCAGCCGCAGTCTGAAACAGTATGGCGTCAAGCTAACAAATATAAAGTTCCACGTATCGCGTTCGTTAATAAAATGGACCGTATGGGTGCGAACTACTTGCGTGTGGTTGAACAGTTAAAAACTCGTTTAGCGGCTAACGCAGTACCTCTTCAATTAGCTATTGGTGCAGAAGAGAACTTCACTGGTGTTGTTGACCTGGTGAAGATGAAAGCTATCAACTGGAATGACGCTGATCAGGGCGTTACTTTTGAATACGAAGAAATTCCAGCAGATATGCAGGAATTAGCTCAAGAGTGGCATCAATTCCTGGTTGAGTCTGCGGCTGAAGCCTCAGAAGAGCTGATGGATAAGTATCTGGGCGGTGAAGAACTGACAGAAGCAGAGATCAAATCTGCCCTGCGTACTCGCGTTCTGAACAACGAAATCATTCTGGTTACCTGCGGTTCTGCATTTAAGAACAAAGGTGTTCAGGCGATGCTGGATGCAGTTATTGAATATCTGCCAGCACCAACTGACGTACCTGCAATTAATGGTGTTTTAGAAGATGGTGAAACACCGGCTGAACGTCATGCAGATGATAACGAACCATTCTCTGCGCTGGCATTCAAAATCGCTACTGACCCATTTGTGGGTAACTTGACTTTCTTCCGTGTGTATTCCGGTGTGGTTAACTCTGGTGATACCGTACTGAACGCTGTGAAAGATAAGAGAGAGCGTTTTGGTCGTATCGTTCAGATGCATGCTAACAAACGTGAAGAAATTAAAGAAGTTCGCGCAGGTGACATCGCGGCAGCTATCGGTCTGAAAGACGTAACAACAGGTGATACGCTGTGTGATCAGGCTAATCCGATCATTCTGGAACGTATGGAATTCCCGGAACCAGTTATCGCTGTTGCCGTTGAGCCGAAAACTAAAGCTGATCAGGAAAAAATGGGTATCGCTCTTGGCCGTCTGGCTCAAGAAGATCCATCTTTCCGCGTGCAGACTGATGAAGAATCTGGTCAGACGATCATCTCTGGTATGGGTGAGCTTCACCTTGACATTATCGTTGACCGTATGCGCCGTGAGTTCAACGTAGAAGCTAACGTAGGTAAACCGCAAGTTGCTTATCGTGAAACTATCCGTGAAACCGTTAAAGACGTTCAGGGTAAACACGCTAAACAGTCAGGTGGTCGTGGTCAATACGGTGATGTTGTTATTGATATGTCTCCGTTACCTGCTGGCGGTCCTGGTTACGAATTTGTCAACGACATCAAGGGTGGTGTAATTCCAGGTGAATTCATTCCTGCGGTTGATAAAGGTATTCAGGAACAACTGAAATCTGGTCCTCTGGCTGGCTATCCGGTTGTTGACATCAAAGTGCGTCTGCACTACGGTTCTTACCATGATGTTGACTCCTCAGAACTGGCGTTTAAATTGGCTGCTTCTCTGGCTTTCAAAGAAGGCTTTATGAAAGCAAAACCAATTTTGCTGGAGCCAATCATGAAAGTTGAGGTTGAGACGCCAGAAGACTACATGGGTGATGTGATCGGTGACTTAAACCGTCGTCGTGGTATGATCGAAGGTATGGAAGACACTGCTACAGGTAAAACTGTACGTGCTCAGGTTCCACTATCTGAAATGTTTGGTTATGCTACCGACCTGCGTTCACAAACTCAGGGTCGTGCTTCTTACTCTATGGAGTTCTTGAAGTACAGTGAAGCACCAAACAATGTTGCTACAGCAATCATCGAAGCTCGCAAATCTAAATAAGTTTTGCGGGTAAAAATTTTATATCCCAGTCCCTCTCGGATAGAGAGGGACAGAGTAAAGGAAGATAATCGTGTCTAAAGAAAAATTTGAACGTACAAAACCGCACGTAAACGTCGGTACTATCGGTCACGTTGACCACGGTAAAACAACTCTGACAGCAGCTATCACCAACGTATTAGCAAAAGCATACGGCGGTCAGGCTCGTGCATTCGATCAAATCGATAACGCACCAGAAGAAAAAGCTCG
>JAISKF010000024.1 GCA_031261005.1 Enterobacteriaceae bacterium | reverse complement strand
CGGCACGGGCTGCGTATACTACGCTTTCCCGTTTTAGAGTCAAGTGTTAAATCGTGGATTTTTGCACTCAAAACATCAACCAACAACGGCTATCCCGTGTCAGTGGTGGCGCATTATAGGGGCATTATGATGAATAGCAAGTGCTAAATAAAATTTTTTACTAACTGGAGAAAACTTATACTAATAATCAGCTAAATTGCCCTGCTTTAATAGCATTTGGTAGTGATGCCAGACTACTAATAACTGCATCAGCAAGTGCTTCACCTTCTGGTGTAATCGGTTTACCCGTTTTCACTAATACTTTATGTCCTACACCCGCATTAACGGCTGCCTGCATATCTTCCGGTTTATCACCCACCATATACGAAGCTGCCATATCAATATGCAGCTCTTTTTGTGCAGATAGCAACATTCCCGGCTGAGGCTTACGGCAATCACAAACTTGACGAAATTCACCGTCCACACCATCAGGGTGATGCGGGCAATAATAGATACCATCTAAATCGACACCGCGATCAGCCAGTGACCAATCCATCCATTCCGTCAACGATAGAAACTGATCTTCCGTGAATTTACCTCTGGCAATGCCAGACTGATTCGTAACGAGAACCAGAGCAAAACCCATTTGTTTCAATTCAATACAGGCTTCAATCGCGCCATCAATAAATTGAAATTGGTCGATTTCATGTACATAACCGTGATCGACATTCAGCGTGCCGTCTCGGTCAAGAAAAATTGCAGGTATAAGATGTGCCACGTATTCACTCCTAATGGCGAGAAATAATGATTAGTATCGCATGATTTTACCCGCAAGAAGAACCTTTCTGATAGATCCAAAACAGTTTGACTTGGACGTCTAGACGCCTTAACATCTAACCAACAATTCAGCGCTTGCTGAATTTTACTCAGCTTATACCCAAGCACGTTTAAGATGATGGGTATATATACTTTTATGTACTTTTATATGTAGTTATATACTTTTCTATTCTCTATTGTCGGCATCATACTTAACAAAAGTTCGCTGCAATAATAGCAATAACATAAGAAAATATGATTAAACTTCAGAATATTACTAAAGTGTTTCGGCTAAAAGATCGCGAGATTACCGCGCTTTCTGATGTGAGTCTTCACGTTCCTGCCGGGCAAATATATGGCGTAATCGGTGCTTCTGGTGCGGGTAAAAGTACGCTTATCCGTTGCGTCAACTTACTTGAACGACCAACATCTGGTCGTGTTCTGGTTGATAATCAGGATCTCACTGCGCTGCCGCAAAACGTATTGACTAAAGCGCGCCGTCAGATCGGCATGATTTTCCAACATTTTAATTTACTCTCTTCACGTACCGTATTTGGTAACGTTGCTCTGCCATTAGAGCTGGATGATGTCTCTGCGGAAGAAAGAAATCGCCGCGTCACTGAATTACTCGAATTAGTTGGATTAAGCGACAAACACGATGCCTATCCAGCGAATTTGTCTGGCGGGCAAAAACAGCGTGTGGCGATTGCAAGAGCCCTCGCCAGCAACCCTAAAGTTTTGTTATGTGATGAAGCCACCAGCGCATTAGATCCGGCGACTACCCGCTCGATCCTTAGCTTATTAAAAGATATTAATCGCCGTTTAGGGTTAACCATTCTGTTGATTACCCATGAAATGGACGTGGTTAAGCGTATTTGCGATCAAGTTGCGGTCATCAGTGACGGTAAGCTGATTGAGCAAGATAGCGTCAGTGCAATGTTCTCTCACCCAAAAACGCCGTTGGCTCAACAATTTATTCAGTCAACGCTGCATTTGGATATTCCCGATGACTATTCCGAAAGATTAACAGCGCAACAAACAGAGCATACCCACCCATTGCTGCGTCTGGAATTTACTGGTCAGTCAGTCGATGCGCCGCTGCTATCGGAAGTCGCTCGCCGTTACAATATTAATAACAATATTATCAGCGCCCAGATGGATTACGCTGGCGGCGTGAAATTTGGTGTCATGCTGACTGAAATTCACGGCACACCGGAAGAAACAAAAGCCGCGATTCAGTTTCTCCAGGAACATCATGTAAAAGTTGAGGTATTAGGTTATGTCTGAGGCAATGATTTGGATGATGGCGAAAGCCACCGGTGAAACTATCGTCATGGCTTTTACCTCCGGTTTCTTTGGTTTCGCAATTGGTTTGCCTGCCGGTGTATTGCTCTACATCACCAGACCAGGACAAATTCTTGAAAATTCAGCGGTGTATCGCGGTTTATCCGCCGTAGTAAACGTATTTCGTTCGATTCCGTTTATTATCCTGATTGTATGGATTATTCCATTTACCACGATCATTGCCGGTACTTTCATCGGGTTAAAAGCGGCATTAGTTCCGCTGAGTATCGGTGCAGCGCCTTTTATTGCACGTATGGTGGAAAATGCGTTACTGGAAACCCCTAGCGGACTGGTTGAAGCCGCACGAGCAATGGGCGCAACACCAATGCAGATTATCCGCAAGGTACTGTTACCTGAAGCGTTAGCAAGTTTAATTAACAGCGCCACAATTACGCTCATTACGTTAGTTGGATATTCCGCGATGGCTGGGGCGGTTGGCGCTGGCGGTTTAGGTCAGCTAGGCTATCAATATGGCTATGTCACCTATGACGCCCCCGTAATGAATACCGTACTTATTTTATTAATTGCGTTAGTCTATTTGATTCAGCTTTGCGGCGATCATATCGTCAAAGCTGTTAGTCATAAGTAATTACATTGAATTGATATGACTAAAAGAATTTAAGTTGCCTCAAGGCAAGCAAAACCAAAAGACAGCTTAAAGTATGACAGGTATAAAAATAAATTGTGCTGCTCGCAGCATACTGTTAATAGAGAGAAAACATATGTTAAACACAATCTTTAAGCTAAAAAAATTGGCAGCCGTCGGTGCTATTATTGGATCTCTCGCGTTAGCGGGATGCGGACAGGAAGAAAAAGATCCAAATCACATTAAAGTTGGCGTGATTGTCGGTTCTGAATTAAACGTTGCTGAAGTGGCTAAACAAGTCGCTAAAGACAAATATGGTTTAGACGTAGAACTGGTGAAATTTACTGATTACGTGCTGCCAAATGAAGCGTTAAGCAAAGGTGAAATTGATGCTAATGCTTTCCAGCACAAACCATTCTTAGATGATCAGATGGCAAAACGTGGCTATAAATTAGCTATCGTGGCACCAACTTTCGTTTATCCGATCGCGGGTTACTCTAAAAAAATCAAATCGATTGATGAATTAAAAGATGGCGATCAAATCGCTATCCCGAATGACCCAACTAACCTTAGCCGTTCATTGCTGTTATTACAGCAACAAGGTTTGATTAAACTGAAAGACGGCGTTGGCTTAACACCGACTGCTTTAGATATTATTGGCAATCCAAAAAATCTGAAAATTGTTGAACTGGAAGCACCGCAATTACCGCGTGCTTTAGACGACAAACAGATCACTATCGCAATTATCAATACCACTTATGCCAGCCAAATTGGTTTAACACCAACAAAAGACGGTATCTTTGTTGAAGATAAAAACTCTCCTTACGTGAACAACATTGTTAGTCGTGAAGATAACAAAGATGCTGAAAACGTGAAGAAATTCGTTCAAGCATACCAGTCTGATGAAGTAGAAAAAGCGGCTGATAAAGAATTCAACGGCGGCGCAGTTAAAGGCTGGTAATAATTTATCTCATAAGTAAATTATTTCGATCAGGGCAGATAGCAATATCTGCCCTGATTTTTTTATCTGCTTTTAATATGAATACATTCATTGTGTTTTACCCATATTGTCTTATTATTCCACCGGAATAAGTGATCGATAAATCTATTATATTAAGGATAAACAATGAGAATTCTTGCGCTTTGCCTGTTTGCTGTATTGCTTGGCGGTTGTGCCCAAACCGAAACCTCATCTCCTGAACTAGAACCGGTTAAGTTATATAAAACAGAAGCCGAATTATCCGGTGCAAGTTTCAAAGAATTGGGTGTGGTTTCTGGTGATTCATGCCAATTTTCTTCCCAAGACACGCCGCCAAGTATCACCGCAGCCATGCTAAGTATGCAAAAAAGAGCGGCTTACAAAAATGCTAATTCAGTATTATTACATCGTTGTGAAATCATGACCTCTGCGCCGGGCTGCTACCAAGTTGCGGTCTGCGAAGGCACGGCATTACACGTCAGCTTCTAATGACTGCGATAAACATCGAGCCTATTGGCGTTATTCATTCTCCTTATAAAGAGAAATTTGCTGTCCCCCGCCAGCCCGGATTAATTCAGGACGGCGGCGGTGAGCTGCATTTGTTGCCGCCTTACAATCAAATCGAGGCAGTGCGCGGGCTGGAGCAGTTTAGTCATATCTGGTTGTTGTTTATTTTTCACCAAACTCAAGATGGCGGCTGGCGACCAACGGTGCGACCGCCGCGTTTAGGCGGCAATGCGCGCATGGGTGTTTTTGCTACGCGCTCAACATTCCGCCCAAATCCCATCGGCATGTCGCTGATTGAACTGAAAGGGATTCATCAACAAGGTTCTGAGGTTATTTTGCAGTTAGGTAGTTTAGATTTAGTGGACGGCACACCGGTAGTTGACATCAAGCCCTATCTGCCTTTTGCCGAAAGCCTTCCTCATGCACAAGCTGGTTTTGCCCAAGATGCGCCCAGTGCTTCAATGCCAGTCACTTTTTCTCCGCAAGCAGAACATGTATTGCAGCAAGAAAACCGAAAATATCCGCATCTGCAACGATTTATTACTCAAGTGCTGGCGCAAGATCCTCGCCCTGCGTACCGCAAAACAGAGCAGCAAACGAGAGAATACGCGGCACATCTGCTGGAGTTTAACGTGCGCTGGCAAGTCGAAAATTCACAAGCTCAGGTAATTTCTATCGACCGGCGTTAGAAATTCCGTTTCCTCTCTTTTGAGTGAGGAAAGTCACTGATACACTAAACCACTTTTTAAAATCAGGCTCTCACCCTTTTGGTACTACTAATTTTTATTTTTCAGGTCGCCAATAGCGAAAAGCCGCCATTAGATTAAATGGAAACACAAAATCATGCGTACTAGTCAATACTTACTCTCAACGTTGAAAGAGACGCCAGCCGACGCGGAAGTCATCAGCCACCAGCTTATGCTGCGAGCAGGAATGATCCGCAAACTGGCATCAGGTTTATACACTTGGCTGCCAACGGGTTTACGGGTACTGAAAAAAGTTGAGAATATTGTTCGTGAAGAGATGAACAACGCGGGCGCACTGGAAGTGTCGATGCCTGTCGTTCAGCCCGCCGATTTATGGCAGGAAAGCGGTCGCTGGGAACAATATGGTCCTGAGCTATTACGCTTTGTTGATCGCGGTGAGCGCCCGTTTGTGTTAGGTCCGACTCACGAAGAAGTCATCACGGATTTAGTGCGTAATGAAATCAGCTCTTATAAACAATTGCCGCTGAATTTCTTCCAAATTCAAACTAAATTCCGCGATGAAGTTCGTCCGCGTTTCGGTGTCATGCGTTCCCGCGAATTCATCATGAAAGATGCTTATTCATTCCATACCACGCATGAATCACTGCAAGTGACTTATGACAAAATGTATGACGCTTACAGCAAAATCTTTACTCGTATCGGTTTGGATTTCCGCCCGGTACAAGCGGATACCGGTTCTATCGGCGGCAGCTCTTCTCATGAATTTCAAGTGCTGGCAGACAGCGGTGAAGACGATATTGTTTTCTCAACCAATTCTGATTACGCCGCCAATATTGAACTGGCAGAAGCCGTTGCACCATCAACACCGCGAGCGGCTGCATCAGAACAACTACGTTTGGTTGATACGCCAAATGCAAAAACCATCAATGAGCTGGTTGAACAGTTTAATCTGCCGGTAGAAAAAACCGTTAAAACACTGCTGGTTCACGCCGCAGAAGAGAGCGAACACAAACTGATTGCGCTGTTAGTGCGCGGCGATCACGAATTAAATGAAGTGAAAGCGCAAAATCTGCCGCAAGTTGCCAGCCCGCTGACATTTGCTACAGAAGAAGAAATTCGCGCGGCAATTGGCGCTGGTCCGGGTTCTTTAGGTCCGGTAAATATGCCAGTTCCAATGATTATCGATCGTACCGTTGCGGTAATGAGCGATTTCAGCGGCGGCGCAAATATCGATGGCAAACATTACTTCGGGATTAACTGGGAACGCGATCTACCGTTACCGCTGGTTGTCGATCTGCGTAATGTTCAGGTTGGCGATCAAAGTCCTGACGGCAAAGGTACGCTGCTGATCAAACGCGGTATCGAAGTCGGTCATATCTTCCAGCTTGGGACTAAATATTCTGAAGCAATGAAAGCCACCGTTCAGGGTGAAGACGGACGCAATCTAACCATGACGATGGGTTGTTATGGTATCGGCGTCACTCGCGTAGTGGCTGCCTCTATTGAACAGAATCACGATGAACGCGGTATCATTTGGCCTGATGCCATTGCACCGTTTAGCGTCGTTATCGTACCGATGAATATGCACAAATCTTTCCGTGTACAAGAGGTAGCGGAAAAACTGTATGAAACACTGCGCGCAAAAGGCATTGATGTTCTGCTAGATGATCGCAAAGAGCGTCCGGGTGTAATGTTTGCCGATATGGAGCTGATCGGCGTACCGCATACCGTCGTCATCGGTGATCGCAATCTGGATAACAACGAAGTGGAATATAAATATCGCCGCAATGCTGATAAACAGATGATTAAGAGCGATGAAATTGTGTCGTTCTTGCTATCTCAGATACAGCAAAAATAGTATCCCTCCCTGTTATACAAAAAATCCCGCTGCGGCGGGATTTTTTCGTTCAGAAATCGACTTTTCCGCGTAGACTTTTCGTTTCTCCGCGTCGTATTTTGCTTTCTAACCGTTTGCGTTTAGCACTTTTACTTGGTTTTGTTGCTCGTCGGGCTTTTTGCCAGCGGGTTGCTTCCTGAATTAAAGTTGCCAATCGCGCCAGTGCCGCTTCTCGGTTCAGCTCTTGGCTGCGATATTCCTGTGCTTTGATGATCACGATACCATCGACAGTGATCAGATGATGATTTAGCGCCAATAACCGTTGTTGATAAAATTCCGGCAAACTGGAGGCATGAATATCAAATTTCAGATGAATCGCCGTCGAGGATTTATTAACATTTTGCCCGCCAGCGCCTTGAGCGCGGATCGCCGTTAACACTATTTCATCATCGGGAATCGTTACGCCTGCGGAAATCACCAATCCCATCAATCATTACTCATCATTTAGCGACTGCCAAGTTTCAAAGCTCAACTCCATATTACTCTGGCTATCCGACAACCAGATTACACCGTCTTGAATCGTAGCTTGTAGCTGCATATTGCGCTGACACAGCGCTGAAAGCTGCTTTAACTGAGTATCATCAAGAAAATAAACGCTTAAATTCTTATGACTTTCTAACTTACCTTGATTCTGCTGCCACCATACGCGCGCGGCTCTTTCATTATAGGTATACAAAACCACGCGTTCAGATTGATGACAGGCTTTTCTCAAACGTTTTTCGTCCGGCAATCCCAACTCGATCCACAACACAATACCGTTATGATCATTATGCAGCCAAAGCTCCGGCTCATCATCAGCACATAATCCTTTGGTGAACGACAAACGATCATCAGCATGACAAATCCAAGCCAGTAAACGCAGCATAAGCCGCTGTTCTGTTTCCGATGGGTGCTGCGCCAGCGTTAATGCCGTATCGGAATAAACCTGACGATCCATATCAGCAATGTTCACTGTTGCTTTATATATTGTTGCTTTTAATGCCATACCCGTTGAGCCTTAGAAAATAAAGTGGCGGATAGTGTAGCACAGCGAACGATTCAACAAGCTGCCAGCCTTATCCCACCCGTTTAGTCCGTCATTGCTCAACATAAAAACCAGCAGCAAAAAATATTAACAACTTGTCATCAATATTCATAAATTTTCGAGAAATCATACCCATAATTTATTGATCAAATTTCATTAAGTAGCTGATATGAGCAATAACAACTATGCTATAGTCTGGCGTGTTAATCATATCCTATCGCTTTCAAGATAAAGGATATGCTGCAAGGAGAATAACATGTACAAATACAGCGAACTTGTTCGGCAGAAATATGCCCAAATAGCCAGTGGTGATTTGGGTTATGTCTCTGACGCATTAAAGTGCGTGTTAAAAACATTAGACGATATTGCTGCTGATGAGTCATTATCGTCTGCCGTTAGGGAACAAGCAGCCTATGCTGCCGCTAATTTACTGGTGAGCGATTATGGTGATGACTAAAGAAGAGTACCAACCCATAAACTGTGATGACTATGATAATTTAGAACTCGCTTGTCAGCACCATTTAGTCTTGGAAATTAAGCTAAGAGGTGGTGAAAGATTGGAGGCGAAAGCCTGTGATTTGTTGCTGAGAAAGAAAGTTGAATATCTGATTGTTAATATGAGCGGTGAACAAAAAGAACTTCGGCTTGACAGTATTGCTTATTTTAGTCACCCCACTATCGGCAAAATAGAAATTAGTCTGGCTGACTGATTTTTCATTAATATACCCTATAGCTTTCGAGTTGTTGTAGATAAACGAGGACAGCCAACAGCTTGAAATATGACGGGTATGAAACGGGCAGATACACTGCCCGTTTTGTTTTTTCGCTGGTTCTTCTCGCTTACTCTTTCTCACCCAAACCGGAATAATAAGCCGCTAAATCGGCAATATCCTGATCAGACAAACTCCGCACATAAGCACTCATTGCGGTTGCCAAGCCGCCGCTGCGTTCACCATTTTTATAAGCGTGCATTGATGCGTCCAGATAAACTTCATTCTGACCAGCAAGATTAGGATAAGTTGGAATCGAGACGATCCCTTTTACCCCATGACAAGTGGCACATTTTGTCGCTTTACTCTTTCCTGCATCTGCATCACCAGCGGCATGAGCAGAAAAGTTGATCAGTAACGCGCCGGATAATAACAGTAACGCTTTTTTCATTATGTTGACCTCTGTTGCTCACATTGATTACTCAATAAATAACAAACAAATTTTAAACAATATTTTTATCATGCTGAATAACCCAAACGGCGTTATCTGCCGAAGATTGCCCGTCAGCAGTAACAAATACACCGATAGCCGCAATCAGCGTTTCACCATAGAACAGCAGCGGCGTTCTTTGACGCTGCCATGTCGGTACTTGCAACTCTTGCCATAATTTTTTTAGTGTTCGTGAATGGCTGCGGCCAACAATACGCAGATTAAGACTTCCTGAAGCAGAAAAACGCACGCTGACTTTTTCATTATTTTTCGGCGCTCTAACCGCAATACCAGAATCGGCTAATTTCAATTGCCCCAGTTTATCTGGCAATAACAAGACAGAACGTCCATTCCATTCTAATGAAACCGTATCAAGCGGCTGCATCGAGGGCAATAAATATAAACGCTGGCGATAACGGCGTACCTGATAATTATCCAGTTGCAATTCCGGTTCAGCATCGGGCTTACTTAGCGCTACTTCATGCCAGAGCTTTTCCAACTGCTCCTGTGACGGCATTGTCACATGCTGCTGGCTGAACCAGCGCCGCAAAATGGCTCGCCGTTTAGCAGCAGAAAATGCCTGCAACCCATTAATATCAATCGCACCATCATCAAAGATCAATGTTGCTAATAGCGGATTCAGCAACTCATCGAGCAAATTCTCTTGCTCGGCGCATAGACTGGCACTGCGCGCTACCATGCGCGGAAAGTGCTGCCAGCGCTGTTGGATCACTGGCAAAACCCGCAAGCGGAAAAAATTACGTTCATAGCGATCATCAATATTGCTTTCATCATCAACCCAAGTCAGGCGATGTTCTTTGGCATAAACCTCAATTTGCGGACGGGAAATATCCAGCATCGGGCGTACTTGCTGATGAACACCAAACGGCATTCTTTCCGGCATTGCGGATAAACCTGCCGGTCCGCTTCCGCGTTTAAGCGCTAATAAAAATGTTTCGCATTGATCATCTTGATGCTGTGCCGTCACCAGAATTTCATCATCATTCATCAAATCACTGATTGCCTGATACCTTGCTTGACGCGCTGCGGCTTCAATACCTGATTCGCTGGGATCAACATGCACATGCACCACCTGTAACTCAACCTGCCATTTTGAGCATTGCGCCTGACAATGTTCAGCCCACGCCTGAGCATGACGGCTCAAACCATGATGGATATAAACCGCGCGCAATTGTAAATCGGGATACTGCTGCGCGCGTAAAGAGACCAGCACATGCAACAATACCGATGAGTCAATCCCGCCGCTAAATCCGACTAAAATACGCCGATCATGCCGGATCTTTGCTGCAATTTTCGCTACCACCTCATGACTAGACATTTTGTTATTACCTATGAAAGTCTAAAAACAGTGTTCGACACGCACTATAACAAGCCGCTTACTTAACCTAAGTCTTGGATAAGAAGTTGTATTATTACTATAAATTTCAAATAATTATGAAATCTCAGCGAGGGAGGCAAACTATTCTTTATTGTTAATTTATTAACCTATGATTTTACCATTTCCTTATTCAACCATGAGGTTACTCATTATCTTGATAAAGCTCTAGTGGTAATCCATCGGGATCACAGAAAAGTGAAGAGTTTGTTGGTTTTTCAATGTTAAGCATTATTTAACTCAGCATTGCTATTTTATCGCCAATAAAATCAATTAACTAAATTAACCATTTCAAAACTTAAACGGCAACAATAGATCAACTTCATTTACATTTAATACGATCCAGCTCACTGAATAACAATAAAATAACAAATACAATCCTGAGCCAAATTATAATCATATGACAAATAAAGGTATGTCTATGTCCGAATCTGTTGCTTTTTTATTAGGAATAATCCCTCTTATTGCTATGATCGTGCTGATCTTAAAGATAAAAACGCCGATCCATTATGCAGTTATTATCTCACTAATTATCACATTAGTAATCGCCGGTATTTTCTGGAACACACCATTACAAAATCTGTCGATGTCCACGTTGTATGGCGCATCAAAAGGATTATGGCCAATCATTATCGTGATTTTAGGTGCGATTTATAGCTATAACCTGATGCTGAAAACCGGCGGCATGGAAGTGCTGAAAAATGTGCTGGCAAATATTAGTGATGATAAACGCATTCAAATCCTGCTGATTTCTTGGTGTTTTGGCGGTTTTCTCGAAGCGGCTGCGGGTTATGGTACTGCCGTCGCCATTCCTATCGGTATTTTGATCGCATTAGGATTCAATCCATTAAAAGCAGCGATCGCCTCACTGGTCGCCAATACCGTTCCAACCGCTTTTGGTGCAGTCGGTATTCCGGTTTCCATTCTGGCTGAGCAAACCGGTCTGCCAGTACGTGAACTCAGCAGCATGATCATTATTCAGCTATCACTGTTTAATATTTTATTGCCGTTTGTGATCGTAGCCATTGCTGGCGGCGGTATTAAAGCAATTAAAGGCGTCTTTTTTATCACCCTAATGTGCGGGATCAGCACCTTAGTTCCGCAATACTTTGTTGCCACTTATCTCGGAGCAGAATTGCCTGCTTTTGCCGGTAGTCTGGTCAGTCTGTTAGTGACAATTTTTCTGGCGAAACGTTACAAAGCATCAACCAATGAAAAAAGTACGCAAACCAACCAGCCTCAGCAGCACTACTCTGGCACAGAGTTACTTCGTGCCAGCGCTATCTATCTGCTGACATTCTTGTTTATCTTGCTGTGTTCGCCGCTGTTTCCTGCTATCAAAGATCCTGTCAGCCAAATTTCCAGCGTTATCCCTTACGCGCTAAGTGACAGCCAGACATTAAAACTGAAAATTGAGTGGTTAAGTACACCTGGAGTGCTGATTATTATCGCTACATTTATCGGCGGGATTATTCAGGGCGCGTCTGTTTCCACGCTGTTCTCTGTGCTATGGAACACGATAGTGCAGCTAAAAAACTCGATCATTGCCATTACTGCGATTGTGGCAATGGCAACAGTGATGGATACCAGCGGCATGATCAACAGTATTGCCGATACGCTGGTTAATGTGACGGGAACAAGCTACATCTTTATTGCTCCGGTTATCGGCGCGCTGGGAACGTTTGTCACTGGCAGCGATACCAATTCCAACGTGCTGTTTGGTAAGTTGCAAACCAGTGCTGCAACGCAATTGGGAATCGATCCAATCCTGCTCGCTGCCGCGAATACCGCTGGGGCAACAGGCGGTAAAATGATTTCTCCGCAAAGTATCGCCATTGCTGTTTCCGCAACACGCATGGACGGTCAAGGCAGCGCTATTATGTCCGGCACGCTCAAATACTGCGCGCTTTACATCATTATTCTTGGTTTAAAAATCGGCGCTATGTACTACTTATTTTATAAGTAGTTATTTTATTTATAGAAATTAATGAATTGATTTATAAATATATTTTTTAATTTTCTAATGAATTTATCAGGCTTATAACATAAATTGCCACATTTATAATACAAATATAGTAAAACAGGTTCAGGCGATGATAATATTTAGCGTCTGACCACAAAAACATAACAAAAAATCTGATGCTAAAAGTGATGTGCATTACTAAATCGTTGCCTCAATAGCGAAATCTGGCAACAACCATCTGCGCCAAAGCATCTATCGTTTTTCGGAGCTATGTCTATGAAAGTAAATTTTTATGTTACCTGTATTGGTGATGCCCTAAAAGCTAATATGGCACGCTATACTGTCTTATTGCTGGAGCAGCTAGGCTGTGAAGTGTTATTCCCTGAGCGTCAGAGCTGCTGCGGTCAACCAGCGCTAAATAGCGGCTACGTAAATGACGCTAAACCTGCGATGAAATCGCTGATCCGTGCGCTGGAAGAAAATGACTATCCTATTGTTTCACCAGCCGGTTCATGTACTTATGCCATCAAAAGCTACCCGACGCATCTGGCTAATGAACCTGAATGGGCAGCCAGAGCGCAAGCCGTAGCTGATCGTATGCAGGATTTAACCAGCTTTATCGTCCACACTCTCGGAGTTGTCAATGTTGGTGCTCGTCTGTCTGGCAGAGCGGTTTATCACCCATCTTGCAGTCTGTTTCGTAAACTCGGCGTGAAAGATGAACCCATTACGTTATTGAATAACGTTGAAGGTCTTGAGCTATTGCCTATCGTTAATCAGGAAACCTGCTGCGGATTCGGCGGAACTTTCTCAGTGAAGATGTCTGAAATTTCCGGCGAAATGGTAAAAGAAAAAGTTCAGCACATTATGGACGCACAGCCGGATTATCTTATCGGTGCCGATACAAGCTGCCTGATTAATATCAGCGGTCGTCTGTCACGCGAAAAGCGCCCCGTGAAAGTCATGCACATCGCTGAAGTATTAATGAGCCGCTAAGGAGAGAATCCCCATGTCAATGAAAACCAGTAATATTGATTTTAAGCAGCGTATCAAAGTCGAGATGGAAGACACCATCATGCGTAAGGCTGTGGCAATGGCGCAAGAACGTATCAGCGGCAACCGCCAGACGATGGTGAATGAATTAGGTCATTGGGAAGAGTGGCGCGACCGCGCAGCACAGATTCGTAACCATGTTTTAGAAAACCTCGACGCTTATCTATATCAACTCTCCGAAAAAGTGACGCAAAACGGCGGTCATGTCTATTTTGCTCGTTCTAAAGAAGATGCAACGAATTACATTCGTGAAGTGGCGAAACAGAAAAAGGCAAAGAAAGTCGTTAAATCTAAGTCGATGGTAACCGAAGAGATCGGGCTAAACGGTGTGTTGCAAGCGGCTGGAATTGAAGTCATCGAAACCGATCTTGGTGAATACATTCTGCAAATTGATAACGATCCGCCGTCACATATCGTGGTTCCGGCAATTCATAAAGATCGCTATCAGATTCGTAAAGTGCTGAATGAAAAACTGGGTTATGAGGGTTCAGAAGCACCGGAAGACATCACGCTATTTATCCGCGAGAAAATTCGTAAAGATTTTCTCGAAGCCGATATTGGTATTAGCGGCTGTAACTTTGCAGTAGCGGAAACCGGCAGCATTTGTTTAGTGACCAATGAAGGCAATCTGCGTATGGCAACGACGCTGCCAAAAACACATATTGCTGTCATGGGTATGGAACGTATTGCGCCAACCTTTGAAGAGGTTGATGTATTAATCACGCTGTTGTGCCGCAGCGCGGTAGGTTCGCGTTTAACCAGTTATAACACTTGGCTGACAGGACCAAGAGAAGAGGGTCATGTTGATGGACCAGAAGAGTTCCATCTGGTGATCGTGGATAACGGGCGTTCTAAAATTCTCGGTTCAGAATTTAGAGATGTGCTGCGCTGTATTCGCTGTGGTGCTTGCCTTAATACTTGTCCTGCTTATCGTCAGATCGGTGGTCATGGTTATGGTTCTATCTATCCGGGACCTATCGGCGCGGTCATTTCTCCGCTGCTCGGCGGCTATGGCGATTTCCACGATTTGCCGTATGCCTGTTCACTGTGTAACGCCTGTAATCAGGTTTGCCCGGTAAAAATCCCACTGGCTCAATTAATTGTTAAACATCGCCGCGTCATGGCAGAAACCGGTTTAACACCGAAAGGTGAACAGCGTTTCACGCGCATGTTTAACTACGTCAACGCCCACCCAACGATGTGGAAAGTTGGTATGAAAGCAGGCGCGAAGATGGCGAACTGGTTGATCAAAGACGGTTCAGTTCCGTTCAAAATCAACGTACTTAATGACTGGATGGACGCCCGTGATTTACCTGCACCAGATGGTGAGGGTTTCCGTAGTTGGTTTAAACGTCATCAGGCGGAGAGGAATAAATAATTATGCTAATCAATCAACAAAACCGCGATACTTTTCTGAGCGAAATTGCTGCTCAGCTCGGTCGTGCAGTGCGCCACCAGCCTGTTGTTGCCGATAAACCTGTCAATGACTACGCGCAAACTCGCCTGTCAGATAAAACTCAGGACGAACTGTGTAAAGAGTTCACTGAGTTTGCTGAAACACAAAAAGTGAAATGCGTTGTCAGCCGCCCTGAAAATCTCATTGCTGATGTGATTACATTGTGTAAAGAGTACGGCAGCACACCGGTAGTAATTAGCGGCGATCAACGCTTAAAAGATTTGGGTATTACTGCGGCACTAAAACAGCAATTTGATGCGTATGAATGGGAGCCAAACAATGGTGATGAGAATATTCATCAGGCAGAAAAAGCCAAAATCGGTTTAGTATTTGCCGAAGCAGGGCTAACTGAGTCCGGCGGCGTAGTGCTGTTCTCTGCGCCGGAGCGCGGTCGTTCCGTTAGCTTGCTGCCAGAAACCTCTATTTTTGTCCTCCGCAAAAGCGATATTCTGCCGCGCGTAGCGCAAATGGCGCAGCGCTTACATAAAATGGCGGAAGCTGGCGAACGAATGCCTTCCTGCATTAATTTAATCGGCGGACCAAGCTCTACGGCTGATATTGAATTAATTAAAGTATTCGGCGTTCATGGACCTGTTCATGCCGCTTATGTGGTACTGGAAGATTGCTGATGATTAACCTGAACTTCGGATAAAAAATTATATTTTTACGATAATTTTCAAAGAATTATGCAATTTTATCGTAGGAGCGGCAATCTGCCGCCCGTGAATCCACCGCGTCGTTAATTCGGGCGTCAGGTTGACGCCCCTACAAATTATTATTGATTATCAATTGATTAACCTATTGTTTTAGCCATTTCCTTATCCAAACCTGAGGTTAATCAGGTCATTTTTCGTAGGAGCGGCAATTTGCCGCCTGCCAAACCACGGTGAAATCAACGGGCGGTTAACAACCACCCCTACACATCAGAAAACAAAAACCCGCTAATTTTTATTTTAGCGGGTTTTTTATCACTTCTTCTTAGCGAAGCTATCAGCAGTAACCGTAGCTCATCAAGCGCTGATAACGGCGCTCTTTTAGCTCAACTAAATCAAACTGATCTAAATCATCTAAATCAGACATCAGTTTAGCTTTTAATGAGGCTGCCATCTCTTCCGGATTGCGATGCGCTCCCCCCAAAGGTTCAGGGATAACCGAATCGATCAAACCCAATTTTTTTAAGCGCGGAGCAGTAATACCCATCGCTTCTGCGGCTAACGGGGCTTTATCTGCGCTTTTCCACAGAATAGACGCACAACCCTCTGGCGAAATAACAGAATAGGTGCTGTATTGCAGCATATTCACTTTATCACCCACACCGATAGCCAATGCGCCGCCGGAACCACCTTCACCGATCACCGTACAAATCACCGGTACTTTCAGGCGAGACATTTCACGCAAGTTGCGGGCAATCGCCTCCGACTGACCGCGTTCTTCTGCGCCGACGCCCGGATAAGCTCCTGGTGTATCAATAAAGGTAATAATCGGCAAATTAAAACGCTCTGCCATTTCCATCAGGCGTAGCGCTTTGCGATAGCCCTCTGGTGCTGGCATACCGAAATTACGGCGAATCTTCTCTTTTGTTTCACGGCCTTTTTGATGACCAATGATCATCACCGGACGCCCCTCCAGACGAGCAATACCGCCGACAATGGCTTTATCATCAGCATAAGCACGATCGCCTGCCAACTCATCAAAGTCAGTGAATACATGTTTAATATAATCGAGGGTATAAGGTCTGCGCGGGTGGCGGGCAAGCTGTGCAATCTGCCACGCTCCGAGTTCAGAGAAAATTTTATTAGTCAGTTGCAGGCTTTTCTCACGCAGACGCTTAACCTCTTCATCGAGGTTAATATCCAATTTTTCGTCTTGAAGACTGATTGCTTTCAGAGAGTCAATTTTCGCTTCCAGTTCAGCAATCGGTTGTTCAAAATCCAGAAAATTCAGACTCATAGCATTCCTATTTTAATCAAATTCCAATTCAACTTGTGCATTACCAACCAGTGTTCTCAGGTCGATCAGTAAACGTTCGCTTGGCGTTACCCGCCATGCAGCACCGAATCTGAGCCGCGCTCTGGCATCTTCCCGCTGGTAATACAGATATACTGGAATCGTCCCCGATCGATGGGGTTCCAACGATTCACGAAGACGGTTTAAAAGCTGGTCATCAATTTGACTATCTGTTAACGAGATAGCAAGCCCGCGAGCATATTTTTCCCGCGCTTCACTGATGTCCATTAATTCGCGGACCATCATTTTAAGCCCGCCGCTAAAATCATCAAAGCTGACCTGTCCGGTGGCGATCAAGACTCGATCTTTTTCCAACAGGTGTTGATACTTTTCAAGTGCCTCAGAGAATAGCATGACTTCAAGGCGACCGGAACGATCATCAAGCGTGCAAATGCCAATTCTGTTACCTCGCTTGGTCGTCATCACCTTAGCGGAGATCACTAACCCTACAGCAACAGTGGTTTTTCCGCGCTCGGTGGGGTGAACATCTTTTAGGCGAATACCATTGGTGTAACGTTCAATTTCTTTTAGATATTGAGTAATCGGGTGTCCGGTAAGATATAGTCCCAACGTATCACGCTCATTATCCAGTATTAGCTGTTCCGGCCACGGCGCTACATTAGCATAGGCTTTCTCAATATGCTCTGGCTCTTCTGCCAAAACGCCGAACATATCCGTTTGCCCTAACGCTTCCGCTTTGGCATGTTGATCAGCGGCTTTCAGCGCTTCCGTTAAAGAGTGCATCAAGGCGGCGCGATGCGGACCAAGCCGGTCAAACGCGCCTGCCATAATTAACTTCTCTAATACACGCTTATTCAAACGCTTAATATCAGAGCGCGCGCACAAATCGAACAATTCTTTAAAATAGCCGCCCTGATTACGGGCTTCAATGATCGCTTCGATTGGTCCCTCACCAACGCCTTTGATTGCGCCGATGCCATACACTATTTCACCAGCATCATTCACATGGAAGTGATACAAACCGCTGTTAATATCCGGCGGTAAAACTTTCAGCCCCATACGCAAACATTCATCGACCAAACCAACGACTTTTTCGGTGTTGTCCATATCCGCCGTCATCACCGCCGCCATAAACTCAGCCGGATAATGGGTTTTCAGCCATAATGTCTGATAAGAAACTAAAGCATAAGCCGCAGAATGCGACTTGTTAAAACCATATCCGGCGAATTTCTCTACCAGATCGAAGATCTTCATCGACAATTCGCCGTCAACGCCGATACTTTCCGCGCCGTCTTTAAACACTGAGCGCTGTTTTGCCATCTCTTCTGGTTTTTTCTTACCCATCGCACGGCGCAGCATGTCTGCGCCGCCCAGTGTATAACCCGCGAGTACCTGCGCTATCTGCATCACCTGTTCTTGATACAAAATAATGCCGTAAGTTGGTTCAAGCACCGGTTTCAGGGATTCATGCTGCCACTGAATATCAGGATAAGAGATCGCCTCACGCCCATGTTTACGGTCAATAAAGTTATCTACCATGCCGGACTGTAACGGACCCGGACGAAACAGCGCCACCAGAGCGATCATATCTTCAAAACAGTCAGGCTTCAGGCGTTTAATCAAGTCTTTCATGCCGCGCGATTCAAGCTGGAATACCGCAGTGGTTTCCGAACGTTGCAGCACATCGAAACTTTTTTGATCATCAAGCGGAATAGCTGATATATCAACCGGTTCAAGACCTGTTTTAGCGCGCCGCGCGTTAATCATCTCTAACGCCCAGTTGATAATGGTCAGCGTCCGCAGCCCTAAGAAGTCAAACTTCACCAGTCCGGCATATTCAACGTCATTTTTATCAAACTGGGTGACGGGGAATTGCCCCTCTGGATCACAATACAGCGGTGAGAAATCGGTAATTTTAGTCGGCGAGATCACGACGCCACCGGCATGTTTACCGGCATTACGGGTAACACCCTCAAGCTGACGCGCCATATCAATCAGCGCTTTAACTTCTTCATCAGCGTCATACAATTCTGGTAACTGCGGCTCTGCGGCAAAGGCTTTTTCCAGCGTCATACCCGGGTCCATAGGGATCAGCTTGGAGATGCGATCAACGAAGCCATACGGGTGTCCCAACACACGCCCGACATCACGAATAACCGCTTTTGCTGCCATCGTACCGAAAGTGATAATTTGCGATACCGCATCACGCCCGTACATTTCCGCAACGTGCTCAATCACGCGGTCGCGTTTTTCCATACAGAAATCGACGTCAAAGTCAGGCATGGAAACACGTTCTGGATTAAGGAAACGTTCAAACAGCAGGTCAAATGCCAGCGGGTCCAGATCAGTAATACCGATGGAATAAGCCACCAAAGAGCCAGCACCAGAACCGCGCCCCGGACCAACAGGAACGTTGTTATCTTTCGACCACTGGATAAACTCCATCACGATTAAGAAGTAACCAGGGAAACCCATCTGGTTAATCACTTTAAGCTCTATTTCCAGACGCTCATCATAAACCGGTCGTTTTTTCGCTCTGTCGTCAGGATCGGGATATAAAAATGCCAGCCGCTTTTCCAGCCCGTCTTTAGAGCGCGTAACCAGAAAATCTTCGGTGGTCATCTCACCAGTAGGAAATTGCGGCAGGAAATATTCCCCTAAGCGAATAGTCACATTACAACGTTTAGCAATTTCTACACTGTTCATTAATGCTTCTGGAATATCCGAGAAGAGTTCACACATCTCTTCTTCACTACGCAGATATTGCTGAGCGCTGTATTTTTTCGGTCGTTTAGGATCATCAAGGGTGAAGCCATCATGAATCGCCACACGAATTTCATGAGCATCAAAATCAGCCACATCAATAAATTTAACATCGTTAGTCGCCACAACCGGCAAACCGTCACGAGCTGCCAGCTCAACGGCGGCATGAAGATAGCTTTCTTCTTCATCACGCCCCGTTCTGACTAATTCCAGATAATAATGATCAGGAAAATGCTGACGATAGAATTGCAGGCATTCATCAACTAAATGTTGATTGCCGCGCAGTAAGGACTGACCGACATCTCCGAAACGCCCGCCAGAAAGCAGAATCAAACCATTTTTATGTTCTATCAGCCAGTCGCGATCAATAACAGGACCGCCTTGAATATAACCGCGCTGATAAGCGTGAGAAATCAGCAGCGTTAAGTTCTGATAGCCTTCGTTATTCGCTGCCAGAATGGTTAAATCAAAAAGCTCATCACCCAACAATTCGCTTTGCACGCGGACATCTGCGCCAACAATCGGCTTGATACCAGCACCGTGAGCTGCACCAAAAAATTTCACCAACCCGCAAAGATTAGTAAAATCAGTGATCGCCATCGCTGGCATTCCCAGCGCTGCAACTTTTTTTACCAACGGAGCGACTTTGGCTAATCCATCAATCATGGAATAGTCCGTGTGCATACGCAGATGAATAAAACGAGGTTCAGCCATATAAAAATACCAGCGATTAGCGTTGTTGTGTTATTAACCTGAACTTTGGATAAGAAGTTATATTTTTTACAATATTTCAAATAATTATGTCATTTTAGTAGAGTGATAATCTCTCGCCCTACGAATTATTCTTTATCATCAATACTATTTTCTTATCCAAACCTGAAGTTTATTAGGGTAAATTCGGCATTTATCAAGGCGCAGCCAAAGATCGAACGCGCTACCGAAAACTTATTCTAATCCTAAAACACGTCTGACGGGTGCAAAACTGCGGCGATAATGTTCATTTGCGCCGTGTTCAACTAATTTTTCGAGATGTAACGCCGTAGGATAGCCTTTATGCTGTGCGAAACCGTATTGCGGAAATTGTTTATCTAACGCTTCCATTTCCCGATCCCGCGTAACTTTCGCCAGAATAGATGCCGCGCTAATTTCCGCAACGCGGCTATCGCCTTTAACCACGGCTAACGATTTCATCGGCAATTCAGGGCAGCGATTACCATCAATCAGCACCATATCCGGCTGGATACTTAATCCCGCTACAGCGCGCTGCATGGCAAGCATGGTGGCATGCAGAATATTCAGACAATCAATTTCTTCCGGCTCTGCACGACCTAAACTCCAACATAATGCTTTTTCTGTAATTTCGGCATACAGCGCATTACGTTTTTTTTCACTTAATTTTTTCGAGTCTGCCAGCCCAACAATAGGATTTGCCGGATCAAGAATGACCGCAGCAGTAACAACCGCGCCGACTAAAGGTCCGCGCCCGACCTCATCAACGCCAGCGATGCAATTAGCCGCAGGATAGATAAACGGTTCAGTGATAAGCGTTTTTGCCATAGGTTATTTGTCCTGACGCGATTACGTAATTAACCTGAACTTCAAATAAGAAGTTATATGTTTACGATAAATTTCAAAGGATTATGTGATTTTCCGTAGGGGCGGCAAATTACCGCCTCTACGAATTATTCTTTATTATCAATATATTATTCTTACTATTTTCTTATCCAAACCTGAGGCTAAGTTAAGCAATAGATGAATGATAATCGGCTAATTCGAGTACCGCTTGTGCTGCCTGACGATCAGCATCACAGCGGATACTTTGATGTAACTCATTGAATGTCTGTTTTAAAGCTCGTGTCTGATCGTTTTCATTATTGAGCAGTGGCTTTAATGCCGCAGCAAGTTTATCTGGCGTACAGTCATCTTGCAGCAATTCGGTGACAAGTTCGCGTCCTGCCAGTAAATTCGGCAAAGAAACATACGGGGTTTTAATTAAACGTTTCGCCAGCCAGAACGTAAACGGTTTCATGCGATAACCAACGACCATTGGGCATTTGGCTAACATACACTCCAATGCCGCCGTTCCAGAAGCCAGTAGCGCAGCATCACTGGCGATCATCGCTTCACGGGCTTGTCTGTCCAATAGGTGAACAGGTAAATCAGGAGCGATTTGTTGTTTAATTCGCTCAAACTGTTCGCGCCGTTTGCTATTCACCAGCGGAACTAATACTTCTAATTCGGGATAAGTCTCACGCAGCAGCAACGCTGTTTTCAGGAAATCAGCACTGAGCATTTCAACTTCAGCATGACGGCTGCCCGGTAATAACGCCAGACAGTGAACGTTGGCGGCGATCCCTAATTGTTCTCTGGCTGCTTGACGATCCGGCTCCAGCGGCATGGCATCTGCCATTGTATGACCGATAAAACGGCATGGGACTTGGAAGCGATCGTAGAATGCTTTTTCAAACGGTAGGAAAGCCAGTACCAGATTGGTTGAACGCCCAATCTTGAATACGCGTTTTTGCCGCCAAGCCCAAACAGAGGGGCTGACATAGTGAATGGTTTTAATACCGCGCTGTTTTAAACGCCCCTCAAGGGTGATATTAAAATCTGGTGCATCAATACCAACAAATACATCAGGTTTCAGTTCGCTGAAACGCCGGGTGAGTTCTTTGCGGATTTTTAGCAGGCGCGGCAGACGTTCCAATACTTCAACAATCCCCATCACCGCCAGCTCTTCCATCTCAAACCAAGCCTCACAACCTTCAGCCTGCATTAATGGTCCTGCAATTCCGACAAAACGGGCATCAGGGACTTGAGCTTTTAACGCACGGATAAGACCCGCACCTAAAATATCGCCGGAGGTTTCTCCGGCGACTAATCCAATAGTGAGAGGACGTTGTGGCATGGACTAACGGATCATGCCGCGTGTCGAACGGCTAAAGAAATCGACGAATGCTTGCACTGCTGGCTGTTCTTTTGCCAGCGCTTCAATTTCCGGCTTCACTTCGTCCAGCGTTTTACCGCTGCGATAGAGCAGTTTATAAGCGTTACGAATGGCATGAAGTGCATCTTTCTCAAAGCCGCGACGTTTCAAGCCTTCAATATTGATACCGAATGGCGTGGCGTGATTACCTTGTGCGATAACATAAGGAGGAACGTCTTGAGCAACACCAGAACAACCGCCGACCATAACGTGAGCGCCAATAATGCAGAACTGGTGAACTGCCGTCATACCGCCGATAATAGCGAAATCATCAACTTCAACGTGACCGGCTAGTGTGGCGTTATTAGCAAAAATACAGTGATTACCAATCTGGCAATCATGGGCTATGTGAGCATTGATCATCAGCAAATTATCATTGCCGATTTTCGTCAAACCACCGCCTTGTGCCGTACCGCGATGGATCGTCACGCTCTCACGAATACGGTTACGATCACCAATCTCTACGCGAGTAGGTTCACCGGCATATTTCAAATCCTGATTCACTTCACCAATAGAAGCAAACTGGTAGATCTGATTATCAGCACCAATTTTGGTAATGCCGTTAACCACAACATGAGATTTGAGTACAGTTCCAGAACCAATTTCGACTTGAGATCCAACCAGACAGAACGGACCAACATGTACATTGGCACCAATAACCGCCCCCTCTTCAACAATGGCGGTTGGGTGAATAAAGGCGGTGTTATCAATCACGAATTAAGACTCCCGACGACGAGCACACATCATATCGGCTTCACAAGCGATCTCACCATCAACTTTGGCAACACCACGGAAACGCGCAACGCCACGGCGCTCTTTGATGAATTCAACCTCAAGGATCAGCTGATCCCCTGGTAAAACAGGACGCTTAAAGCGAGCATTATCTACAGCGGCAAAGTAATACAGTTCACCCGGCGCTAAACGACCAAGACTTTTAAATGCCAGAATACCTGTCGCCTGCGCCATCGCTTCCAGAATCAACACGCCGGGAAAAATAGGTTTCCCCGGAAAATGCCCCTGAAAGAAAGGTTCATTAACTGTCACATTCTTAACAGCTTTTAACGATTTTCCTTTATCGAAATCTAATACTCGGTCTACGAGCAAAAATGGGTAACGATGCGGCAGTAAACTCAGTATCTCTTCGATATCCAGAGTACGATTCTCAGTAGTCAAAATACCCTTCCTGTCTTTTAAACTAACCTAGTAATATCAACAACACGGCCTGTTTTAATCATCAATCTGACAAAGACAGGCCGCGCATAAAATAATAAATTAATGGTGAATGACTGTTGGTTTTAAACTTATATCAGCTATTTTCCATCAACTTTCCGCTCTACGGCTTTCAGGCGTTTGCTCATTTCATTGATGTTTAACACCAGAGCTGCGGTTTTACGCCATTCTTTATTACTCTGAAGTGGAATGCCTGAGGAGTAAATACCCGGCTCAGTGATCGGACGCATCACCATGCCCATTCCAGTTACAACGGCTTTATCACAAATTTCCATATGACCATTAATAACGCTGGCACCGCCAATCTGACAATATTTACCGATTGTCAGGCTACCCGCCATAATGACACCGCCAGCAACTGCGGTATTGTCGCCAATTATGACGTTATGTGCAATCTGGCATTGGTTATCAATGATCACACCATTACCAATAATGGTATCGTCAAGCGCCCCGCGATCAATAGTGGTACAAGCGCCGATTTCAACATTATCACCAATTCTAACCGTTCCTAACTGCGGGATCTTAACCCAATTACCGCGCTCGTTGGCATAACCAAAACCATCAGCGCCGATAACTGTGCCTGACTGAACCAAGCAGTGAGAACCGAGTACAATTTCATGATAAATCGTAACATTCGCCCATAAGCGTGTTCCGGCACCAATGCGTGTATTCTTACCGACAAAGCAACCTGCACCGATCACCACGTTATCGCCTAACTCAACACCCGTCTCAATCACTGCATTCGCACCGATAGAAACATTTTGCCCTAAGCGAACATTGTATGCGATGACCGCGCTTGGTGCGATGTTTTGCGCCGGAGATGGTGTGGTATCCAGCAATTGCGCCATACGCGCGTAGCTTAAATAGGGATTCTTTACAACTAATGCAGCTAAATGCGAACAGAAAGGGAGATTATCCTCAGTCAACACTACTGCACTAGCCGCGCAGGTTAAAAGTTGTTCCTGATAACGGCTATTGGACAGAAAAGTAATCTGTCCTTTTTTGGCAGACGTCATTGACGCGACACCGGTGATGACGATGTCGCCATCACCGTGCACTTCTGCCCCCAAATGTTCTGCTAAATCAGCTAAACGAATGGAGTGCATCACTTATTTTACCTGACTCAGAACTTTTGCTGTAATGTCGCTGTCTGCGCTTGCATAGAAAGCAGCGTCAGCTTTAACAACTACTGCATAGCCTTCTTTTTCGGCAACAGTTTTCACTGCGCTTTGAATTTTAGCGACTAATTTGTTCATTTCTTCTGATTCACGACGGCGGCTGTCTTGAGTGAAAGCAGCAGCTTTTTGCTGGAATGCCTTAATTTCGCCTTCCAGTTTAGTGCGATCAGCTGCCTTGATAGAAGCGCCGCCAGATTGCAGTTTCTTCACTTTATCCTGAACAGATTTCTCTTCTTGCTGCAATGCAGTAGCGCGAGATTTGAATTCAGTATCCAGTTGTTTAGCCACTGCTTCGCGTTCCGGCATTTTTTGCAGAATGCTCATGACGTCAACAACAGCAACTTTATCAGCCGCCTGAACGCCCGCTGAAGCAACCATAGCTAAACCTAAGCCTGCAGCACATAACCACTTTTTCAATTTAAACTCCTTTCTATAATTGCTATCGAGTTGAACTCGTTAATTTTACTACCTAAATTCAAAACCGTTACCAAGTTGTACCAATGTTAAACTGGAACTGTTCTGATCTATCGCCCTCATACTTCTCTAGCGGATTCGCATAAGAGAATACCAGCGGACCTAATGGAGACATCCACTGCAACGCAACACCGGCAGAAGTACGAATATTACTGGCATCACTATAATCAGGGATACCATATGCTTTTGTTTGAGCCGTATTTTCCCAATTTGTGTCCCAAACCGTACCAGCATCAAAGAATATTGAGGTACGCAGTGAGCTAGCATATTTATCGTCAACAAATGGTGTCGGGAAAATAAACTCTGCACTGGCTACGCCCATCGCGTTACCACCAACGGCATCGCTATCACGCTGAAGAGCACAACTATCCTTATTCTGTGATGCACACTCTACCAAATAGACCGCTTTAGGACCGATATTGTTAGAGCGGAAACCACGAACGGTACTTGAACCACCGGCATAGAAGTTATCATAGAACGGCATTTCTTTACCGCCTAAACCATCACCAAAACCAGCACGCAAACGTCCTAACAGTACCCATTGGTCATTACGATCAATTGGATAGTATGACGCACTGTCAAAGGTGATTTTGTAGTATTCATTATCAGAACCAGGGATCGTTACTTTACCATTCAAACCAGCACGAGTACCTGAAGTCGGGAAGTAACCGCGGTTCAGATTATTATAATTCCAACCGGCTGTCAGGAAGAAGTCATCAGCTTTATAATCCGCTTTTTCCAGCAAACTTGGATTTGCATCAACGGAATGCAGATAACGCCACATACCAATCTGCGGCTGCATTTTCGTCAAATCATTACGCACATAATCTAAACCAAGACGTAAGGCGTTATTCTCATTAATTGGGAAACCTAAGGTTGTTCCTAAGCCATAACTGCTCTTACTATAGTCAGACAGATCGGCATTATCAGCATCGAACTTATCGTAGAAAAGTCTGCCGCCTAAACTCACACCATCAACGGTAAAATAAGGTTCAGTCATCGACAGCTCGACATAGGTACGGTAATCATTCTTAGTACCGTTGATACCTACGCTTTTACCTGTACCCAACCAGTTCTCTTGCTGCAAACCAACCTGAAAACTCACGCCGCTTTCTGTACCGTAGCCGACACCAAAGTTAAAAGTACCGGTGTTACGTTCTTTAACTTTATAAACGACGTCAACCTGATCCGGCATACCTGGCACACGTTCGGTGTCAACATCAACCGTTTCAAAGAAACCAAGACGACTTAAACGTTCTTTGCCTCTTTCCAGTTGTTCACTGCCTAACCATGCACCTTCCATCTGACGCATTTCGCGGCGCAGAACGGAGTCTTTACTGACATCGTTACCCTCAAAGCGAATACGGCGAACATAGAAGCGATTACCAGCATCAACATTAATATGTAATTTAACCGACTGATCACCATCGTTAATTTCAGGTTGCGTCACTACGCGTGAAGACGCATAGCCATAATTACCTAACAGCCGTTTAATGTTGTCTTCAATTTGAGTAACTTTACTACCATTATACAGTTCACCCGGTTCAATCTTGGCAAGCTCTTCAATTTCAGCGCCGTGACCAACCAGATTACCGCTCACCTCAACACCAGATAGCTTGTATTGCTTACCCTCAGTTAAATTGATAGTGATATAAATATTTTTCTTATCCGGCGTCAAACTTACGTTAGTGGAATCGAGGCTGAAACGAGCATAACCGCGATCCAGATAGAAGCTTCGCAGGGCTTCTAAGTCACCAGATAGTTTTTGTTTTTGATAATTACGACTACCGATGAAGTTCCACCAGGGCAATTCATCGCGTAACTGGAAGCGACTCACTAACTCTTCGGTTGAGTAGGCGTTGTTACCAACAATATTAATTTGTTGAATCGCAGCAGACTGACCTTCTGAAAAGACTAATTTCAGGTCAACGCGGTTACGCGGAAGCGGAGTCACGACGGCTTTTACTGTCGCGTCATATTTACCGACGCTGTAGTAAAAGTCTTCTAATCCTTTTTCCATCGAACTCAGCGTTGTTCTGTCTAAAGCCTCACCGACGCGAACACCGGACGATTCCAGATTTTGCTTGAGCATGTCATCTTTCACCGATTTATTACCGGAGAAAGTCACACTAGCAATTGTTGGACGCTCTTTAACTTGAACAATCAGAGTATTACCATCACGCAGTACCCTCACATCCTCAAAGTTACCGGAAGAGAATAAGGCACGAATAGTATTCCCGATGTCATTATCATTGATAGTATCGCCGACACGGACAGGCATATTTAATAATGCAGCCCCCGTGGCAACGCGCTGTAATCCTTCGAAGCGAATGTCTTTAACAACAAACCCATCGGCACCGTATACGGTGGCGCTGCCAAACAGCAGCGACGCTAGAAGCAACTTTTTCATCGCCATCGTTTTAATCTGTTCATCCTAACCAAATTCTCTAGCCGTAAAAGCGCGAGAAATCATTGAAAAGTGCAAATCCCATCAACAATACTAATAAGATTGCTCCAATACGATAACTGTAGTCCTGTACGCTCTCAGATACCGGTTTACCTGTTATTTTTTCTATTGCCAAAAACACAAGATGCCCCCCATCTAATACTGGGAGAGGAAACAGATTGATTATGCCTAAGTTCACGCTGATAAGCGCTAAAAACATTAGATAATAAACAAAACCATATCCGGCAGAAATACCCGCCCCCTGCGCTATTGATATTGGGCCGCTAAGATTTTTCAACTTAACATCACCCGTTATCAGTTTACCTAGCATTTTGACTGTTAATGTCGTCAATTGCCATGTTTTATCGCTTGCCTGATAAATCGCCGATAATACATTATATTGTCTGGTTATTTTATACTCATCAGGCAAAGGAATAACTTTCGGAGAAATACCTGCAAAACCTTTTTGTTCACCGTTACCAGAAGCCTTTGCTTCTGGCGTCATTACTAAAGAGTAGCTTATTCCGTTTCTTTCGATAGTTAATTCTAGTGGCATATTCGGACTATTATTAACCAACTTAACAAAATCACTCCACTGCTCAAAAGGTTTACGGTTAACAGCGACAATCTTATCACCGACTTGTAATCCCGCTTTTTCTGCTGCCGAACCCGACTGAATAACGGCTAAAACAGGCTCGATTTGCGGCATCGTCGGAATAAAACCTAAAGTTTTAATCGGATCTTGTTTCTCTGGATCAAACAACCAGTCAGAAGTATCCAGTGTTTTCGTTTGCTCCAGTGTTGTGCCGAAAGGTGCAACACTAACGTCTATCTGACTTTCACCGATTTGCCCGATCAATGCCATACGGACGGAATCCCAATCAGGCGTTTCGATACCTGCGACTGATTTTAGTTCCATACCAGCCGAAATATTCGCCTGAGCAGCAATAGATTGCGGCTCAACTTCGCCGATTACCGGACGCACACTTGGTACACCAATAATAAACACTAACCAGTAAGCAAAAACGGCAAAAATAAAATTAGCGATCGGACCAGCAGCAATAATCGCTGCTTTCTGCCCAACAGATTTATTATTAAACGCTTGATTACGATGCTGAGGCTCTACTTCTTCAACACGTTCATCAAGCATTTTTACATAACCGCCAAGCGGAATCATGGCAACCACGTATTCCGTCCCGCGTTTATCTGTGCGCCGCCATAACGCTTTACCAAAACCAATGGAAAAACGAATAACTTTTACTCCACAGCGGCGCGCAACCCAAAAATGGCCGAATTCATGCACAGTAACTAAAATACTCAGTGCGACAATAAACGCTGCAATGGTTCCAACAATATTCATAGGCGATCAATAATTAACCTTAAAAAACCAGAAAAACTAAACAAGCAAATACAGGAATAGCAGCGGTTAAACTATCTATACGATCTAAAACTCCGCCATGTCCGGGGATCAAATTTCCGCTGTCTTTAATACCTGCTTCACGTTTAAACATACTTTCCGTTAAATCGCCCAATACCGATGCCAACACAGCAAACACCGAGCAAATCAATAAGGTATTGAAAGAGATATGCAGCGGAACATACAAACTAAACAGCCATGCCAACAATGCTGACATTGCTAAACCGCCAAACATACCTTCCAGTGTTTTACCCGGCGAAACTTTTGGTGCCAGCTTATGTTTCCCGAACAACCGCCCAAAAGCATAAGCGCCGGAATCAGCGCCCCAGACAAGGAACATGACATACAACAGCCACCAAGCACCTGTATAGCTATTTTCTTCTATCCCGAATCTTAATACCAACATGCCCCAGAAAAATGGAACGAGTGTTAATACACCGAAAATTAAGCGTAAAAAATAAGACTTATGCCAGAATTGCGCCGATGCCGGATAAAACAGCACCATCAATAATGCCAAACACCACCAACCCAATGAAGCCAACAGAAAGGCATCAACAATAGGGTGAGCCAATAATGGCAATGATGAGGCATACGTCGGTAAATACAGCGCAGCAAGACCAACGCCGCAGACGATTGCCAGCACAACGCGTTGTACCGGCGTTCCCAATCCAGCCAGTTGTCCCCACTCCCATGCAGCCAGCATACATACTGCGATAGTCATAATGGCAAATGGCAATGGCGGCAGCATAAACAACGCCGCAATCACCAGTGGAATAAGGATTAGAGCAGTAATGATGCGTAACTTTAACACGAGGTTCTCCTAAAGTTCTTTAATACTCGCGGGTTCAGTCCCACCAAAACGGCGTTCGCGTTGGGCAAAAGCATTGAGCGCACCTTCAAAAACAAGTTCATCAAAATCAGGCCACAGCACTTCGGTAAAATAGAGTTCAGCATAAGCAATCTGCCACAGCAAAAAGTTACTGATCCGATGCTCTCCGCCGGTACGGATCACTAAATCCACTGGCGCAAGATCACAGAGATTAATGTGCTGACAGACCATTTTTTCATCAATATCATCAGGATTTACACTGCCATTTTTAGCCAGTACCGCAATTTGCTGACAGGCTTGAGTAATATCCCAGCGACCGCCGTAATTAGCAGCAATATTCAGTGTTAACCCCGTATTCGCTGCCGTTAATGATTCCGCGCGTTGGATTTTAGCCCGCAAACGTTCACTGAAACGTTGAGTATCGCCAACAATTTTCAAACGAACATTATGTTTATGCAGATTTTTTGCTTCTTTATCCAAAGCGCGGATAAAAAGCTCCATTAACGCAGTCACTTCTTGCGGAGGGCGATTCCAGTTTTCACTGCTGAACGCATACAGAGTAAGCGCTTCTATACCATGATTAATGGCGAAACTCACCGCACGGCGTACCGCTTTAGCCCCTTCCTGATGACCAAAAATTCTTAACTTCCCTAGTTGCTTTGCCCAACGCCCATTACCGTCCATAATAATAGCAACGTGACGCGGGATAGATGTTGCAGGGTTATTCACTTGCTGTTTAGCGGGTGACATGACTTATTAGAATTCCTCTGCTAAAACAGGACAGCCGTAACAATCTGACCTATTTACGTCTTACATAAAAAAGCCGTGAACTCAGCACGGCATAAAAAACAGCTCGTTAACGCGCTTCGCTATCCATTGTTACTCACTTATCTTGTGACTCATTGTCCATTGCCGCGCATAAAACTTATTGCGTTGCGTTGATAACTAAAACTGCATATAGCTAAAACCGCATAATAGCGCAAACTATAACATCTAGCGGAAAGCGGGACAAATCAAGCATTGTTAATGATCCCATAATGAAATTATTTTTTCAGCACGTAATCTAGCCCAAGAGTCTATCGATAAAACCTCATCAATACTGTTAGGTTCAGCATGAATTAGCTGTTCCATGACTTGATGATTGATCGCAGCAATATCAGTAAAAGTAATTTTTTGCTGTAAAAAAGCGCCGACACTGCTCTCATTCGCCGCATTTAACGCCGTCGTTGCCGCCTGCCCCGCATTACTGGCTTGAATGGCTAATTTCAGGCAAGGATAACGATCAAAATCAGGCTGTTCAAACGTCAATGCACCGATACGGCAGAAATCCAGATGATTAACACCGGAGGGAACGCGCTTTGGATAAGCCATCGCATGAGCGATTGGTGTTCGCATATCCGGCGTACCTAACTGGGCGATCACGCTACCATCTTGATAACGCACCATAGAATGGATTACCGACTGCGGGTGGATCAACACTTCCATTTGCTCTGCGGAAGCATTAAACAACCAGCGCGCTTCGATATATTCCAAACCCTTATTCATCATAGTGGCAGAATCCACCGATATTTTGCGCCCCATCGACCAGTTAGGGTGCGCGCAGGCTTGATCCGGCGTCATATATTTTAACTGCTCAACCGCTGTAGTACGAAAAGGACCGCCAGAACCCGTTAATACAATGCTTTTAATGCCGTTATCCAACAGAGAGGCTGAACCTAAGTCGCGTTGAATGACTTCCGGCATACTCTGGAAAATCGCATTATGTTCGCTGTCAATAGGCAGAAGTTGCGCGCCATACTGTACAACGGCGTCCATAAACAACCGTCCGCAGGTAACTAACGATTCTTTATTCGCCAGCAACACCTGCTTACCGGCGCGTATCGCCGCCAGCGTTGGCAATAAACCAACCGCGCCGACAATCGCCGCCATCACCTGATCCACTTCGCTTGCCGCAGCTAAATCACATGCCGCATCAATACCGCACAGCACATCGATATTCAGGTGTTCTGACTGTAAAATTTCACGCAGCGCTTGAGCTGAAGTTTCATCAGCCATCGAAGCAAATCGAGGAGTGAATTCACGACATTGCTGTGCCATCACCTCAACGTTGCGACCGGCAACGAGAGCAAACACAGTGAATAGCTCTGGATTTTCCCGGACTACAGATAATGTACTGTTACCAATAGAGCCGGTAGAGCCAAGAATAGTTATTTTTTTCATTGAGTTAATTTACTATTAATAGCAAGACGATCATTGACAAAATATGTTGGCATTTCTGGCAGAACCCGTAGAAACACTCCGCAAAAAATACCGCAGGAAACAATTCCGCACATCTTACTCTTTTCACTGCCAATAAAAAAACCCGGCACTGTGAACTGACAACAGTTACCGGGTTTTTATTCAACCGCAGAATCAGAATGCCATTAATTCGTCTTCTTTCTCTTTCAATGCTTCATCAACTTTTTTGATATAGATGTCAGTTAATTTCTGAATATCATCTTGAGATTTACGATCATCATCTTCGCTGATCTCTTTATCTTTCAGCAATGCTTTCACTTTATCGTTCGCATCACGACGCACGTTACGAATCGAGACTCGACCCTGTTCCGCTTCATTACGCACAACTTTGGTTAAGTCTTTGCGGCGTTCTTCGGTTAACGGAGGAAGTGGAACACGAATCACAGTACCGGCAGAAGATGGATTTAAACCTAAATCCGCAGACATAATCGCTTTTTCAACAGCAGGGCTTAAACTGCGGTCAAACACGGAAATCGCCAGCGTGCGGGAATCTTCCGCAACCACGTTAGCCAGTTGACGCAAAGGCGTCGCTGAACCGTAATATTCAACCTGAATACCATCAAGTAAACTTGGATGAGCGCGGCCAGTACGAATTTTGCTGATGTGTGTTTTAAACATTTCAACGCATTTTTCCATGCGTGATTGAGCATCTTTTCTGATTTCGTTGATCACGTTGCTAACCTTTCATTGCAAGTAATATGGAGGGTCACGCCAACGGCATCACCCACGAATAAGTCATTTTCTGTTTTGCTTCAATGTACGTTTCAGTACCATTCTTCAAGCTGAAGATGGATACACTATACCTTAAATCAATAGATTAAATCAGCGTCTCTAGCCGAATATTAGGTATCGGCGGATTATTCTGCTGGTTTGGTAATTAATGTCCCTTCCGCCTCGCCCATAACAACACGGCGTAAAGCACCCGGTTTATTCATATTAAAAACGCGGATCGGTAAGTTATGATCACGAGCCAGCGTAAATGCAGCCAAATCCATCACTTTCAATTCACGCTCCAATACGTCCTGATAACTCAATGTTTCATACAGCTCTGCATCAGGATTTTTTACCGGATCTTCCGAGAACACACCATCTACTTTAGTGGCTTTCAAGACCACATCGGCTTCAATTTCAATACCGCGCAAACATGCAGCAGAATCAGTAGTAAAGAATGGATTCCCTGTACCGGCGGAGAAAATTACCACACGACCATGACGCAGTAAGCTAATCGCCTCTGCCCAGCTATAGTCATCACAAACGCCATTCAGCGGAATCGCTGACATCAGGCGAGCGTTCACATAGGCACGATGTAGCGCATCACGCATTGCCAAACCGTTCATCACGGTAGCCAACATTCCCATGTGGTCGCCCACTACGCGGTTCATACCCGCTTGTGCCAAACCTGCACCACGGAACAAGTTACCGCCGCCAATAACCACACCGACCTGAATGCCAAGCTCAACCAACTCTTTGATTTCCTGCGCCATACGATCCAGAACACTGGCATCAATACCGAATCCTTCGGAACCTTGTAAGGCTTCACCGCTTAATTTAAGCAGAATTCTCTGATATACGGGTTTTGCGTTGGTTGCCATGATCTTATTTCCTAGTCAGCTATTTTTAATGTTTTTTCTAAAAAAACGGATCGATATTCAGATCGATCCGCCTTTCATATCAAGCTAAGTTTTATTTAGTCATCGCAGCAACTTCAGCCGCAAAGTCTACTTCAACTTTCTCAATACCTTCACCCACTTCAAAGCGGATAAATTGTGCAACGCCTGCTTTACGTTCTTTCAGCAGATCGCCAACAGTTTTGCTTGGTTCCATAACGAAAGCCTGACCAGTCAGAGAAATTTCACCGGTGAACTTACGCATACGACCTTCAATCATTTTTTCAGCGATTTCGCGTGGTTTGCCAGACTGAATTGCGATGTCGATCTGGATTTCACGTTCGCGGGTAACAACTTCAACAGGAACATCTTCCGGAGAGACGAATTCAGGTTTGCTTGCAGCAATGTGCATAGCAACATGCTTAACCAGTTCGTCATCAGTCGTACCGGTTGCAGCAACCAGAACACCGATACGAGCGCCGTGCATGTAAGCACCTAATCTGTCACCAGCGATGTGAGCAACGCGGCGAATATTGATGTTTTCACCAATTTTCGCTACCAGTGCAGTACGCTGATCTTCAAATTTCGCTTTTAATACTTCAACATCGGTGATGTTTTCAGCTAATGCGGCATCTACAGCAGCGTTAGCAAAAGCAAGGAAACCGGCATCTTTAGCAACGAAGTCTGTTTCACAGTTAACTTCGGTGATAACACCGTGTTTGCCGTCAGCAGCAATTTTAGTCAGGATAACGCCTTCAGCAGCAACACGGCCTGCTTTCTTAGCGGCTTTCGCTTGACCAGATTTACGCATATTATCAATAGCTAATTCGATGTCGCCATTTGCTTCAACCAGCGCTTTTTTACATTCCATCATACCGGCACCGGTACGATCACGAAGTTCTTTTACTAGAGCTGCGGTAATTTCAGCCATTCTCTTTATCCTCAGTTATTCTTTGTCGGATACTATTTGTTTTTGTTGCTTAAACAAGCAAAAAGGGAGCCTGCAAAGGCCCCCTAACCAACATATCTAATACCTGGTTAATAAGGGCTCTCAATTTGGAGCACGCCTTATTACTCTGCTTCAGCGAAACTTTCTTCTACAGCCTGAACGCCTTGATCTGAACGACCTTCGCGTACAGTTGTCGCAACAGCGCCAAGGTACAGTTGTACTGCACGGATAGCATCATCGTTACCAGGGATAACGAAGTTAACGCCATCTGGATCAGAGTTAGTATCAACAACAGCAAATACAGGGATACCCAGATTGTTTGCTTCTTTGATAGCAATGTGTTCGTGATCAGCATCGATAACGAAAATTGCATCAGGCAGACCGCCCATGTCTTTGATACCACCCAGACTATTCTCAAGTTTATCCATTTCACGAGCACGCATTAGTGCTTCTTTCTTGGTTAACTTGTCGAAAGTACCATCTTGTGACTGGGCTTCTAATTCTTTCAAACGTTTGATTGACTGACGAACGGTTTTCCAGTTAGTCAGCATACCACCTAACCAACGGTGATTAACGTAGAATTGGTTGCAGCTTTGTGCAGCTTCTTTTACTGGTTCAGCAGCAGCGCGTTTAGTACCAACGAACAGGATTTTGCCTTTATGAGACGCGATCTTATTTAACTCAGCCAGCGCTTCGTTAAACATAGGTACAGTTTTTTCAAGGTTGATGATATGAACTTTATTACGAGCACCGAAAATGAAAGGTTTCATTTTTGGATTCCAGTAACGAGTTTGGTGACCGAAGTGAACACCAGCCTTGAGCATGTCGCGCATTGAAACAGTTGCCATGATTACCTCTATGAGTAAAGTTTGGGGTTATGCCTCCACGTATCCCATAACGCCGACCAGAAAGCTCTTAACACGAAAAAACTTCCAAGCACCCCGCCGTATGTGTCGATACGTGTGTGTTATAACGTTGATTAAAGTTTGAGTGAAAATCTCATTATCCATTTGGCGATATTTCTATCGAAAACAGAGCGGATTTCCGGCGCGCTTTATACCATAAAAGTCGTAGCTAATACCACTAATTACTATGGTGACGCGGAAAAAAACCGCCACTGCGAGATAAATCAAGTGGTGGCGGAATAATCGCTATAATTCTAGACTATTTTCGGGTGATCTTCCCGTCCTGATAAACCCATTTACCGTTCACCATTGTGCGAACCACTTGCCCTGTCATTTCCATACCCGCAAATGGGCAAGATTTACCGCGAGTCAGCAGTTTTTGCGGATCAACCACCCACGCTTTATTCGGATCGATCAGCACTAAATCCGCCAGACCGCCGACACTCAGATGACCGCGATCTTGCCAGTCAAATGCTGCCGCTGGTCCTGCCGTCATTTTCTGAATTAATTTTTGTACGCTCCACTCACCGGTTTTCACAAAACGGCTGTGTAATACGCTGAATGCCGTTTCAAAACCGGCAAAACCGCACGGCGCATCATTAAATTCGCAATCTTTTTCTTCATAAGCGTGCGGCGCATGATCGGTGGCGATCGCATCTAACGTGCCGTCGTTTAAGCCTTCCAGCAATGCGACGATATGTTCATTCGTACGCAACGGCGGATTAACTTTGAAAGCAGAATCAAAAGATTCAATGGTTTTATCCACCAGACATAAATGGTGAGGTGTGACTTCTGCCGTTACTTTAATGCCTTTCGCTTTTGCCGCACGAATCAAATCAACGGCACCTTTACTGCTGACATGCGCGATATGAACATGACCGCCGGTCATTTCAGCTAACATCAGTTCACGGGAAACCGCAATATTCTCGGCTTCAGCCGGACGGCCTTTCAGCCCTAATTTGGCAGAAACACAACCCTCGTGCATGACACCGTCTGCTACTAAACAGCAATCTTCCGAATGGGAGATCACCGGTAGATTAAACATGCTGGCGTATTCCAGCGCGGCGCGCATCAAACGGCCATCATTAACATAGAAACCATCATCAGAGAACGCTCTCACACCTGCTTGCGCCATATCACCAATTTCAGCGAGTTCTTTGCCCTCTAACCCTTTGGTAACCGCGCCGGTAATTTCTACACGCACCACTGCATCGGTTTGGATTTTATACTTCATACCCGCAACAATAATCGCCTGATCAATAACCGGACGCGTATTTGCCATCGTCAAAATAGTGGTAAATCCGCCCGCAGCCGCCGATGCCGTACCAGTCACTAAATCTTCTTTTGCTTCTTGTCCCGGTTCACGCAGATGGCAGTGAATATCAATAAATCCGGGACTGACAATCAAGCCGCTGGCATTAACTATTTCATCACTGGCTTCGGCAGTCAGCGATTTCCCGACTGCGGCGACGTTGCCATCAACGATACGAATATCAAGCACATCATCTAAACCATTCGCCGGATCGATCAGATGACCATTTTGAATTAACCACTGTGCCATTATGCTTGTACCCCATCAGCTAAAGTTAAAGATAAAATTGCCATTCTTACTGCCACACCGTTGTTCACTTGCTCTTCAATACCAGAAGCGCGCCCGTAAGCCACATCAGGCGAGATCTCCAGACCGCGATTCATCGGTCCGGGGTGCATCACCAGCACATTTTCTTTCGCCAATTTCAGGCGTTCATCATTAATACCAAAAATGCGCGCATACTCGCGCGGCGTCGGGAATAAACCTTTCTTTTGGCGCTCCAACTGGATACGCAGCACGTTAACCACATCAGCATCAGCAATAGCATCTTCCACGCGGTTATGAATGGTGACGCCCATATCAGCCATCTCTTTTGGAATTAAGGTTCTTGGTCCGCCAAGATGTACTTCCGCCCCCATTTTGAGCAATCCCCAAATATCAGAACGCGCGACGCGGCTATGCAGGACATCGCCTATAATTGCCACTTTTTTACCGGCAATTGTTCCGCAATGCTGGCGAATGGTCAGCAAATCTAATAAACCTTGCGTTGGGTGTTCATGAGCGCCGTCACCGGCATTCACTACAACGGAGTCCACATATTTAGTGGCATATTGCGCGGCACCAGAAGCACTGTGGCGGATCACAATCGCATCGACGCCCATTGCCTGCACGGTTAATAAGGTATCGCGTAAACTTTCGCCTTTCGTCACACTCGATGATGCAGCCGTAATATTCACGACATCAGCACCTAAATATTTTCCTGCTAACTCAAAGGACGAACGGGTTCTGGTACTGTTTTCAAAAAAAAGGGTAACGATTGCTTTTCCGCGCAGCGTAGACAATTTTTTAATGTCTTGTTTAGTCACTTTTTTCATTTCATCGGCGGTATTTAACACACGTTCAATATTGGCGGCTGACATGTGCTCCAACCCCAGAATATGTTGGCATCGCATTATATTTTTAGCTCCCCTGTTAAAGAAATTTTGACGAAAAAAAACCCCTAATCTCATACCCGAAGGTTTTATGATTAGGGGTTGATAACAACCAGACAAACTATGTGAACACCTATCCGCAATCTCATACTGCTTTAACCTGTCTTTACAGAGCGGTTTCAGAAATGCCTTACTTGAGGTAAACCACAAATTACAAAGGCGACGTGCAAACCTACTAAAGTTATCAGATATTTTATTAGAGTCAATTAATAAATTTCATTCTATTCTTTCCCTGTTTTTAGCACTAGTTATCTTATTAATAAATAAGAATTTTAAATGATAAGTTTGGTTCTCTGGCTCAGGGCTGATAATATATACCCAAAATAATTCAAGTTGCATTGAGGCGGCAAGTGAGGGAGTCCCGATGAGCTTAGTGAACTAAGTGATTCGGGTGAGCGAACGCAGCCAACAAAGATGCAGCTTGAAGTATGACGGGTATACACAGATCTCGTATTGATTATCGTTGTCAGTTGGCACTACATTCCTTTTGTCTCTGCCCCTTACTGGCGCATCTTGTTAACGGACACTTTAATATGGCTATATCAATCAAAACCCCTGAAGATATTGAAAAAATGCGTGTTGCTGGTCGTTTGGCGGCAGAAGTCTTAGAAATGATCGAACCGTATGTCAAACCTGGCGTAACTACCGCTGAACTCGATCGCATCTGTGATGATTACATTGTGAATACGCAACATGCGGTTTCCGCCTGTCTTAACTATCACGGTTTTCCAAAATCTGTGTGTATCTCCGTTAACGAAGTGGTTTGTCACGGCATTCCCAGTGATGAGAAAAAACTAAAAGACGGCGATATTGTGAACATTGATGTCACCGTCATTAAAGATGGCTTTCACGGCGATACGTCAAAAATGTACTTTGTCGGCAAGCCTACTATTCTCGGTGAGCGTCTGTGCCGCGTAACGCAAGAAAGCCTGTATTTAGCATTACGCATGATTAAACCAGGTATTCGTTTGCGTACTTTAGGCAAAGCTATTCAGCAATACGTTGAAGCGCAAGGCTTTTCTGTAGTGCGTGAATATTGCGGTCACGGCATCGGTGAGGGTTTCCATGAAGAACCGCAGGTGCTGCATTATGATGCTGATGACGGTGGCGTGGTGCTGCAAAAAGGCATGACATTTACCGTTGAGCCGATGGTAAACGCTGGCGATTACCGTATCCGTAGTATGAAAGATGGCTGGACGGTAAAAACCAAAGATCGCAGTTTATCCGCACAATATGAACACATGATCGCCGTCACCGACACTGGCTGCGAAATATTAACGCTGCGAAAAGATGACACTATCGAAGCAATTTTGACACCAGCGAGTTAATCAATAATCTTTTGGCGTTGAATGGCTAACTTCGGTTAGCCATTTTTTATGGCTCTCCGGCGAGTTTGATACTGGCAAATTGTGGCGTTTATCGGTAGGTTAATAAATCACAACACCGGAACCAGAAGGCAAAAGCACGATGTCAGAACCTACTTTTCCCGCGCCGACCTTACCGAAAAAACCTAACGATCCATCAACTTTTCGCGATAGTGAACTTGATACTTCCTGTCTGCGGCAAGCACTGGAAAGTGTCCAAACATGGCTGCGTCAGTCATTTGAGGCAGGTGTTGCCGTTGAAGAGCTGCTGCGCGCGCGTTCTGACTATATCGACCATCTGTTACAGCGCCTCTGGCTGCATTATGGTTTTATTAAACCAAGCACTAAAGAATTAGCCAATCGCAGCGGTTTAGCGCTGATCGCTGTCGGCGGTTACGGGCGCAGTGAACTGCACCCGTTATCTGATATTGATATTCTGATCCTCAGCAGTCAGCCACTTAATGAAACCCAATCGCAGAGTATCAGCGCCATCATTACATTGCTGTGGGATCTGAAACTGGAAGTAGGGCATAGCGTTAGAACGCTGGAACAGTGCCTTGAAGAAAGCATTGCTGATCTTAGCGTTGCCACGAACCTGATTGAATCACGTTTAATTTGCGGTGATGTTGCTCTGTTTTTAACGCTGCAAAAAAATATTTTTAGTCAGGAGATCTGGTCATCAGAGACATTTTTCCACGCCAAATGTCAGGAGCAGGAAGAACGCCACCAGCGTTATCACAGCACCAGTTACAACCTTGAGCCAGATATTAAAGCCAGCCCCGGCGGGCTGCGGGATATTCACACGCTGCTTTGGGTAGCGCGCCGTCATTTTGGTGCAACATCACTGGATGAAATGGTGAGTTTTGGTTTCTTAACACCCGCTGAATGTGACGAGCTGGAAGAGTGCCGCGCTTTTTTATGGCGGATTCGTTTCGCGCTGCATCTGATTTTACCGCGCTATGACAATCGCCTGCTGTTTGATCGCCAGTTAAATGTCGCCACGCTATTAGGCTATCAAGGTGACGGCAATCAGCCGGTTGAACGCATGATGAAAGATTATTATCGCGTAACAAGGCGCGTAGCTGAACTCAACCAAATGCTGCTGCAACTGTTTGATGAAGCGATTCTGGCAGTGAATGAATCAGATAAGCCGCATATTCTCAACGAACATTTTCAGCTACGCGGGCAACTGATTGATCTGCGTGATGCCAATCTATTTATTGACCACCCTGAAACCATTCTGGCGCTGTTTTATCAGTTAGCCATCAATCCCAGCATTAAAGGTATTTACTCTACGACACTGCGCCATTTGCGCTATGCCCGCCGCCATCTCACCCAACCATTATGTGAGCTGCCGAAAGCGCGCCAAATATTTATGGCGATCCTGCGTCACCCCGGAGCAGTAAAACGCGCGATTGTGCCGATGCACCGTCATAGTGTGCTGGCGGCTTACATGCCGCAATGGAGTAATATCGTCGGTCAGATGCAGTTCGACCTGTTTCATATTTATACCGTTGATGAACACACCATTCGGGTACTGCTGAAACTGGAAAGTTTCGCTGATGAACAAACTCGTCAGGCACACCCGCTTTGTGTAGAGATGTATCCGCGCCTGCCGAAACCGTCGCTATTGTTGATGGCTGCGCTATTTCACGATATAGCCAAAGGTCGCAATGGCGATCACTCGATTCTGGGCGCGGAAGATGCCAGAACCTTTGCTGAGCTGCATGATCTCAACTCGAATGAAGCTGATTTAGTCAGTTGGCTGGTGCGTCAGCATCTTTTAATGTCCGTCACCGCCCAACGCCGCGATATTCAAGATCCCGCAGTGATCCAGCAATTCGCCGCCGAAGTACAAACCGAAACCCGTATGCGCTATTTGATTTGTCTGACGGTCGCTGATATTTGTGCCACCAACGAACCATTATGGAATAGCTGGAAACAAAGCCTGCTGCGCGAACTCTATTACGCTACCGAAAAACAACTGCGGCGCGGAATGCACTATCGTCCTGATTTAAGAGAGCGCGTGCGCCATCATCGGGCGCAAGCCTTAGCGTTACTGCGACGAGAAAATATTGATGAAGCCGCGCTGCATACCATTTGGAGCCGCTGCCGTGCGGACTATTTCCTGCGGCATTCTCCGGCGCAACTGGCTTGGCACGCACGCCATCTGGTGAATCATCATGCTGATCAACCGCTGGTATTAATCAGCCCCGAACCCAATCGCGGCGGGACAGAAATTTTCATTTACAGTTCGGATCGACCTTATCTGTTTGCGACTGCGGTGGGTGAGCTGGACAGACGCAATTTGAGCGTTCATGACGCGCAGATCTTTACCAACCGTGATGATATGGCAATGGATAGCTTTATTGTGTTAGAACCCGATGGTAAACCGCTGACGCCGGATCGCCATCAAGCCATTCGCACAGGTTTAGAACGCGCGCTGCTGCAACCGGTGTATGAACGTCCGCGCCCGCGCATGTTATCTTCTAAACTGCGTCATTTTAATGTACCCACGCTGATACACTTTTTACGCGGGCACGGCGAACGCCGCACTTATATGGAACTGATCGCCCTTGATCGCCCTGGTTTACTCGCCAGAGTGGGTGAGGTTTTTGCTGATTTAGGCTTGTCACTGCTGAGTGCGCGGATCTCGACAATCGGCGAACGCGTTGAGGATTTATTTATTCTTACCGACAATGAGCGCATGGCATTATCCGGCGAAATTTGTGAACTGTTGAAACAAAGGTTGACAGAAACCCTGAATCCAACAGATAAATACGGATCGAAGTAGAACTTTTACTTTTTATTAACGCATACCCTATAAATTTCGAGTTACATCAAGTCCGCCAACAAAGAGGCGGCTCGAAATATCAAGGGGATAAACGACATCAGGAACTAAGATGCTACCATTACAAAACATTATCGAAAGCGCCTTTGAGCGCCGCGCTGAAATCACTCCGGCAAATGCAAATGCAGAACTTCGTGACGCCGTTCTGCAAGCTATCGCTAAACTGGACTGCGGTGAATTACGTGTCGCCGAAAAAATTAACGGTGAGTGGATCACTCATCAATGGCTGAAAAAAGCCGTTCTGCTCTCTTTTCGCATCAATGAAAACGTCATTATGGACGGTGCAGAAACCTATTATTTCGATAAAGTACCAATGAAATTTGCTGACTACAATGAAGCGCGTTTCCAGCGTGAGGGTTTCCGTGTTGTACCGCCAGCCAGCGTGCGTCAAGGCGCATTTATCGCGCGTAATACGGTACTGATGCCATCTTACGTGAACATTGGTGCTTACGTTGATGAGGGCGCGATGATTGACACGTGGGCAACAGTAGGTTCTTGCGCGCAAATCGGTAAAAATGTACATCTGTCCGGCGGCGTTGGTATCGGCGGCGTATTAGAGCCGCTGCAAGCGAACCCAACAATTATCGAAGATAACTGCTTTATCGGCGCACGTTCTGAAATCGTAGAGGGCGTGATCGTTGAAGAGGGTTCTGTCATTTCGATGGGCGTTTATATTGGTCAAAGCACCCGTATTTACGATCGTGAAACCGGTGAAGTACATTATGGCCGCGTTCCTGCCGGTTCCGTTGTCGTTTCCGGTAATCTGCCGTCAAAAGATGGTAAATACAGCCTGTATTGTGCCGTTATCGTGAAAAAAGTTGATGCCAAAACGCGCGGCAAAGTAGGCATTAACGAACTGTTGCGTACTATTGATTAATTTTTCTGTCAGTATGATGAAAACGCGGGCAATAGCTCGCGTTTTTTTATACGCCTAATATTTAATCACAATTTGAGATCTACCCCCGTTATACCGGCAGAAACATCGACTATGATGAGAAATATCTCTCTATAAATCAGGAAGGTGTTTTATGTACGACAACCTCACAAGTCTGGGCATTGCCGATCCAGAACAGATTGATCGTTACAGTCTGCGTCAGGAAGCCGCCAATGACATTCTGAAAATTTATTTTCACAAAGAGAAAGGCGAATTTTTTGCTAAAAGCGTGAAGTTTAAATATCCGCGCCAGCGCAAGACGATTTTGGCAGATCCGGGCGTGGAAAAGTCATATAAAGATATTCATGAAATCAGCCCGAATCTGCGTTATGTCATTGAAGAATTAGACCAAATTTGTAACACAGAACATCATGAAAGCGATCTGAAAAAGAAAATTCTGGCTGATTTACGCCATTTAGAACAAGTTGTTACCCATAAAATCGCCGAAATTGAGGAAGATCTGGAAAAACTGATGACGAAAAAATAGATTAAAGCGCGATATTGTCAGAATAATCAGGGCATTGTCTTGTCCAGCCAAATTCCGTCATTAGATTTTGCCAGCGTTCTTCCCACGGCGCAGAAATCACCAACGGTTCACCGGTAACAGGGTGATTCAGAGCGAGATGGCTGGCGTGCAGCATTAATCGCGGGCAACCGAAATGCTCAGCCATCGCGCGATTATGGCGTAAATCCCCATAAGCACTGTCGCCGATAATCGGGTGAAAAATATGTTTCAAATGGCGGCGCAACTGATGTTTGCGTCCGGTTTGCGGCGTCAGCTCCACCAAACTATAACGCGCAGTTTCATAACGCCCAACCGCTAAAGGAACTTCCACCTGAGCCAGCGCGCGATAGTGACTAACGGCGGGCTGGGCGTCTTTATCCTGTTTAGCAAACTTATCCGCGATTTTATCGGGCTGCTCAACTAACGCATAATCAATGGTCGCTTCGTCCGTCACGTAACCGCGGACTACCGCATGATAAACCTTGTTGATTTGATGCTGTTCAAACTGCTGCGCTATTTGGCGCGCCACATCACTGGACAGAGCCATTAACAACACGCCGGAAGTCGGGCGATCTAAACGATGTACAGTAAAAACGTGCTGACCAATTTGATCGCGTACTGTCTGCATCACCACCACTTTTTCATGGCGATCCAACCAACTGCGATGCACTAACCAGCCTGACGGTTTATTCACGGCAACCAGATGTTCGTCCTGATATAAAATATCCAGCATTAATTGGCTTCTTTATTCAGCAGAGCATCAATGCGCTTGAGAGCGTCGATCAACGTCTGATGATCTTCTGGGCGAGGATTAAAGGCTTCTTCGTAATAAGGCGCAATGGCAATGCGTGCAGGCAATGGCTGATGAGATTCAATCATAGCGCGGATTCGCGGAATAAATACCCATTGCAGCCACTCTTCCGGCGACATGGTATCAATGCTAAACGGCTCGCGGCTGTCAAATGCGCTGATTTCCGGCGGTATCGCACGCCATAATGCTTGCTGCTGCATTAATTGCTCGACTTCCGTCAAACATTGCCATACCTGATCTTCTAAATTCATGGCGATCTCTTTTAATCAATGATCTTAATAATATTGCTATTAGATAAAGGCGCGGATTATATCATTTAGGCGCTGTGCGGTAAAAAAAGAGAAAAATAAGGGGAAAAATGAGAGAAATAGAAAAGAAAAAAGGTTCACTGCATATGCAATGAACCCAATCTTCTTGTAGCTATCCAGCTAGTCTTAATGCTTCCTTGCTTTCAGTCCTTGAAAACGTACTTCCTGTTTGGTTATCCCAACCATGCAATCCTTAGCGGCGTCCTACTTTCTTCCTGACGATTCGTCCTGCATCTTCCTGATGCTAAATCCTTTTTGTCTTCCTGACGTCCTACACTCCGGTAGGAACTCATCTTCTTCCTGAAAGTGTCCGTGAGTTCAATCCTGAACTATTCCTGTCATCTTCCTGATGAAATCCTGTGCTTTATCCTAAAGCCCGTATCGTCCTGATACGTCGCGCTTCCCGTGCGCCGTTCGATGAGCATATAATGATGGAATTTAATCAATCTCACAATATACCCACAAGGCTTACATCTTTATCAGGCGCTTGTAAGACAGAAAAAATAATAAGCAATTAATTGATATATATGAAATTAATAAATTAATTCCGCAATAAAGTAAACGATATGTCTCACAGCGCTTGTGAGATATGTCTTACACGGAGAATGGTCATTCTGTGTAGGACAGTCACTATAACGAGTAAATAAACCCTACAAATTTACTTGCGGCACAAGCTGTTGCAAAAAGAGATCCAATGATTGCGCCAACGTTTCGCGTTTACTGGTGCCAAAATGTTCCAATACCACTTCACCGCTAAGATTACACAGGGAAATCATTTCCATTTCTGATGCTGTCGTGCCGATAAACAGCGTTGGCGAGAGTTTTAATCGGCGCTGCGTCACCAAATGTCCGATGAGATTTTCTTGCAAGCGGACGAAATCCTCATCGCTCCATACCTGAATCAGCGATAAATCCAGCTCACCGAAACGCGCGTTCATATCTCCGGCATACTGCGTGGTAAAATAGTGCGTGGCATCTTCCCGAATGGTGATATTCACGCCGCGTTCCACATTCACCAGTGATGGCTCGGCACTGAATGGTTGCGGCAACCACAGCACAGATTCTTCGTAAGTTTTGATAATACAAGGCGACGCGACGCCGTAAAGCTGCTCGCTGGCAGGTTCATGACCGGTTTCTTGCTGCCAGCATTCAATAAAAGCAGAAGTAAATTGAGTTAAAGCGGAAATCACGGGATAAGTCATATTTTTCTCAATGTTGCGTTACACTATAGCCATTATATTTATAGCGATACCCGTCATACTTCAAGTTGCAGGTATTGGCTGCCTAGCTAATTTTTCGCCATTATATCGGGTAATAACATGACTTCCCATTATGACAATCATCAGGTGCTTTCTGGTCTCACGCTGGGCAAAAAAACGGCTTATATCGATCATTATGATGCCGCTTTATTACAAGCCGTTCCGCGCAGTTTAAATCGTGAACCACTAGGTTTAACACCGGATAATCTGCCATTTAGCGGCGCAGATATTTGGACTTTATATGAATTGTCATGGCTGAATGCGCGCGGCTTGCCGCAAGTAGCGATCGGTGAAGTTTCTGTGCCAGCCAGCAGCACGAATCTGATTGAATCAAAAAGTTTTAAACTCTATTTGAACAGTTTTAATCAAACTCATTTTACTGATTGGGAAAACGTACAACAAACGTTAATCCGTGACTTATCCCAATGCGCGCAAGGTGATGTCAGTGTAAAACTCTTTCCCCTTGAAAAGCTGGAGAATGACACCATCGGCATGTTTAGCGGGGAATGTATTGATAATCAACCGATTACTATCGACAACTATCAGTTTAATGATCGACTGCTGGAACATGCCGTAAGTGAAAAAAATACTGCGCCGATTGAAGAAACATTAGTCAGCCATTTGCTGAAATCCAACTGTCTGATCACGCATCAGCCGGATTGGGGTTCAGTACAAATTCATTATCGCGGCGCTAAGATCAATCGTGAAGCGCTGCTGCGCTATATCGTTTCATTCCGCCATCACAATGAGTTTCACGAACAATGCGTAGAACGCATTTTTAATGATATTCAGCGTTACTGCCAGCCAAGCGAATTAACTGTATATGCGCGCTATACGCGGCGCGGCGGGCTGGACATCAATCCGTATCGTACCAATTCCCAATTTACACCAATGACCAAACGGCTCGCCAGACAGTAATCCATTTGCAATCATTGCCGGTTGCTCACAATATTGATGCAATTGATGAAAAAAAGCACATTATTACCGTGACTGATTTCGATAACATCACGAAATAGTAATCCTTAAAGAGAATCGGTCACTACAATCAATCATCACATACACAAAACATCAAAAAACCATTGCAGCGTTTTAGGGAGTTAGTTTGATTACACATATAAGCCCGCCATTAGGTTCAATGGATCTGTTATCGCAGATTGAAGTCGATTCACTGAAAAGAACTGCCAGCAGTAATCTCTATCAACTGTTTCGTAACTGTTCGCTGGCGGTACTGAATGCTGGCAGCCAAACCGATAACAGCAACGAATTACTCGAACGCTATCAATCATTTGATATTAATGTGTTACGCCGTGAACGCGGCGTGAAACTGGAGCTTATCAATCCGCCGGAAGAAGCCTTTGTTGATGGCAGGTTGATTCACTCGATTCAATCCAATCTCTTTGCGGTGCTGCGCGATATTCTGTTTGTTAATGCTCAACTGACACAAGCATTTAAAGCACAGCGGCGCGATCCTAATGATCCCGTCTATCTGACCAATTTAGTGTTCTCGCTGTTACGCAATGCTCAAGGGCTGCGTGTGGGTGAAGAGCCGAATCTGGTGGTTTGTTGGGGTGGTCACTCAATTAATGCCGCTGAATATCAGTATGCGCGTCAGGTCGGTAATCAACTTGGTTTGCGTAAGCTAAATATCTGTACCGGCTGCGGTCCGGGCGCGATGGAAGCGCCGATGAAAGGCGCGGCGGTAGGTCACGCCCAGCAATTCTACAAAGAAAGCCGTTTTATCGGCTTGACTGAGCCATCAATTATCGCCGCTGAACCGCCAAATCCGCTGGTGAATGAGCTGATAATTATGCCCGACATTGAAAAACGGCTGGAAGCCTTTGTGCGTATCGGACACGGCATTGTGATTTTCCCCGGCGGAGTTGGTACAGCAGAAGAGCTACTGTATTTACTAGGGATTTTGCTAAATGCAGAAAATAAACATCAAGTGCTACCGCTGGTATTAACAGGACCGAAAGAAAGCGCGGATTATTTTGCCGTGCTGGATCAATTCATTCTTAGCACTTTGGGTAAACAGGCGCAGAAACATTACACCATTATTATTGATGATCCTGTCTCTGTTGCGCGTCATATGAAGCATGGTATGTCTGCGGTAAAAGAGAGCCGCCGCGCTAATGGCGACGCTTACAGCTTTAACTGGTCGATCAAGATTGCGGAAGATCTCCAGCACCCGTTTGAGCCGACTCATCAGAATATGGCAAATTTGAATTTATATCCGAATCAAACACCAGAAAAACTTGCCGCCGCTTTACGCCGCGCTTTTTCCGGTATTGTGGCGGGAAATGTGAAAGATGTCGGTATTCAGGCAATCAAACAACATGGTCGTTATAAAATTCATGGCGATACCGCTATGATGAAACACATGGACAGCCTGCTGCAAGGATTCGTCGCCCAGCACCGTATGAAATTGCCGGGCACGGCTTATACACCATGTTATGAGATTATCTCTTAACGCCATGATGTTAAAAAATAATAATTCGTAGGACGCCAGTTGATTTCACGGTGGTTTGGCGGACGGCAGGTTGCCGCCCCTACGAAAAATTACATAATTATATGAAAATTATGATAATAATATCATTTCTTATCTGAAGATCAGGTTAAATAACAAAACTCCGGCAACTCGCCGAATAAGTGAAACCGATGCCCATTCATTTGCTCATTGTTGATGCACTAAATCTGATCCGCCGTATTCATGCGGTGCAAGGCTCACCTTGTGCGGCTTCATGTTTACGCGCACTGGAACAACTGACTCAACACAGTCAGCCGACACATATTGTCGCTGTTTTTGATGATGAAAATCGTAACAGCAGTTGGCGGCATCAGCGCTACCCTGACTACAAAACCGGTCGATCACCAATGCCGGAATCTCTTACGCTTGAGTTGCCGCAACTAAAAACTGCATTTGAACAAGCGGGTGTCACTTGTTGGCAATCACACGGCGATGAAGCTGATGATTTAGCAGCAACGCTGGCGCATCGTGTCAGTCAGCTTGGTTATCAGGTAACGATTGTTTCTACTGATAAAGGCTATTGTCAGTTGTTAGCGCCGACACTGCGGATTCGTGATTACTTCCAAAAACGCTGGTTAGATGTTCCTTTTATTGAGCAAGAGTTTGGCGTCACTCCGGCACAATTAACAGATTTTTGGGGATTGGCGGGGATCAGCAGCAGCAAAATTACCGGTGTCAGCGGTATTGGACCTAAAGCGGCTGCAACGCTATTAACACAATATGGCTCGTTAGATGACATCTATCAGCAGATCGATAACGTCGCACAGAAGTGGCGTAACAAGCTGATTGAACAGAAAGAGATCGCCTATTTGTGCCGTGATATTGCAACGTTAAAGTTAGATGTGCAGCTAGAAGGGAATTTACAGCAGTTAAGGTTTAATCAGATATAAGGTTTTTTGTAGGGCGTCAATCTGACGCCCGCCAACCCACGGTGAAACAGACGGCAAAATGATTATTTCCGTTCACGTTCATCACGGCGTCCGGGTAACGCACTCCAGATACGGCGCACATGTACAGTGATCTCTTCCCGATCATGATAAAGCTGTTTTGCCTGTATCTGCGCGTTGATGCCATTTTCTTTCAGCTTTTCATCGATGGCTTGCAGATTTTGGCAGACCTCTTCGTAACGCTTTTTCATTGGTAATTTCAGGTTGAAGATCGCTTCCCGACACCAGCCTTTTATCAGCCAGTCCGCCATTAAATTAGCCACGCGCCACGGTTTTTCCACCATATCACACACCACCCAGTAATTGGTGGTGGCATGAGCTGGCTCATAACGAAAGCCATCTTCACGGTAATGTGTCACTTGACCCGTATTCATAATACTTTCCGCCATAGGACCGTTATCCACCGCTTCAATCATCATGCTGCGCTGCACTAACTGATAAGTCCAACCGCCCGGACACGCACCAAGATCGACAGCGCGCATTCCGCTGGCAAGGCGTTCGTCCCATTCATCAGCAGGGATAAACACATGGAATGCTTCTTCCAGCTTCAGCGTTGAACGGCTTGGTGCTTCTGCCGGAAATTTCAGGCGCGGAATTCCCATAAAAAACGGAGAATTATTCGTGCTGTAAGAATAGCCGACATAACAACAACCGCTGGCAATAAAGAAAACGTGGATCACAGGGCGGCGAGAATTCTCTTTCGCCAGCATAATACCGCGTTCGCGCATTGCCTGACGCAAAGGTACAGTCAGCTTGCGGCAAAATTTCAGCAACTCTTTTCCCTCATTGGTATCAGGCACTTCAACACGCAATTCACCCGCGTTTTCCACTGCACCTTGAATCATGCCAACAATCGGAGAGACGCGATCTTCCGCCGGTAAATCTTTTAGCAGCTCACCCACCAACAGCATTTGACGAGCAAAAATCAGGGAACTGAAAGACAGTGTTTTAATCAACCGTTCAGCGTCTTCATTTTGGTAGCATTCAAACAACACATAACCGCTGTTCTCCTTAACACGAGGAAAACCATATACTTCCAGCTTGGCTGCTTTTTCTGCAATTTCTGCCGCGCACTCTTTTTCAAAACCAGAGCGGCAATACAACGCTACTTTATTCACTCTTAAACCTTTTTATTCGGGCTATTGCGGCGCAATGCACCAACTAACAACAGCGCCCAACCAATTAAGAAACAAAAACCGCCCATCGGAGTAATATACGGCCACATTTTAATCGAAGTTAGCGCTAACCAATACAGGCTGCCACTAAATAGCAGAATACCTGCCGCCAAAAATGCAGCGCTGCGGCGAAACCATGCGTTATTCTGAAACTGAACAGCAATTCCTAATGCCAGAATCGCTAACGTATGCAACGCCTGATATTCAAGACCGGTACGCAGCCATGCCATCTGCTTAACATCTAATACTTTACTTAATCCATGAGCGCCAAACGCGCCCAGTGCAACAAAAACAAAACCGCTTATTGCGGCAAAAATCAGAATCCAGCGCCCTTTCATTGCTATTTCTACCTGTTACACCTGTTATAAAAACCAGCAGGAATTCTACCGGTAAATCACGGTTTATATCATTAATGTTTTGCTATTCATCATAACGTAACGAAATACTCTCTTGCTCACTGGCTGCCAGCGCGAGAACCCATTCACGGAACGAGGCAATTTTCCCTAATTCCGCCTGATTTTCATGACATACCAGATAAAACGCATTTTTGCTGGCAAGCGCATGATTAAACGGGCAAACCAGACGCCCTGACTCTATTTCTGCCTGCGCCAATACATTATTCACCAACGCCACGCCTTGCCCGTGAACGGCTGCCTGCACCACCATCGCAGTATGACTGAATATCGGTCCTTGCTGAACGTTAATATGCTGCAATCCTAACTGACGAATATATGCTTGCCAGTCGCGCCGCGAGGCATCATGCAGTAATGTTTGGTGGCTTAACGCTTCCGGCGAAGTTAACGGATCTGCGCCTAACATCAGTGACGGCGAGCAAACCGGTATCAGATATTCAGCATACAGCGGTTCAACCCGCAACCCTGACCAGTTTCCCCGTCCATAAAAAATCGCCACATCAACATCATCAGACATTTTCCAGTCATCACGATCAACTGCCTGAACACGTACATCAATCCCTGGATAACGCGCATGAAATCCAGAAAGACGCGGCACCAACCATTGAATCGCAAAACTGGTTGGCAAGCTGACGGTTAATGCGCCTTTGGCGCTGCGCGCTAATAATTTCCGTGTTGCATCGCTAATATCAGAAAAAATTTCTTTAATATCTAAATAGTAACTTTGCCCCTCTTCTGTCAGTAACAGAGAACGATTACGCCGCCGAAAAAGTTTCAAACCGAGAAAATCTTCGAGTGACTTAATTTGATGGCTAACTGCGGCCTGCGTCACAAATAACTCTTCTGAAGCCTTAGTAAAGCTAAGGTGGCGAGCGGCGGAATCAAACACACGCAAAGCATTAAGTGGAGGTAATCGTTTCATTATATTGATAATACTTCCCGATAGCAGTATGGCGCAGCTAGTTGATAGGCAATAATGGCTAGTCATTCATTACTTTTTCTAATGCGATACATTATAAATTGTTCGTTGTACATAAGCCAGCAAATACCTATAGTACCCGCACTTCCTGAGCCGGAACGAAAAATGTGTTTTTGAATAAAGGGCGCATTTTGGCTTTGTGGTTGTGATGTTGTGTTTGCTAATTTGCCTGACATTTGTCGGGTATGATCATCAGCTCTTTGATTACATTGACCTAATGATTATTGTTTTTCTCTGAACATTTACCCTGTCTGTCCATAGTGATTACAGTAGCACCGCAATTGCGGTGCTTTTTTTTTCTGTTTCTATAAAAATGTTTCTATAAAAAACTTTTCTGTAAAAAAACAGTTGTTGGGTAAAATAAATTGGAGCGGGGATCAATCAGAATGGTTGTTTAACGTACTCTTTCACTTCGCTTTGTGCGATCTGCTGCTCACCATTAAAGCGCGTTTGATAAGTCACCATACCCGTACTTTCATCAACTGAAGGCTTACCTACAGTAATAATCTTGCTTCCATCTTGCATCGTCATTTCATAATGACTTGAACAACCCGCCAAACCTAACATCAACACCAATGCTGTTGAGACAAAAACAAAACGTTTCATAAAATCTTCCTTATGGTTAAATTAGTTACAATTCTCGATCGGATCATAACCCATCATTAATCATAATATCTAATCAACTATCTTCTGGAATATGCCCAACTGCGAATAAAATTCCATGCGCCACCTAACTAATAATATCCACAATAATTATTTCAAACATATATTAGCTGATTGTTTTTCCTGATCTTTATCAGTATAAATTTTAATATAACTGATGAAATATCAAGAATATGATGATTATTCTCAGTGCATCTGATACACCTATAAACCATCTTATCCTTGTATAAATATCTAAGGAGCTGTTATGACGCTTCAGCAATGTCTCGCCGGTGTTTCTCGTCTTGATTTAGTCGGCGCGGCTACGCCGTTACAACGGCTGGATCGCCTGTCGGATCATCTTGGGCGTGAAATTTATATTAAGCGTGATGATCTCACTCCGCTGGCGATGGGCGGTAATAAGCTGCGTAAGTTAGAGTATTTAGCGGCTGACGCGCTGCATCAAGGTGCTGATGTGTTAGTGACGGCGGGTGCGATTCAATCAAATCATGTACGTCAAACTGCTGCGGTAGCGGCAAAACTCGGTTTGCATTGCGTGGCTTTGCTGGAAAATCCGATAGCAACGACTGCGCCGAACTATCTGACTAACGGCAATCGCTTGCTGCTCGATCTGTTCAATGTCGAAGTAGTGATGTGTGATGAACTGAATGAACCGGATCGCCAGTTAGCGGAACTGGCAGAACGCTTGGAAGCGCAAGGCTTTCGTCCTTATGTTGTTCCTGTTGGCGGTTCTAATGCGTTGGGTGCGTTGGGTTATGTGCAATGTGCATTAGAGATTGCCGAACAAAGCCGCCAGCAAAAAGTAAATTTTGACGCCGTTGTCGTGGCTTCCGGCAGCGCTGGTACTCATGCAGGTTTAGCCGTTGGTTTAGAGCAATTACTGCCGCAGATCGAACTGATCGGCGTTACCGTCTCGCGTACTGTTGAGCAACAGTTGCCAAAAGTTGTAGCACTTCAGCAAGCGATTGCCGATAAACTGGCGATTACCAGCCATGCCGAAATTACATTGTGGGATAACTATTTTGCCCCGCAATACGGAATGCCGAATGAAAAAGGAATGGAAGCCGTCAAGTTGCTTGCCAGTTTAGAAGGTGTGCTGTTAGATCCCGTCTATACCGGTAAAGCGATGGCAGGTTTGATTGATGGCATCGCCTTACAGCGCTATCGCGGTAATGGCGCTATTTTGTTCGTACACACAGGCGGCGCACCGGCGCTATTTGCTTATCACCCGCAGGTGTAATTCACAACCGCTTATACTTTTTTCGACTAAGGTTAGTAAATTTTATTTCTTTATAGCAAACACAGCCCTGTTAGGGTGTTCATAACAAATACAACTCAGGTAAACCACGAGGTGGAGTATGGCTTTTTCAAATGTACGTCGTCACATATTGTTTGGCATGATGGCAGCAGCGCTGATCGTTGCGCTGCCGATAAAATCTTTTGCCGCAGAAAATTTGCTGGATCAAATTAAACAGCGCGGAACATTAGTTGTGGGTCTGGAAGGAACTTATCCACCGTTCAGTTTTCAGGGCGAAGATGGCAAGCTGACCGGTTTTGAAGTGGAGTTTGCTGATGCGCTGGCACAACATTTGGGCGTCAAAGCGAAATTAGTCCCGACCAAATGGGACGGAATTTTAGCTTCGCTGGAATCAAAACGTATTGATGTAGTAATCAATCAGGTCACGATTTCCGACGAACGTAAAAAGAAATATGATTTTTCTACGCCTTACACCATTTCCGGTATTCAGGCGCTGGTGAAAAAAGGCAATGAAGATAAGATCAAAACCCAAGACGATCTGAAAGGGAAAAAAGTCGGCGTTGGTCTGGGAACTAACTACGAGCAATGGCTGCGTGAAAACGTACCCGGCGTTGATGTGCGTGCTTATGATGACGATCCAACCAAATATCAAGATCTGCGCGTTGGCAGAATTGATGCCATTCTGGTTGACCGTCTCGCGGCGCTGGATCTGGTGAAGAAAACCGGTAATAGCCTTGCTGTTGCAGGTGATGCGTTCTCCCGTCAGGAAGCCGGTATTGCGATTCGCAAAGGGAATCCTGAATTTTTAGCCGCAGTGAATAACGCCATTGCCGCAATGCAGCAGGACGGCACATTAGCCGCGCTGTCCAACAAATGGTTTGGCATGGATGTTAGCAAGTAATGCAAGATAGTATTCAACTGGTGCTGGATTCAGCACCGTATCTCTTAAAAGGCGCACTATTTACCCTCCAGCTTAGTCTGGGGGGAATGTTTTTCGGCTTGGTACTGGGTTTTGTACTGGCACTGATGCGTTTATCTCACTTATTGCCAGTGATTTGGCTGTCGCGTATTTATGTCTCTATTTTTCGCGGTACACCGCTGATTGCTCAGTTATTTATGATCTACTACGGTCTGCCGCAGTTTGGTATTGATCTCGATCCTATCCCCGCCGCCATGATCGGCTTGTCGCTGAATACCGCCGCTTACACATCTGAAACACTGCGTGCGGCGATCGCGTCTATCGAGAAAGGTCAATGGGAAGCGGCTGCCAGCATCGGCATGACTCCGTGGCAAACCATGCGCCGCGTGATTTTACCGCAAGCGGCGCGTACCGCATTACCGCCGTTAAGCAATAGCTTTATCGGACTGGTGAAAGACACCTCGCTGGCGGCGACAATCCAAGTGCCAGAACTATTCCGTCAGGCACAAATGATCACGTCGCGGACACTGGAAGTTTTCACCATGTATCTCGCTGCTTCATTGATCTACTGGATCATGGCAACGATACTTTCTGCATTGCAGAATCGTCTGGAAGCACATGTTAATCGTCAGGATCAGGAGTAGCTCATGAGCGCCATAGAAGTCAGAAAGCTGACCAAGCAGTTTAAAGGTCAAACGGTGCTGCATGGTATCGATCTTGATGTAAATAGCGGCGAAGTGGTGACGATCATCGGTCCCAGCGGTTCAGGAAAAACAACGCTGTTACGCAGTATCAATCTGCTGGAAGTGCCGGATTCCGGTACTGTCCGCGTTGGTGATATTCAGATCGATGGCAGTATCGCCATCAGTAAACAGAAAGCGCAAGTACGCGCATTGCGCCAACATGTAGGCTTTGTGTTTCAGAACTTTAATTTGTTTCCTCATCGTTCAGTGCTGGAAAATATCATTGAAGGTCCGGTGATTGTCAAAGGTGAAGATCGCGCCAGTGCAGAAAAACGGGCGCGTGAACTGCTGGCAAAAGTGGGATTAAGCGGCAAAGAAAACGCCTATCCGCGCCGTTTGTCCGGCGGGCAGCAACAGCGAGTGGCGATCGCTCGTGCACTGGCAATGGAACCGCAAGTATTACTGTTTGATGAGCCGACTTCCGCCCTCGATCCTGAACTGGTCGGTGAAGTGCTGAACACTATGCGCGCGTTAGCCGAAGAAAAACGCACGATGGTGATTGTCACCCATGAAATGGGCTTTGCCCGCGATGTCGCGGATCGCGCAATTTTTATGGATCACGGGCGTATTGTGGAACAAGGCAACGCGGCTGAATTGTTCTCGCACCCGCAGCACCAACGCACTCAGCAATTTCTTGATAAATTTCTGGCAGGAAATAACGGTTAAAACGATCGTAAGGGCGGTTGTTAACCGCCCGTTTATACTGCTCTCGAACAATAATCGCAGTTAACAATCGCCCTTACAAAAAAGTTGTGTTTTCCCTCAAATAACCGCCACCATTCAATTCATGCTATATTCAACAGCATATTTCTCTAACGCTATTCTCGGCAAAACCGACTTATGAAATCTTTTAATCCAGAATTATTCCGTCAGCAATTTCCGGCGCTGAAAGAAGCGGGTTGTTATCTGGACAGTGCTGCCACTGCACTCAAGCCATTGGCACTGATTAAAGCGACGGAAGAGTATTACGCCCATAATAGCGCCACCGTACATCGCAGCGCGCATACTGCCGCGCAGCACGCCACAGCGTTATTTGAAAATGCGCGGGTTTTGGCAGCGAAACATCTTAATGCTGCCAGTCATCAGCAAATTATCTGGACGAAAGGCACTACCGAAGCCATCAATTTGGTAGCGCAAAGTTACGCGCGCCCGCGCCTGAAACCTAATGATGAAATTATTGTTACTGGCTCTGAACACCATTCAAACCTGATCCCGTGGCTGATGGTCGCGCAGCAAACCGGCGCAAAAGTCGTCCGCTTGCCGCTCAATAACTTATTTATGCCGGATCTCACCCAACTTCCGCCGTTGCTCAATGAGAAAACGCGCATTCTGGCGATAGGACAGATGTCCAACGTCACTGGCGGCAGCCCTGATCTGCATCACGCCATCAAACTGGCTCATGATAACGGCACAATTGTGATGGTTGATGGCGCACAAGGTGTGGTGCATGCGCCGCCAGATGTACAGAAGCTCGATGTGGATTTCTACGCATTCTCCGCTCATAAACTGTACGGTCCCACCGGTATCGGCGTGCTTTACGGCAAAGCGGCGCTGTTAGATGACATGGTTCCGTGGCAAGGCGGCGGAAAAATGCTGACGCAAGCGAGCTTTAGCGGATTCATACCGCAATCTGTACCGGAATGCTTTGAAGCGGGAACACCGAATATTGCAGGCGTGATCGGTATCGGCGCGGTGCTATCCTGGCTCTCCGCGCAAGATATTGCCGACGCTGAACGCTATGCCTGCGGTCTGGCGCAAGCGGCTTACGACCAGCTGTCATCAATCACTGGCTTTATCAGCTACCGCGTTCCTGACAGCAGCCTGCTGGCGTTTAATATCGATGGTTATCATCACAGCGATATTGCGACGTTACTGTCAGAACAAGGTATTGCCATTCGTGCGGGTCAACATTGCGCCCAGCCGTTACTCGATGCGATGGGCGTCAGCGGTACGCTGCGCGCTTCATTCGCACCTTATAATCAACTTACCGACGTTGATCGCCTGTATAACGCCCTGACTCAAGCACTTTCGCTATTGGAGTAACTATGTCATCTATAGGAACTATGCCATCAGTAAGAACTCCCCGTTCACGACACCCTTTTGGAACTGAGATCGGCGTCCAACAACTGCTGGCGCTATTTAGCGATAAAAAACAGTGGGAAGATCGCTATCGTCAACTGATTCAATTAGCCAGACAACTTCCGCCACTGCCTGACGAGTTAAAACAGCAGCAAATCGAACTAAAAGGCTGTGAAAATCGAGTGTGGTTAGGTCATGAGTTAAACCAAAACGGAACACTACACTTTTACGGTGACAGCGAAGGCAGGATTGTAAAAGGCATTCTGGCGATCTTACTGGCGCAAATTGAAGGGAAAACAGCGCAGCAGATCCTTGATCTCGATCTAATGCAGCTATTTGATCAATTGGGAATTTATCAGCAACTCAGCGCTTCACGCTCGCAAGGCTTGGATTCATTGGTAAAAGAGATTCGGGAAACAGCAGAATTATATTGTTGATTTGCAGACAATAATTATTTATATATTTCAAATAATTATAAATTCTTTCGTGTAGGCGGCAATCTATCGCCCGCCCGCGCAAACAACGCGGTGGGTTTACGGGCGGCAGGTTGCCGCCCCTACGAAAACCAATATAATTTCAATTAGTTAACCTAAAATTCAGATAAAAAATTAACGATAATAATAGGTTAATAGATTGATAATAAATAATAATTTATAGGGAATATTC
>JAISKF010000027.1 GCA_031261005.1 Enterobacteriaceae bacterium | reverse complement strand
TGTTGGGATTTGCTTCAGCCGCCGCGATGGCAGCGCGAAGTCCGCCGCCGCCCGCCCCGATGATAGCAATGTCTGCGTTAAAGGTTTGCACTGCATTCCTCCATTATTCCAGTTTAAGTGAATATACCTTTATCTTTTTAGATGCAGCGATACTGGCTGCTCTCGTTTGCTAATTACTTCCTTATGTATGTAATTAGGCACAAACTTGGTTGCCGCCGGTCTGCATCTTGAAAGCTATTAGGTATAGTTAAAATTATTCTTATTGTGTGTGGATCAATAAATTTATTACAGAAACTAGTGTATTATAGCCAAGCTGACAGCTTCAATGTGGTGGTTACATCACTTTTTTGTTTGATTGTTGTTAAAATGTTTCGTGATCATCAAATTAATCATGCTGTTTATTACTTTACTAATTTTTCTTATTAAATTCATTGGTTTTTATATAAATTTAATGATTTTAATAAGCGTGTTTAATATTAAATAAAAGATAACGTTAGTTATTGAAAATAAGAATCATGTCTAAACCCGATATTAACGATAATAATATAATTAACATACTAATATTATTTTGATTATTAGATAATCTTATTATGAACGGTAAGGTTTCATTTATTTTCAAGCATATTTTATCCATTGTTACAAACATCTGACTGATCTATCGCATAACATTTTGATCATACTTGCCCAATATACCTATAAATGGTTATTTTAGATGGGCAAATGTTACAAAATACCCAGTCATTGTTGGATTTTTGTTTTGCAAATTCTTCTGCTGAATCGTTTTTGGTCACAAATTAATAAAATTTAACGCTATATTTAATGCATTTTGATAAAGATCAAACGTGCCTTTCAATATAGCCCTAAAATTCGTTCACTAAATCTATGTATAAATGAACAATGTCAATGTCGTTAGTCACCGTAAAGGAATAATTATAATGATAGAAGATAATCCTCTTCTTCCTTCCCACGGTATTAACCGCCGTGATTTTATGAAGCTGTGTACCGCTCTTGCCGCCACGATGGGACTAAGTGCTAATGCCGCTGCTGAAATTGCACAATCGGTTAGTAGCCCACAGCGTCCGCCAGTTATCTGGATCGGCGCACAAGAGTGTACAGGATGTACAGAGTCGTTGCTGCGTGCAACTCACCCAACCGTTGAAAACCTCGTTCTTGATGTGATTTCACTGGAATACCATGAAGTGTTATCAGCAGCATTTGGTCATCAAGCGGAAGAAAATAAACATAACGCCATTGAGAAATATAAAGGGCAATATGTTTTAGTTGTTGATGGTTCAATTCCACTAAAAGATGACGGTATTTACTGCATGGTAGCTGGTGAACCGATTATCGATCATATTCGTAAAGCGGCTGAAAATGCGGCAGCGGTGATCGCGATTGGTTCTTGTGCTGCATGGGGCGGCGTTGCTGCTGCCGGTGATAACCCGACCGGTGCTGTTGGCTTACAGGACGTATTGCCGGGTAAAACCGTGATTAATATTCCGGGCTGCCCGCCGAATCCGCATAACTTCTTAGCGACAGTGGCTCATATCATTACCTTTGGTAAAGCGCCTGAACTGGACAACAAAAATCGTCCGACATTTGCTTATGGTCGTTTGATTCATGAGCACTGTGAACGCCGCGCGCACTTTGATGCGGGTCGTTTTGCTAAAGAGTACGGTGATGAAGGTCATCGTCAAGGCTGGTGTTTATATCATTTAGGCTGTAAAGGTCCTGAAACTTACGGTAACTGTTCTACATTACAATTCTGTGATGTCGGCGGTGTATGGCCTGTAGCGATCGGTCACCCTTGCTATGGCTGTAATGAAGAAGGTATCGGCTTCCATAAAGGAATACATCAACTGGCTAGCGTTGAGAATCCAACACCGCGTTATGCTAAACCAGACGTTAACAGCGTTGAGGGCGGAAAAGTGTCCGCAACGGCGATTGGTCTGCTTGGCGGCATCGTCGGTCTGGTTGCAGGTGTAAGCGTGATGACGGTTCGTGAACTTGGACGTCAGCAAAAGAGTGACGACGCTGACTCACGGGGAGAATAACCGTGGATAGACGCAATTTTCTTAAACTAGCTTCAGGCGGTGCGTTGTTGGCAGGGAGTTCATCTACCTGTCTGGCATCAGTAGAAAACAGACCGCCAATTCCGGGTTCGCTGGGCATGTTGTATGACTCAACACTGTGCGTAGGCTGTCAAGCCTGTGTGTCTAAGTGTCAGAGTATCAACAGCAACGAGCGCAATCCTGAAGGTCCGCAGAATTGGTCGAATAACGATAAGTTATCGCCGTTTACTAATAACATTATTCAGGTCTGGACGAGCGGTACTGGCGAACATAAAGATCAGCCGGAAAACGGTTTTGCTTATATCAAAAAGCAGTGTATGCACTGCGTTGATCCAAACTGTGTTTCTGTTTGCCCTGTCTCTGCACTGAAAAAAGATCCAACCACCGGTATCGTTCATTACGATGCCGACATTTGTACCGGTTGCCGCTATTGCATGGTGGGTTGCCCGTATAATGTGCCGAAATATGACTATAACAATCCGTTTGGTGCCATACACAAATGTGAGCTGTGTAACCAGAAAGGTGTTGAGCGCTTAGATAAAGGCGGTTTACCGGGTTGTGTGGAAGTTTGTCCTGCTGGTGCGGTGATTTTCGGTACGCGTGAAGAGTTACTGGCAGAAGCCAAAAAACGTTTGACGCTGAAAGCGGGTGATGAATATAACTATCCTCGTCAGACTTTACACAGTGACGATCCGCAACTGCGTGAAGTACCTGAATATTATCAGCATATCTATGGTGAAAAAGAGGGCGGCGGTACGCAAGTATTAGTCTTAGCTGGCGTTCCTTTCCAAAATCTGGATTTACCGGAGATCGCCGAACTCTCTACTGGCGCACGTTCTGAAAATATTCAGCATACAGTTTATAAAGGCATGATGTTGCCGCTTGCCGTTTTAGCGGGCTTAACCGTGATGGTTCATCGTAATACCAAAAATGAGCACCACGAAGAAGGAGATGACGATGAGCACACATCATAAGCCAACGCCGTTAGGCGGAAAATTAGTCAGTTGGCCAATTATAGTGTTTGGACCGTTGGTTGTGCTGTGCTTAATTTTGGTCGTTAAGCGTTTAATTTTCGGTATTGGATCGGTTTCTGATCTGAACGGCGGTTTCCCGTGGGGGATCTGGATCTCCTTTGACTTGTTGGTTGGTACGGGGTTCGCTTGCGGCGGTTGGGCGCTGGCTTGGGCGGTATATGCCTTTAATAAAGGCGAATATCATCCGTTAGTTCGTCCTGCATTGCTGGCGAGCCTGTTCGGTTATTCGCTGGGCGGCTTATCCATCACCATCGACGTTGGTCGTTACTGGAATTTGCCGTATTTCTACATTCCGGGTTATTTCAATGTGAACTCGGTACTGTTTGAAACGGCAGTGTGTATGACCATTTACATCGGTGTGATGGCGTTAGAGTTCGCGCCTGCGCTGTTTGAACGTATGGGCTGGAAAGTATCATTGAAGCGTATTAATAAAGCGATGTTCTTTATTATTGCGCTGGGTGCGCTGTTACCAACCATGCACCAATCATCAATGGGTTCTCTGATGATTGCTGCGGGTCATAAAGTTCACCCAATTTGGCAAAGTTATGAAATGCTGCCGCTGTTCTCGCTGCTAACCGCATTTACGATGGGATTCTCGATTGTCATCTTCGAGGGTTCACTGGTACAAAGCGGGCTGAAAGGCAGAGGGCAAGATGAAAAAAGCCTGTTCAGTAAACTGATCGGCATTATCAGCATTTTCTTAGGGCTGTTTGTGGTATTGCGTTTCGGCGAGCTGATTTATCGCGATAAGCTGTCCTATATCTTTGCATTCGACTTCTATTCCATTCTGTTTTGGGTTGAATGTTTGCTGATGGTTTTCCCGTTGGTGATCTTCCGCTTCCCTAAATGGCGTAATGATTCACGTATGCTGTTTATCGGTGCAGTCAGTATTTTGCTGGGCTGTGCGGTGTGGCGTCTGTCATATTCCATGATTGCCTATAATCCAGGCGGCGGTTATGAATACTTCCCAACTTGGGACGAGCTATTAATTTCGATTGGCTTTGTGGCTATTGAGATATGTGCCTATATCTTCCTTATTCGTCTGCTGCCGATTATTCCATCTTTAAAACAAGTTCATAAGAATCAAGAGGCTAGTAAAGTATGAGCCAACGTATCACCATTGACCCGGTAACCCGTATCGAAGGTCACTTACGCATTGATTGCGAAATTGAAAACGGAAAAGTATCTAAAGCATGGGCTTCAGGTACTATGTGGCGCGGCATGGAAGAGATCGTAAAAGGTAAAAATCCGATTGATGCCTGGATGATTGTGCAGCGTATCTGCGGTGTTTGTACCACGACTCATGCTCTTGCTTGTGTGCGTTCGGCTGAAAGTGCGTTGAATATTGATGTGCCGGTAAATGCTCAGTATATCCGTAACATTATTCTGGCAGCGCATACTATTCATGACCATATTGTTCACTTTTATCAACTGTCTGCTCTGGACTGGGTTGATATTACTTCGGCTCTGAAAGCTGATCCGGCTAAAGCAGAAGCCTTACTGAAAGGTGTATCTACTTGGGAGCTGAACAGTGCGGAAGAGTTCACCAAAGTTCAGAACAAGATTAAAGATCTGGTTGCCAGCGGTCAGTTAGGCATTTTTGCTAACGGTTACTGGGGGCATCCGGCAATGCAGTTGCCGCCGGAAGTGAACTTGATCGCGGTGGCTCACTACCTGCAAGCGCTGGAATGCCAACGTGATGCTAACCGCATCGTTGCACTGCTGGGCGGTAAAACGCCGCATATTCAGAACTTGGCGGTTGGCGGTGTAGCTAACCCAATTAATCTTGATGGCTTAGGTGTGCTGAACCTTGAACGTCTGATGTACATCAAGTCATTTATTGATCGTTTAGGCGATTTCATTGAGCAGGCTTACAAAGTAGATACCGCTGTAATCGCTGCGTTTTATCCGCAATGGCTGACAGTAGGCAAGGGCGCAGTGAACTATTTAAGCGTGCCTGAATTCCCGACTGATGGTAAAAACGGCAGCTTTATCTTCCCTGGTGGTTATATCACGGACAGTGATTTATCCACTTATCGCCCAATCACGTCTCAGTCTGATGAATTCGTGATTAAAGGCATTCAGGAAAGTGCTAAACACTCATGGTATAAAGACGAGCAGCCGCAAGCACCTTGGGAGGGAACGACGATTCCTGACTACACTGGTTGGGCTGATGACGGTAAATATTCATGGGTTAAGTCACCGACTTTCTACGGAAAAACGGTGGAAGTGGGTCCGCTGGCTAATATGCTATGTAAACTGGCTGCTAACCATGAGCCAACCAAGAAAAATCTGAATGATATTATTGGTATCTATAAAGCGTTAACCGGTAAAACCATCGAAGTGGCACAGTTGCATTCAACACTGGGTCGTATCGTTGGTCGTACAATTCACGCTTGCTCTCTGCACCACGTACTGCAACATCAATATGCTGCACTGATTGACAACATCGGTAAGGGTGATCACACCACCTTTGTGAAGCCAAATATTCCGGCAACGGGTGAATTCAAAGGCGTTGGTTTCCTGGAAGCGCCGCGCGGTATGCTGTCTCACTGGATGGTGATCAAAGACGGCAAAATCAGCAATTATCAGGCAGTTGTGCCGTCAACATGGAACTCAGGTCCGCGTAACACCAATGGTGAATCCGGTCCTTATGAGCAGTCTTTAGTTGGCTTGCCGGTTGCTGATCCCGCAAAACCGCTGGAAGTTGTCCGTACCATTCACTCATTCGATCCATGTATGGCTTGTGCGGTACATGTGGTTGATGCTGATGGTAACGAAGTGACAAAGGTTAAGGTTCTTTAATGAGGATATTGGTATTAGGTGTCGGTAATGTGTTGCTAACCGACGAAGCCATTGGCGTGCGTATTGTTGAGGCACTCGAACAAAACTACGATTTACCGGATTATGTGGAAGTTCTGGACGGCGGCACCGCTGGTATGGAGCTGTTGGAAGCGATGGCGGATCGCGATCATTTGATCATCGCCGATGCTATCGTTTCCAAAAAGCGTACACCGGGTACGATCATGATCTTGCGCGATGAAGAAGTGCCGACACTTTTTACTAATAAGATCTCCCCGCATCAGTTAGGTTTAGCCGACGTTCTGTCGGCTCTCCGTTTTACGGGGGAATCTCCCCGTAAACTGACCCTTGTCGGTGTTATCCCTGAATCTCTTGAACCGCATATTGGTTTAACGCCTACGGTTGAAGCGGTTCTCGAACCTGCGTTACAGGAAGTGATCGCAGCGCTGCGTCTGTCTGGCGTAGAAGCCGTACCAAAGGAGAAATAAGATGTCTGAACAACTGTATGGCTATGCTGACACTCCCACTTCGCTTGTTCAGCAGGCTTTTCAAAATGTGTCCGATAAAGCGATGCACGGTCTCTCTTTTATTCACCCTGATATGCCGGTTCATGCGTCTGACTTTAAGTTATTTGAGGGGCAATGGATTGGTTGTGTCATTACCCCGTGGATGTTAAGCGCATTGATTCTGCCAGGTCCGAATCAAGTCTGGCAGCAACGAACTATCAGCGATAAGTTAGGCTTGGCTCTGCCGTATGGTAATCTCACCTTTACCGTTGGTGAACTGGAAAATATTCCCCAATATTTAGCGTGTTCACTGATGTCTCCGTTGGATCATTCATTAACCGCCCAACAAGGCGTACAATTGGCTGATGATTGTACCCGTATGTTGTTGTCAATTCCGGTTAGTGATCCTGATGCGCCAACACAAGCAGCTCGGCGCGCATTATTGTTGGGTCGTAGGAATTGCAGTAATGCATGAAGTTTCGCTGTGTGAAAGCACTTTGGACATTATTCAGCAACAGGCACAACAGCACGGTGTAAAGCGCGTAACCGGTGTGTGGCTGGAAATCGGCGCACTTTCCTGTATTGAAGAGAGTGCATTACGATTCTGTTTTGATGTTGTTTGCCGCGGCACTGTCGCCGAAAGCAGTCAACTGCATATTATTCATAAACCAGCGCAGGCTTGGTGCTGGGATTGTAGCCGTGAAGTAGAAATTACTCACCATGAAGCTCAATGTCCGATATGTCAGGGTTTTAGTTTGCGCGTTGATAGCGGCGATACCTTGCAGATTAAAGAGCTGGAAGTTGAGTAATTCACCTGAATTTGGATAATAAATAATAATTTGTAGGGGCGGCAGATTGCCACCCCTACGGTAAGTCTCATAATTATTTGAAATTTATCGTAATAATATAATTTTTTATCTGAAGTTCCGGTTAAACAGTAAATCACTAATTTTATTTGTCTGGATATACAAGATAATGTCTTGAGGAGCGTTATATGTGTACTACTTGCGGTTGTGCTGCTGGTGAGCAGCGAATTGAAGGCGACGAACACGCGCATTCTCACCATTATCACGGACATGATCATCACCACCATCACGATCACTCACATGCTCATGACCACAGCCATGATCATTTGAATGAACATCATCATGATCATGAACACCATCACCAACATAAGCATGACCATGATGGTCACAGCCATAGCCACGATCATAGTCATGCTCATAGCCACGAGCATTCGCGTCATGGCGATCATCGGCACGATCATCATGAAGCATCACGTACTATCGTTATTCATCACCACTATCACCATCAGGGTGATGTTCATCATCATTTTTATACTGCGATTGCTCAACAAATGGGCGAAGTTGAGTTTGAGAATGAAACGGTATCGCAGGGCGGAAATGAAAAGCTGAGACAACAAGAAAAACAAGCAGAAAAATTCCAGCCTCATGCAACGAATAACGATCTGGATTACGGTCAGGGCGAAGCAGGTACTCACGCACCAGGTCTTAGCCAGCGCCGAATGCTGCAAATTGAAATGGATGTATTGAGCAAGAACAACCATCTGGCGGAGCATAACCGCGATTATTTTAACGATAAACATATTCTGGCGTTAAATCTGGTTTCCAGCCCTGGTTCGGGTAAAACAACGCTATTAACCGAAACGTTAATGCGTATGCGCGAGAAATACGCTTGTGCAGTGATCGAGGGCGATCAGCAGACGACCAACGATGCTGAACGAATTCGCGCAACTGGTGTACCGGCGATTCAAGTGAATACCGGTAAAGGTTGCCATCTCGATGCTCAAATGGTGCAGGACGCCGCATTCCGCCTTGAGCTGAAAGAAAAAAGCCTGCTGTTTATTGAAAACGTCGGCAATTTGGTTTGCCCTGCCAGTTTTGATCTTGGTGAACGAGCGAAAGTGGCGGTATTGTCTGTGACAGAGGGGGAAGATAAACCGCTGAAATATCCTCAAATGTTCGCTGCATCAGACATCATGATCTTGAATAAAATTGACCTGCTGCCATACCTGCATTTCGATGTTGAAGCCTGTATTGCTAATGCGCGCCGTGTGAATCCGAAAATTCAGGTGATTCAGCTTTCTGCGACCAGCGGCGAGGGTATGGACGCTTGGGTTGCATGGCTGGAGGCACAATTATGTGCTTAGGTATTCCGGGTCAAATCGTTGCCGTTGGTGAAGATATTAACCAGTTAGCACAAGTCGATGTTTGCGGCGTGAAACGCGATGTCAATATTGCGCTGATTTGCGAGGGGAAACCTGCCGATTTACTTGGTCAGTGGGTACTTGTTCACGTTGGTTTTGCCATGAGCATTATTGACGAAAAAGAAGCGCAAGCCACGATGGAAGCTTTGATGGCAATGAGTGTTCTTGAACATGAAGTCGGCGATTTTCTAGGCATTAATGCCGGAGCGGATAATGCAGTACGTTGATGAATTCCGTGATCCGCAACTTGCCCAAGCATTATTAAGCCATATCCGCCATAAAGTGGCTGGCATTATTTCCGCCAGCCAGCGCCCATTACAACTGATGGAGGTCTGCGGCGGGCATACGCACGCGATCTATAAGTTTGGTATTGACCAACTACTTCCACCAGAAATCGAGTTTGTTCACGGTCCCGGCTGTCCTGTTTGTGTGCTACCAATGGGGCGCATTGACGGTTGTATTGAAATCGCGGAACGTCCTGATGTGATTTTCTGTACTTATGGCGATGCGATGCGCGTTCCTGGCAGAAACGGCTCGTTGCTTGATGCTAAACGGCGCGGTGCTGATGTCCGCATTGTCTATTCGCCGTTAGATACTCTGACTTTTGCCGAGCAAAATCCCGATAAACAGGTCGTTTTCTTCGGACTTGGCTTTGAAACTACCATGCCGAGTACCGCGCTGACATTACAGCAGGCAAAACGACGCGGATTGCATAATTTCAGTGTGTTCTGCCAACATATCACCATTATTCCAACGCTGCGTAGTCTGTTAGAGCAGCCCGATGTGCGTATTGACGGCTTTTTGGCTCCAGGTCACGTCAGTATGGTTATCGGCACAGAACCTTACCGTTTTATTACCGAAGATTTTCATAAACCATTGGTTGTTACCGGCTTTGAACCATTAGATATTTTGCAAGCGCTGGCAATGCTGGTGGAGCAGATTCATGATGGGCGCTGTGAGGTGGAAAATCAGTACAAACGCATTGTGGCACAACAGGGCAATAAATTAGCGCTGAATGTGTTAGATGAAGTATTTGAACTGAAAGAGAGTAGTGAATGGCGCGGTTTAGGTGAGATCGCCGGTTCTGGTGTACAACTCACGCCAGCTTATCGCCAATTTGACGCAGAGCTGCGTTTTAATACTCAACAACATAAAGTGGCTGATGATCCACAAGCGCGCTGCGGTGATGTTTTGACCGGTCGCTGCAAGCCGAATGAATGCCCGCTGTTTGGTACTCGCTGTACGCCGCAAAATGCGTTTGGTGCGCTGATGGTTTCATCTGAAGGCGCATGTGCCGCCTATTATCAATATCGTCGAGGACTGGCTTAAATTATGTCTTTCACTGAAAAAGATGTCGTGACTATGGCTCATGGTAGCGGCGGTCAGGCGATGCAGCAATTAATTGAACAGCTTTTTCTGCAAGCCTTTACTAATCCAGCGCTGAATGAACGTGAAGATCAGGCGCGAATCCCTTTATCTCTGCTCTCTGCGGTAGGCGATCGTCTGGCGTTTAGCACAGACAGCTATGTTATTGATCCCGTTTTTTTCCCTGGCGGAAATATCGGTAAATTAGCGGTATGCGGCACGGTAAATGATGTTGCTGTCAGCGGTGCAGTACCGCAATATCTCTCTTGTGGCTTCATTTTGGAAGAGGGATTCCCGCTTAATCAACTACAGCAAATCGTCACTTCAATGGCAGAAACTGCGGTAGCAGCGGGTGTGGAAATTGTCACCGGCGATACAAAAGTAGTACAGCGCGGCGCTGCCGATAAAGTGTTTATCAATACCGCAGGTATCGGCACGATACCGACCGCAATCAATTGGGGCGCGCAGCATATTCGTTCAGGCGATCGTATTTTGGTGAGCGGCACGTTAGGTGATCATGGGGCGACCATTCTTAATTTGCGTGAAAATCTCGGTCTTGAAGCCGAGTTAAGCAGCGATTGTGCAGTGCTAACACCGCTGATCGCACCATTGCGTGATATTACCGGTGTTAGAGCATTGCGTGATGCTACGCGCGGCGGAGTGACGGCGATCCTGCATGAATTTGCGGCAGCAAGCGGTTGCGGTATTGCGATTAATGAAGTTGATTTACCAGTCAAACCCGCAGTCAGAGGCGTTTGTGAACTTCTGGGACTGGAACCGCTGAACTTTGCCAATGAGGGCAAGCTGGTTATCGTCGTTGCGCCAGAAGCAGAACAGCAAGTGCTGGCAGCGTTACGAGCTAATCCATTAGGCAGCGATGCGGCGGTGATCGGAACAGTAACGGATAATGGACGCGTACAACTCACGGGTATTTTTGGCGCATCTCGTCTGCTGGATTTACCGCATAGCGAACCATTGCCGAGAATTTGTTGATTTAAGAGACACACCTTAATCTATTCTCTGGTGTCCAAATCTTTTGGCACACCAGTTCCAATTAAAGTGCGGTTATGGTTAATCACCATGATTACCAAACCGCATTTTTCATTTTGTGCAGTAAAAATTGCAGAATTATTGTTTTCATCGTTATGACACAAAAACGTCTGAATCACTCAATTACCTAATCATTATCAAGATGATTTCGGTTGATGTTTGTTTGTGACGCGAAATCGATTGGATATAGAACAAAAAAGTTAAAGCAAGAGCAAGAAAAATGTTGTCTAAAATTTATTCAAATGATGACTTGAGGTGACTATAATATATACGCTAGTGGTGAAAAAAAGACATGATGGGCTAAAAAGTGAGCGGTAGTGCATTAAACTGAATTTTTTTGTTGCATAGCTTCTCATGTCTCCCTAGAATGCGCAGCACTTGATGCCGACTTAGCTCAGTAGGTAGAGCAACTGACTTGTAATCAGTAGGTCGCCAGTTCGATTCCGGCAGTCGGCACCAATCAAGAATTTTAGGTGGGGTTCCCGAGCGGCCAAAGGGAGCAGACTGTAAATCTGCCGTGACTCACTTCGAAGGTTCGAATCCTTCCCCCACCACCATTATTTGATTGCGTTGACGCGATGTGGCATCAGCGCAGTGTCTGAAAAGACACCTGAAAGGGGATGAGTCAAGAGCTTCGTTTGGAGTTCAGCACTCAGCAAAGCGAGACAAACTATTAGAGTAGTTCCTAGATAGCTACTAAATAGTTACCCAAAGGGTGTATCGCCTGTCTGAAGTCATTCTTCCCCCACCACCGAGTTTAGAGTGTTGAAGCACCAGGTCACTGAGTTCGGAACTGCGGGCATCGTATAATGGCTATTACCTCAGCCTTCCAAGCTGATGATGTGGGTTCGATTCCCACTGCCCGCTCCAAGTGCTGATATAGCTCAGTTGGTAGAGCGCACCCTTGGTAAGGGTGAGGTCGGCAGTTCGAATCTGCCTATCAGCACCACTTTCCTTTCTCTAGTTAATTCCCCTGATTTCTTCTGCCTCCGAATGTCACACAAGCGTTTGCTTGGTTAATGTGGTTTAACCACGATCTATCTATCGTGTTTTAGAGGGACTATCGATGTCTAAAGAAAAATTTGAACGTACAAAACCGCACGTAAACGTCGGTACTATCGGCCACGTTGACCACGGTAAAACAACTCTGACAGCAGCTATCACCAACGTATTAGCAAAAGCATACGGCGGTCAGGCTCGTGCATTCGATCAAATCGATAACGCACCAGAAGAAAAAGCTCG
>JAISKF010000039.1 GCA_031261005.1 Enterobacteriaceae bacterium | reverse complement strand
CACTCTTTAAGACTTGGTATTATTTGATGTTATCGCACCGAAATGCAGATAACTGAGATACTGTCTTGTGAGTGCCCACACAGATTGTCTGATAAATTGTTAAAGAGCGATGCCGAAGCAAGCATAACCTACTGCGGCACGGGCTGCGTATACTACGCTTTCCCGTTTTAGAGTCAATCACTTTTTACGGCTTAATTGATTCTGTCAAACTGCATTTTGTGAATTGTCTCACATGCCGTTCAATGGAGGCGCATTATAGGGAGTTTATTGGCATCTGCAATAGGAAATTAGAGAAAAATATCCCGTTTGCTGCTTTACACAGCAAAAGCACATGTTATACCAACTTTCACACAGAGTTATCCACAGAACCCAAATAAAGAAAAATTTCACGAGCGTGACGCAATCGTTTTCGTTACAATTAATACAGATAAAATTAATGGCAAATCGTCATCTATGCTTCATTACTCAAACAAATATTTTGTTATTTTAAACTCATCTTTTATGTCTACTATGTTTTCACTCTAAAAAAGCTCATAGGAAATTATCAGCTATGCAATCATATCGTCCTATTCGTCGCGCTCTTCTCAGCGTTTCCGATAAAACCGGCATCGTTGAATTCGCTCAGGCGTTATCGCAACGCGGTGTTGAGCTGCTATCTACTGGCGGGACTGCCAAAATGTTGGCAGCAGCCGGTCTTGCAGTAACCGAAGTTTCTGATTACACCGGTTTTCCTGAAATGATGGATGGCAGAGTAAAAACGCTGCACCCAAAAGTTCACGGCGGTATTCTGGGACGCAGAGGTATTGATGACGACGTGATGGCAAAACATGCGATCGAGCCAATTGATATGGTTGTCGTCAATCTATATCCATTTGCTCAAACCGTTGCCCGCGCTGATTGTTCTTTGGCTGATGCCGTAGAGAATATCGATATTGGCGGTCCAACAATGGTGCGCTCAGCCGCTAAAAACCATAAAGATGTCGCCATCGTGGTTAATAGCGGTGATTACATCAATATCATTACCGAAATGGATAAATCCAAAAACGGCCTCAGTCTTGAAACACGTTTCGATCTCGCCATTCGCGCCTTTGAACACACCGCTGCTTACGATGGTATGATTGCTAACTACTTCGGCACAATGGTTAACCCTTATTACGGTGAAACAGATAAACCTGCTGGTCGTTTCCCACGCACACTGAATCTGCAATATATCAAGAAACAAGATATGCGCTATGGTGAAAATAGCCACCAGCAAGCCGCTTTCTATATAGAAGAAACGCTGAAAGAGGCTTCAGTCGCAACCGCTGAACAACGGCAAGGTAAAGCGCTTTCTTATAATAATATCGCTGATACCGACGCTGCCTTAGAGTGCGTTAAAGAATTCACGCAACCCGCCTGTGTTATCGTCAAACATGCTAATCCTTGCGGTGTCGCTCTGGGCGATAACATTCTTCACGCTTATGAACGCGCTTATCTCACTGATCCAACCTCTGCATTCGGCGGCATTATCGCATTTAACCAAGAACTCGATGCCGAAACCGCACACGCAATTATCAGCCGTCAATTTGTTGAAGTGATCATTGCTCCGCGTATCAGTAAAGCGGCGCTCGAAGTATTAGCGCCGAAACAAAATATCCGTGTGCTGGAATGCGGAGAATGGAGCAAACGTAATGCTGCACTTGATTTCAAACGTGTTAACGGCGGTTTATTAGTTCAGGATCGCGACTTAGGCATGGTTAATGAATCTGACCTGAAAGTCGTTTCACAACGTCAGCCAACCGAAAAAGAGCTTAACGATGCGCTATTTTGCTGGAAAGTCGCAAAATTCGTTAAATCCAACGCGATTGTTTATGCCCGCGATAATATGACCATTGGTATAGGTGCTGGTCAAATGAGCCGCGTCTATTCGGCAAAAATTGCCGGTATAAAAGCTGAAGATGAGAACCTGCAAGTTGCCGGTGCGGTGATGGCATCTGATGCGTTCTTCCCATTCCGCGATGGTATTGATGCTGCCGCCGCTGTTGGTATTACCTGTGTAATCCAACCGGGTGGTTCTATTCGTGACGAAGAAGTCATTGCGGCTGCCAACGAACACGGCATCGCGATGATCTTCACTGATATGCGTCATTTCCGCCATTAATTAATGGATTAAACCATTTCGGAGCTAACAAGATGAATATATTAATTATTGGCAACGGCGGACGCGAACATGCGCTCGCATGGAAAGCAGCACAATCCCCACTGGCAGACAAAGTTTTTGTCGCACCAGGTAATGCAGGAACGGAGTTAGAACCGAACCTGATTAATGTGGCAATTACTGCTACTGATATTGACGCGCTGCTGGCATTTGCCCAGAAAGAGAATATTGGTTTAACGATTGTTGGTCCTGAAGCGCCGCTGGTTAAAGGTGTTGTAGATGCTTTCCGTGCTGCTGGTCTGAAAATTTTCGGACCGACACAAGCAGCCGCGCAACTGGAAGGCTCAAAAGCCTTTACTAAAGATTTTCTGGCGCGTAACGCGATCCCTAGCGCTGAATATCAGAACTTTACCGACATCAACGCAGCACTGAATTACATTCGAGCCAAAGGCGCACCGATCGTTATCAAGGCTGATGGTCTTGCTGCCGGTAAAGGCGTTATCGTCGCCATGACGCTGGAAGAAGCGGAAGAAGCAGCGAAAGATATGCTGGAGGGCAACGCTTTCGGTGATGCAGGGCATCGTATCGTAGTAGAAGAGTTCCTGACCGGCGAAGAAGCCAGTTTCATTGTTATGGTTGATGGCAAAAATGTTGTGCCGATGGCAACCAGTCAGGATCACAAACGCGTTTATGATGCGGATACCGGTCCAAACACGGGCGGTATGGGTGCTTACTCCCCTGCTCCGGTCGTTACGGACGAAGTTCATCATCGCATCATGGAACAGGTCATTTTGCCAACCGTGAATGGCATGGCGGCGGAAGGCAATACTTATACCGGTTTCTTGTATGCCGGACTGATGATTGATGAAGCAGGCAATCCAAAAGTTATCGAGTTTAACTGCCGCTTTGGTGATCCTGAAACGCAGCCAATCATGCTGCGTATGCAGTCAGATCTGGTTGAGCTTTGTTTGGCTGGCGTTGAGGGCAAGCTCAACGAGAAAGAGTCCAAATGGGATCCGCGCGCATCATTGGGCGTAGTTTTAGCGGCTGGCGGTTATCCGGGCGATTATCAAACCGGTGACATTATTACTGGTCTTTCGCAGCAAGAGAGTGCAGACGCCAAAGTCTTCCATGCTGGTACACGTATTCAAGATGGCAAGGTGGTGACACAAGGCGGTCGTGTGTTGTGTGCAACAGCGCTGGGGAATACCGTTGCGGAAGCGCAGAAACGCGCTTACCAGTTAGCAGAAAAAATTCACTGGAATGGCTGTTTCTGCCGGAAAGATATTGGTTATCGCGCCATTGAACGTGAACAAAAAGCATAACCATTGAATAACAATTAGCTTATAGACAAAAAGGTCGCTCTCTGCGACCTTTTTTAATTCTGGCTATTATATTATTACGATAAATTTCAAGTAATTATGAAATTTTCTCGTAGGGGCGGCAACCTGACGTCCGAATTAACAACGCGGTGGATTTACGGGCGGCAGGTTGCCGCCCATACGAATTATTCTTTATTATCAATATATTAATTTATTATTCAAACCTGAGATATAACTGCTTATCCGAAACTCTGGTTATTTAATCCATTGTTTTAAAAATAATATCGGCTAGAAACTATCCAGTTTAGGCTCCCACGAACAAAAATTCTCATTTGCCACCAGCAAAAGCTGATCACCGCGCGGTGCTTTTAGCCATGCCAAACCAATAAAACCGCCATTGCTGATACGTTCTTGAATCCATGCCTGCTGATCCGCCGGAAATGCCGGTGTCATGTTTTCTCCCTGACAAGTCACAATACTGTCAGCGGTCACATAGCCTTGATAAAGATGAATATTACCGGCACTCAGGGAATTACTGGAGGCTAAAATCCGCTGTGCTTCATATTTCAGGCGCAAAATATCATCAGTAGAGAGTTGTTCATTACGATCAACCAGCTTACGTTCCATAAAGCTCGGATTATCGCCACTGTCCAACCGCAGTATGGTTTGCGGTAAATTAGCGCCATTTTGAACTTCGCTGCGGATCAGACTGAGCTGACCGGCAATATATTCGTAATCAGTTAAAACTGAATCACCAGAGAATGGCGTATACACCCACATCAGGTGCATGGGTTGTTTATCAGCACTGATTTTCGTCCAGATTCTTACCACACCATCATCAGCAAGATAACCAGAAGCGTTAAGCATTGGTTCATGAGTTGTTGAGCCGCAACCTGCCAGCATCAATATCAGAAAACTTAACGTAATGAGTCGTTTTATCATACGTTTCATCATGATACAGAAATGATAAAAGGGGCTAATGCCCCTTGTTTACCTAAAATCTGTACAGTTAATTATTTATTAACAGCGTCTTTCAGTGCTTTACCGGAAACGAATGCCGGAACATTAGCCGCAGCAATCTTAATCTCTGCACCAGTCTGAGGGTTACGACCAGTACGAGCCTGACGGTGATTCACTTTAAATGTACCAAAACCAACCAGTTGCACTGGGTCACCATCTTTCAGAGACTCAGTAATTGCACCTACGGTTGATTCCAGAGCCAATTTAGCTTGCGCCTTAGTGATACCAGCCTTGTCTGCAATTACATCAATCAGTTGAGCCTTGTTCATAAATTATCCTTACTGTGTATTTATCACATGCAATGTACCTAAGACGGATGAGAAAAGAAAACTCTTTATTATTCCTCACCTAAACGTCTTGATAACCACCTTTCTTTAGGTAAGACAAATGTAGACCAATAGACGGCTACTGTGAAGTCTTAACATATTATTATTTAAGCTCTGAATCACGTTTTCTTATCTATTGTGTCAATTTTATACCAATATTACTAATCGCAGCCTCTTTCAGATCCAAACGCAAGCCTTTTATTAGCTCAAGATCACGCTCTTCGCAATCAACCAACAAGCGGTAAATTTCCCATTGAATATCTAATTCTTGCTCAATAAGCGGCAACACTTTCAACTCATCGTCAGTCATTTCCCGATTAGCTTCGGTCATTTCTAACATTGCAACGGTACGGATAGATACTTCACTCACCGCAACCGCATGTTGCAATGTTTCACCGCTTAAATGCGCGTGCAGCAATTCACTTAACGCCACACAAGCATCAATTGCCGGATAAACAGCATAAATATCAAACTGTTCTGTATCAGGAATGGCATCTTCCAACTTTTCTAACTGGCTGTCAAAATTCACTTTTGCGCCTTTAACCACCAACGTTTCCCAGATTAAATCAAGAATTCGACGATATACCGTCGGATCAGCGAAGCTGGTTTGCTGACAAAAAGCCTTATAATTTGGATACATACGCTCACACAGGCAAGCCATAAACGTATAATGCTGCCAACTAGCTAATTTTTCCAAACGTTTGTGGATCGGATTACGCAACATGAAAAGATCTCATTAATAAAAAAGCGGATTAGGCAATGCTCTCATACATTACCCGAAATGTACTGTTCAACTATTTATTATTCAAAATAATATTTACTTGATGTTATTCCTGCTGCGCCAGCCAGCGCACAAATGCCGGTCTGCGGGAAGCAATCGCATCAGCCCAGCGAATCGGTTCCGGTAAACGATAACCGCGCATACAACACTGCACCCAATTTAAGGCAGATTCCTGACTAATACGATGCCCGATAGAAATATACAGCGGTTTACAACGTGCTTTGCTGTTCCAAACCCAACCGATTTGCTCATCACCATCAGTTAATGGCGCTAAATCGCCGACTTTATCACTTAACGGCGCAAACTTACCACACAAGCGATTTTTTGCCACGCCAATCGTCGGCACATCAACCAGCAAACCGAAATGACTCGCCACACCAAGACGACGCGGGTGAGCGATACCCTGCCCGTCAACAAAAACCAACTGCGGCTTAATTGTTAGCTGCTGCCATGCCGCTACCAACGCAGGGCATTCACGAAACGAAAGCAAACCAGGAATGTAAGGGAGCGATGTCGGCACTCTGGCAATTTGATATTCCGCCAACTCCAGTGACGGATAACGTAATACTGCAATCGCCGCTCGCGTGATCGTCCCGTCCTGTTCAAAACCAACATCAGCCCCCGCAATCCATTGCGGTTCACTAAAACCCAACTGATCTTCTCTGACGATCAGATGTGCCTTTTCAATCTGTTCCGTCCGCAGAGCTGTTGTATTAATCATTTGAAATTACTCATGATAACGACGTGAAAGTTTATGTACCGCATCGACAAACACGCCTGCATTTTCCGGCGGAACATCTTGATGGATACCGTGACCCAGATTAAACACATGCCCATTGCCAGCACCAAATCCTGCTAAAATATCAGAGACTTCCTGCTCGATGCGTGCCGCAGGCGCATACAACATCGATGGGTCCATATTGCCTTGTAATGCCACGCGATCACCAACGCGCTTACGCGCATCAGCAATATCGGTAGTCCAATCCAGCCCTAACGCATCACAGCCGGTATCTGCCATCGCTTCCAACCATTGACCGCCGCCTTTGGTAAACAACGTAACCGGCACGCGACGCCCGTCATTTTCTCGCATTAAGCCAGCAACAATTTTGTGCATATACGCTAACGAGAATTCACGATAATCACGACCGGTCAACACCCCGCCCCATGTATCGAAAATCATCACTGCCTGCGCGCCTGCTTTAATTTGTGCATTAAGATACAAAATCACGCTATCAGCGATTTTATCCAGCAGCTTATGCAGCGTTGCACCATCGGTGTACATCATCTGCTTAATTTTCGTAAAGGCTTTACTGCTACCGCCCTCCACCATATACGTCGCTAATGTCCACGGGCTGCCAGAAAAGCCAATCAGCGGCACTTCACCGACTAAGTTACGCCGAATAGTACGCACCGCATTCATAACATAAGCCAGCTCTTGTTCTGGATCAGGGATCGGCAGCTTATCCACATCAGCACGGCACGTAATCGGGCGTTCAAAGCGCGGTCCCTCTCCGGCTTCAAAATACAGCCCCAAACCCATGGCATCAGGAATGGTTAAAATATCGGAAAACAAAATCGCCGCATCAAGAGCGTAACGGCGCAATGGCTGTAGCGTCACTTCGCAAGCCAGTTCCGCATTTTTACACAACGACATAAAATCCCCAGCCTGAGCGCGTGTCGCTTTGTACTCTGGCAAATAGCGCCCCGCCTGACGCATCATCCAGACGGGCGTGACATCAACCGGCTGGCGCAGCAACGCTCGCAGATAACGATCATTTTTTAATTCATTCATTATTTTTATCCTTTGGGGATTGCGCGCACGCAGTCATCATTTTTACCTTGATAAAGATTGTAACATGCAAGACAGGTAAAATTTATCAATCCTGTTCGGCTCGGCATAACACAATAGTATCTTCAATTAATCGCCGCGCAACCGTACCCGCAGGCGGAAGCTGCGGCAATTTTTCATGATGAAACCAGTCGGCATCAAGCAACTCGGACGGATCGATTTTCAGCTCGCCGCTGTCGTAATCCGCCATATACGCCGCCATTAGTGAATGCGGGAACGGCCACGGCTGAGAAGAGATATAACGCAGATTTTTAATGCGGATATTACTCTCCTCCATCACCTCGCGCGCCACCGCCTGTTCCAGCGTTTCCCCTACTTCAACAAAACCCGCTAACGCCGTATAAATACCGCCGCGGTGACGCGTATGCTGCGCCAGTAAAATCCTGTCTTCGCGGCGAATCGCCACAATTACGCAAGGGGCAATTTGCGGATAATAGCGCTGACGGCAGTGATGACACAAACAAGCCCACTCCTGCTCACTGACAGACATCTCATTGCCGCAATAACCACAAAATTTATGAGAACGATAAAACTCCTCCAACTGCACCGCTCTGCCCGCTAACTGGAACAAACCACGATCTTCATTCAGCAGTTGGCGCACTGATACCATCTCTTTCGTTCGCTCCTGACAAATCAACCAAACCGGCTCACTTTGCCATTCACCAATATGATGCGCGATTTTACCACCCAAACCAAAATGCTGCGCTTTACCAAAAGGGATCTCCCCTTGCGGCAGCCATAACTTTCCGGCATGACTCAATAACCACCAGCCTGATTCGTTACCTTGTAATTGTTGCTCCATACCCGACTTGCTCAACCTCGTTTTGTTATTGATTTGCCATTTTGTTAGGAACACAAATATTATCAGTAATGAAGCGTATCACCACAAACCTCTTGTGGTTTTGATGCGCTAATTTATACTGTTCACGCCGTATCACCTTAATGGGTGATTCATCTTGTCGGAGTGCCTAGCGCTTTCTTCTTAGTGATGAGAAGAAAACACAGGCTGAGACCGTTAATTCGGGATCCGCGGAACCTGATCGGGTTAATACCCGCGAAGGGAACAAGAGTAATACCATTCAGATAAGCCAAGAATTTTTTACTCACTCCTGTCTTATCATTACTCCTACCGAACTCCAGACAAGCAATCCTTTATCTTTTGGGAGCTTGCTATGTCTAACCAAACTAAACCGAATCAAACCACATCTAACCGCAGAGCCCAGCGCGAACAAGCGCAGCAATTTATTGACCAATTACAAGGCAATGCGTTCCCTAATTCGCAGCGAATTTATCTGCAAGGTTCGCGTGATGATATTCGTGTGCCAATGCGTGAAATCCAGCTTGCGCCGACATTAATCGGCGGTACGAAAGATCAGCCGGAATACGAAGAGAACGAAGCTATTCCGGTGTATGACACTTCCGGTTTATACGGCGATCCGCAAGCAACGCTAGATGTACGAAGCGGTTTACCGCCGCTGCGTAAAACGTGGATAGAAGAACGTAATGATACCCAACAACTGAACAGTGTCAGCTCGCAATTCACTCAGCAACGGCTGGCAGATGAGGGGCTTGATCACCTGCGCTACACTCATTTACCCGCGCCGCGAAAAGCCAAAGCAGGTCAGCGCGTCACCCAACTGCACTATGCCAGAGCCGGTATCGTCACACCGGAAATGGAGTTTATCGCCATTCGTGAAAATATGGGACGGGCGCGTATCCGCACAGAAGTGTTGAAACAGCAGCACACCGGACAAGGATTCGGCGCTTTATTGCCAGAAAACATCACACCAGAATTCGTGCGTGATGAAGTCGCTGCCGGTCGAGCCATTATCCCGATGAATATTAACCACCCTGAATCAGAACCGATGATTATTGGGCGTAACTTTTTGGTAAAAGTGAACGCAAACATCGGCAATTCATCGCTAACATCATCAATTGAAGAAGAAGTGGAAAAACTGGTGTGGTCAACACGCTGGGGCGCAGATACCGTGATGGATCTCTCCACCGGCAGATATATTCATGAAACCCGCGAATGGATTATCCGCAACAGTCCGGTGCCAATCGGCACTGTGCCGATTTATCAAGCGCTGGAAAAAGTGAACGGCGTAGCGGAAAACCTCAACTGGGAAGTATTCAAAGACACGCTGATTGAACAAGCGGAGCAAGGCGTAGACTACTTCACTATTCACGCAGGCGTGCTGCTGCGTTACGTGCCGATGACCGCCAAACGCTTAACGGGGATCGTCTCACGCGGCGGCTCAATCATGGCAAAATGGTGTTTGTCTCATCATCAGGAAAACTTCCTGTATCAGCACTTCCGCGATATTTGTGAAATCTGCTGCCAATACGATGTAGCGCTGTCTCTTGGTGATGGCTTGCGTCCGGGTTCAGTGCAAGATGCCAATGATGAAGCGCAATTCTCTGAATTACATACGTTGGGTGAACTGACCAAAATCGCGTGGGAATATGATGTACAAGTGATGATTGAAGGTCCGGGACATGTACCAATGCACATGATTCACCGCAATATGACCGAACAGTTAGAGCATTGCCACGAAGCACCGTTTTACACGTTAGGACCGTTAACTACAGATATTGCACCGGGATATGACCACTTTACTTCCGGCATCGGCGCGGCACTGATTGGCTGGTTCGGCTGCGCCATGCTGTGTTATGTCACGCCAAAAGAACATTTAGGTTTACCGAATAAAGAAGACGTTAAACAGGGTTTGATTACCTACAAAATCGCCGCTCACGCTGCCGATTTAGCCAAAGGACATCCTGGCGCACAGATCCGCGATAATGCCATGTCAAAAGCGCGTTTTGAATTCCGTTGGGAAGATCAGTTCAATCTGGCGCTCGATCCCGACACCGCGCGCGCTTATCACGATGAAACCCTGCCGCAAGCCTCCGGCAAAATCGCCCATTTCTGCTCAATGTGCGGACCCAAATTCTGCTCGATGAAAATCTCACAAGAAGTGCGCGATTACGCCAAAGGTCAGGCGCAAACAGAAAGCAGCGCTGAACAAAATAGCATTACACAAGCTAGCGGTATGGCAGAAATGTCAGATATTTTCCGCGCGCACGGCAGCGAGCTGTATCACCCTGCATCACACGAAACAATTACAGTTGAAACAATTACAGTTAAGGAAATTCAAAATGACTAACAGCGTATTAACCGGATTACCTCCGCTGTCGCAATCATTGCCACTAACCCCGTTTCCTGCCACTGAGAAGAATCTCGGTTTGTATCCGGTTGTCGATACATTGGAATGGATCGAGCGTCTGCTTAATGCGGGTGTCACCACCATTCAGATACGCATCAAAGATCAGCAAGACAGCGATGTAGAAGAGACTATCCAGAAAGCTATTGAGTTAGGTAAACGCTTTAATGCGCGGTTGTTTATCAATGATTACTGGCGATTAGCCGTTAAGCATGGCGCTTACGGCGTTCATCTGGGGCAAGAAGATTTGCTGACTGCTGACCTCAAAGCGATTCATCAGGCGGGATTGCGTTTAGGCGTATCCACTCATGACGATGCCGAATTAGCGCGCGCGGTTGCCGTGCGCCCGTCTTATATCGCACTGGGGCATATCTTCCCGACACAAACCAAAGATATGCCATCAGCACCGCAAGGGCTGGCAGAGCTTAAACGTCATGTAGCCAGCATTCCTGATTATCCAACCGTTGCCATCGGCGGTATCAGCATTGATCGCGTCAATGATGTGCTTGCCTGCGGTGTCGGCAGTATTGCTGTAGTCAGCGCTATTACTAAAGCCGCTGACTGGCAGCAAGCTACCGCGCAATTGCTAGCAATGATCGAACATAAGGAGCGTTAATCCATGCAAATCATCGTAAATGACGCACCGATGGACGTTGCCGAACCGCTCACCGTCAGCGCTCTGATTACACTGTTAGATAAAACCGACGCAGGCGTGGCGGTTGCCGTCAATCAGGAAATACAGCTCCGCGCCGACTGGGAAAGTCGTGAATTACGCAACGGCGATAACATCTTATTATTTCAAGCCATTGCAGGAGGCTGATATGTTAACAATTGCAGGAAAAACATTTACATCACGCTTATTTGTCGGCACAGGAAAATTCGCTTCCGCCGCCATCATGGAACAAGCGATCGCAGCTTCCGGTTCGCAACTGGCGACAATGGCAATGAAACGAGTGGATTTGAATAAATCCGATGACGCAATTTTAGCGCCGCTACAACATCTTGGCATCAAACTGTTACCAAATACCTCCGGCGCGAAAAATGCAGCAGAAGCAGTCTTTGCCGCGCAATTAGCCAGAGAAGCACTCGATACCAACTGGGTTAAACTGGAGATTCACCCTGATGTGCGTTACCTGCTGCCCGATCCTATCGAAACCCTAAAAGCCGCCGAACAACTGGTAAAACTAGGCTTTGTAGTGCTGCCATATTGCGGCGCTGATCCGGTATTGTGCAAACGGCTGGAAGAAGTCGGCTGCGCGGCAGTGATGCCATTAGGCGCGCCGATCGGTTCCAATTTAGGGTTAACCACAAAAGAATTTCTGCGAATTATTATCGATCAATCCTCAGTACCCGTGGTGGTTGATGCCGGTATCGGCGCGCCAAGCCACGCCGCACAAGCGCTGGAATTAGGTGCTGATGCAGTGCTGGTAAATACCGCCATTGCCGTAGCGCGTGATCCCATCGGCATGGCAAACGCATTCCGTTTAGCGGTAGAAGCTGGCAGCCTCGCCAAAACATCAGGACTGGGCAACGTGCGCCATAACGCCAGCGCGTCAGCGTCCAGCCCGCTGACATCATTTCTCAATCAGGCAGGAGCTTGATGATGAACACCTCATTTCGTGATCACTGGCAGCAATTGGATTGGGACGATATATCCCTTTCCATCTACAGCAAAACCGCAGCCGATGTCGAACACGCCTTAAATGCTCATACACGCAGCAGAAATGACTTTATGGCGCTGATCTCACCGGCAGCCGTTCCTTATCTGGAAGCAATGGCACAGGAAGCGCAGCGCTTAACCCGTATCCGGTTCGGTAACACCGTGAACTTTTACGCGCCACTGTATCTTTCCAATCTTTGTTCTAATGACTGCACTTACTGCGGTTTTTCCATGAGCAATAAAATCAAGCGTAAAACCTTGAGCGCCGAAGAAATCGAGCTGGAATGCGCGGCATTAAATGCGTTGGGTTACGAACATCTTTTACTGGTGACCGGTGAACATCAAAACAAAGTCGGCATGGATTACTTCCGCCGACATTTACCAGCCATTCGCCGCAAAGCCAGTTCATTAATGATGGAAGTTCAACCTCTTGCCAGCGAAGATTACGCCGAGCTAAAAACGCTGGGGCTAGATGCCGTAATGGTATATCAGGAAACCTATCATGCTGCGACCTACCAGAAACATCACCTGCGCGGTCATAAACAGGACTTCTTCTGGCGGCTAGGAACACCGGAACGATTAGGGCAAGCAGGCATAGATAAAATCGGCGTTGGCGCACTGCTTGGGCTTTCTGCTGACTGGCGCGCAGACAGCTATTTTGTCGCCGAGCATCTGCATTTTCTGCAAAAACACTACTGGCAGAGCCGCTATTCTATCTCATTCCCACGTCTACGCCCTTGCGCTGGCGGCATCGAACCCGCATCAATAATGAGCGATGCCCAACTGGTGCAGCTTATCTGCGCTTTCCGCCTGTTCGCGCCGGAAGTGGAACTCTCGCTGTCAACGCGGGAATCGTCCCACTTCCGCGATCATGTCGTGCCGTTAGCGATCAACAGCGTCAGCGCCGGTTCAAAAACCCAACCCGGCGGCTACGCCAACGACACTCCAGAACTGGAACAATTCGCCCCCCACGATAACCGCTCACCACAGCAAGTGGCAGACGCCATGATCGCGCAAGGATTGCAGCCAGTATGGAAAGATTGGGACGGTTTTTTGGGGAGATAGGAATAATGGTTAACCTTGAACTTCGGATAAAAAGCTATATTTTTTGATGAATTTCAAATAATTATATTGTTTTTCGTAGGGCGACAATCTGCCGCCCTACGAATTATTTTTATTATCAAGTTGCTAATCACCATTCGCTAATTACTGCTCTTCTTTTTCAGGAAAAACAAAACTCGCCAGAATCCCAACCACCAGCGCTGCTAATACCACAAATAGACTCGCAGAAGCGCTGATTTCGTAACCGTGATGCCATAAGTGTTCGCTGGCATTCAGCGCTAATTTAAAGCCGACAAAAAACAACAGAAAGACTACCGCTTTTTCCAGATGCACTAACTGACCGCGCAGCGCTTCCAGCACGAAATAAAGGGTACGCAAGCCGAGTACCGCAAACATCATGGCGGAATACACAATCAATGGCTCACGGCTTACCGCGATAACAGCAGGTACGCTGTCGAACGCAAACATCACATCGGACAACTCAACCACTGCCGTACACAGCAGCAACGGCGTTGCGTAATGCACGCCGTTTTTAACCTGAAAAACAAAGCCCTGATTTTCCGGTTCAGCTAAATCAGCCCGCACTTCACTGGCAGATAATAAAAAATGATGCCCAACCAGTTTTGGATAAACAGGGAAAAAATGGCGCACTAAACGGTTTGCGGGGTGATGAGAGTAATCCTCAATCTCTTCACTATCATGTTTGGCGCGCAGCATCATGATTGCCGTCCAGAACACCACAATGGCAAAAACAATCTCTACCCACGGACCTAGCGCCAGCAGCCCTGTACCGATGGCAACAAAAATACCGCGAAACACAATCGCACCGATAATGCCCCAATATAAAACGCGGTGACGATAACCCTCAGGAATTTTAAACCACGAGAAAATCGCCATAATGACAAACAGATTATCGACCGATAACACCTCTTCCAACGCATAACCGGTGATATATAAGCTGGCAATTTCCGCCCCGTGCTGAACATACAAAAACACACCGAAACCTAAACCAATCGACAGCCAAAACAGACTCCAAAGCACCGCATTTTTCAAACTTAGCGGCGTATCCTTGCGGTGAGCGATCAGGTCAATCATCAGAGCCGCAGCAGCCAGTACCACAAACACAGTAACCGTTAATGGCGGGAATCCAAGACCAGAATTTTCCATAAAGTAATTAAGCCCTTATCAAACTATTGCAATGCACCGGAGCGCAGATTGAGGCGAATTATAGCACTATCATGAATGGGACGTGATCATTGTTACTTATCGTTATCAATACAACGAAATTCTGCCATATTGTCACGATCATCATTGAGATTCTGTGTATTAGTGCCTACTATGCACGCCAGATAGCGCCGTTATGTACATGGCATTTTATTTCTTAAAATTTTCTAAATAATTTCTAAATAAAGAAAATTCACCAATAACTATGGTAAACAACAAGATATGATAAATAACTTCACCTTACGCAGCGTGCGTTACATGCTGGATTTGAGCGATGCTCAAATGGTTCAGATCATCAAATCCGCGGATCTAGACGTCACGCTGGCAGAGATGGCAAGCTGGCTGAAAAAAGATGATGATCCGGCATACAAAGAGTGCAGCGATAAGGTGATGGGGCATTTTCTGAACGGTTTGATCTTTTTCCGGCGCGGTAAAGATGAAAACTTCCCTGCACCGGAAATAGAAACTAAAATCACCAATAACATCGTATTGAAAAAACTACGCATCGCTTTTGAGCTAAAAGATACCGATATGATCGACATATTTAACTTAGTTGATTTCCGTGTATCGAAACCAGAATTAAGCGCGGTATTCCGCAAACCAGGTCATAAAAATTACCGCGAATGTGGCGATCAATTGCTGAGAAATTTCTTAAAAGGATTGACGAAGAAATTGCGCGATTGATTTTTATAGCGAAAATTAGATTTTTCCGTAGGAGCGATAACCTGTCGCCCGTGAGCCTACCGCGTTGTTAATTCGGGCGGCAGGTTGCCGCCCCTACGATTTATTATCAACAAGTTGAATTAATTACTCTATTTTCTTTTCCTGATACTCTTCTTCCCTGAAACATGACTCCCCGCTTTTCCTGCCGCGGGTTTATTTGTGCGTTTCGTCGGTTCGCGTTGCTGTGTCATATCTGTATGTTTGGTTAGTGCAGGGCGATTTTGGCGATAGCTACGTTTTGCAGCGCGTTGTTCTTCCAGCGTTTCAGCAGGCACTAAACACTCACGGCGGCTGCCAATAAGATGTTTTAATCCCATTTCAATTAATGCGCTGCGAATAAGCTGCCAGTTCGCCGGATCGTGATAGCGCAGCAGCGCTTTTTGCAGGCGGCGCTGGCGATCGCCTTTTGGTACGGTCACATCTTCACTTTTGTAATCCACTTTGCCTAACGGATTTTTGCCGCTGTAATACATAGTTGTGGAGTTCGCCAGCGGTGACGGATAGAAATTCTGTACCTGATCGAGACGAAAGCGGTTCTTTTTCAGCCATAACGCCAAATTCACCATATCCACATCTTCAGTACCAGGGTGAGCAGAAATAAAATACGGGATTAGATATTGCTCTTTGCCCGCTTGTTTGGAGTAAGTATCGAATAGCTGTTTAAAGCGATCATAACTTCCCATGCCCGGTTTCATCATTTTGGACAGCGGATTTTTTTCCGTATGTTCCGGCGCGATTTTCAGATAACCGCCGACGTGATAAGTCGCCAGCTCTTTGATATAGCGAGGATCTTCCACCGCCAGATCGTAACGCACACCGGAGGCAATCAGGATTTTCTTCACGCCTTTCAGATCTCTGGCACGGCGATAAAGTTTAATCGTCGGCTCATGGTTGGTATCCATGTGCTGACAAATTTCAGGATAAACACAAGACAAGCGGCGGCAAGTCTGTTCCGCGCGCGGTGACTTGCAGCGCAGCATATACATATTGGCAGTCGGTCCGCCAAGATCGGAGATAATACCGGTAAATCCCGGCACATTATCGCGGATCTCTTCGATCTCATGAATGATGGAGTCTTCGGACCGGCTCTGAATAATGCGCCCCTCATGCTCGGTAATGGAGCAGAAAGAGCAGCCGCCATAACAGCCGCGCATAATATTGACGGAGAAACGAATCATCTCGTAAGCCGGTAATTTCTTGCCGTCATAAGCAGGGTGCGGCACGCGCTGGAATGGCAGCGCAAATACGCTGTCCATCTCTTCGGTAGATAACGGGATCGCTGGCGGGTTGATCCACACATAACGATCGCCATGTTTTTGCAGCAATGCTCTGGCACAACCCGGATTGGTTTCATGGTGCAGAATGCGCGAGGCATGAGCATACATCACTTTATCGCCTTTTACCTTTTCGTAAGACGGCAGCAGCACGTAGGTTTTTTCCCACGGTTTTGGTTTGGCAGGCTGAACAATAATCTCTTTTGCTGTCGATTTTTTCCCGATGGCAAATTTACCGTTCTTATCATTCTTATCAATAGAAGAGCCGTCTACGCATGGCAGATCATCACCGTAAGGGTGTGGGATCGGATCGATATGTCCGGGTTTATCCAAACGGGTTGAATCCACGCCAGACCAACCGACAAGCGCGCCTTTAGTCATGATGGCAGTGTTTCGCACATCTTGAATATCCGCGATATTCTCTCCCGCAGCCAGACGATGCGCCACTTCCACCATCGGGCGTTCGCCGTTGCCGTACACCAGCATATCGGCTTTGGAATCCACCAACACCGAACGGCGCACGGTATCAGACCAGTAATCGTAATGCGCGATACGCCGCAGGCTGGCTTCGATGCCGCCAAGAATCACCGGTACTTCTTTATAGGCTTCTTTACAGCGCTGGCTATACACTAACGTCGCGCGATCAGGGCGCTTGCCGCCGATATTATCCGGCGTATAAGCATCATCATGACGCATTCGGCGATCGGCAGTGTAACGATTAATCATTGAGTCCATATTGCCTGCGGTGACACCAAAAAACAGATTCGGTTTTCCCAAACGCATAAAATCGTTTTTATTTGTCCAGTCTGGCTGAGCGATAATGCCGACACGAAACCCTTGCGCTTCCAGCATTCGCCCGACAATTGCCATACCGAAACTAGGGTGATCTACGTAAGCATCACCGGTAACGATAATAATGTCGCAGCTATCCCAACCTAATGTTTCCATTTCCTCACGGGACATCGGCAGAAACGGCGCAGTGCCGAAACATTCCGCCCAGTACGGCGTATAGGAAAACAGATCACGTTCAGGTTGAATCAGGCTAATGCTGGTACTCATAAAAAAGGAAACTCGTTAATACGTTATTCGGAGAGCGACGGGCAATAAAAATGATAGCTCATCAATAGGCGGGGAATTATACAGTTTTATCATGACTTGATAACCACCGTTCATGGATTAAATCCGTTGTGATTTTTTAATGAATCTCATGTTTGGATAAGAAATAGTAAAAATTGTAGGTTAATAGATTGATAATAAATAATAATTTGTAGGAACGACAATCTGCCGCCCGCATTAACAACGCCGTGGGTTCACGGGCGACAGATTGCTATCTCTACGAGAAATAACATAATTATTTGAAATTTATCGTAAAAATATAACTGCTTATCCGAAATTCAGATTTATTAATAACAATCAACTGAAATCACTCAGCAAAATATCTCGTTTTTGCTCCCACTTATTTACATCTGTAGCGTGAAAAATAGTTGACTTAATCAATTTTCGCCTTTCATTAAATAAATTACATTTTATTGATGGCACTACTACATATAGCGTATATAATCATATCAACATCTATATATAGTGAAATTTTCACATTTCGTTCACAAGATATTATCTGAAAACAGGTAAATCTTGTGGATAACTATGAATAAAGAAATAGTTAGCTAGTGTAAAAGGAGTCAGTAGTGAAACCAGTTGTAATTAAACGCGATGGCTGCAAAGTGCCTTTTGATGAAATCCGCATCAAGGAAGCGATTGTACGTGCCGCCACAGCCGCCGAAATCTACGACGACAACTATTGTGCCAGCGTAGCCGCAGCAGTCTCTTCGCAAATGGAAGGCAAAACCGCGGTAGACATCAATGAAATCCAGCAAGCTGTAGAAAATCAGCTTATGAGCGGCAACTATAAAACGTTGGCGCGTACTTATATCGAGTATCGTCATGACCGTGATATTTCCCGCGAGAAACGCGGTCGTTTAAATCAAGAAATTCAAGGTTTAGTTGAGCAAAGCAATATTGCGTTGCTCAACGAAAATGCGAACAAAGACAGCAAAGTAATCCCAACCCAGCGCGATTTACTGGCAGGTATTGTAGCGAAACATTACGCCAAACAGCACTTGCTGCCGCGCGATATTGTTATGGCGCACGAACGCGGTGAAATTCACTATCACGATCTGGATTACGCGCCGTTTTTCCCGATGTTTAACTGTATGCTGATCGACCTGAAAGGCATGTTAACCAACGGTTTTAAAATGGGTAATGCGGAAATTGAACCGCCTAAATCCATTTCTACGGCAACCGCTGTTACCGCACAAATTATCGCCCAAGTTGCCAGCCATATTTATGGCGGCACAACCATCAATCGTATTGATGAAGTGCTTGCGCCGTTTGTCTCTGAAAGCTACAACAAACATAAAAAAGTGGCGATCGAGTGGAGCATTCCTGACGCTGAAGCCTATGCTCAATCCCGCACGGAAAAAGAGTGTTACGACGCATTCCAGTCACTAGAATACGAAGTGAATACGCTGCATACCGCCAACGGTCAGACTCCGTTTGTCACCTTTGGTTTTGGATTAGGCACTTGCTGGCAGTCACGCATGATTCAGCAATCGATCCTGAAAAATCGTATTGCCGGTCTGGGTAAAAATCACAAAACAGCCGTATTCCCTAAATTAGTTTTTGCCATTAAAGACGGCGTGAATTTCAAAGCAGGCGATGCTAACTATGACATCAAACAGTTAGCGTTAGAGTGTGCGACGAAACGCATGTATCCAGATATTCTTAACTACGATCAAGTGGTTGAAGTTACCGGTTCGTTTAAAACGCCAATGGGTTGCCGCAGCTTCTTAGGCGTTTATGAAGAGAATGGCGAACAGATCCACGATGGACGGAATAATCTCGGCGTAATCAGCCTGAACTTACCGCGAATCGCTTTAGAAGCGCGCGGTGATGAATCACGTTTCTGGCAGATTTTAGAACAGCGTTTAGCGCTGTCTAAACGAGCGTTGATGACTCGTATCGCTCGTCTGGAAGGTATTAAAGCTCGCGTTGCGCCGATCCTGTATATGGAAGGTGCTTGCGGTGTGCGTCTGCAAGCCGATGATGATATTTCTGAAATATTTAAAAACGGTCGCGCCTCGATTTCTCTCGGCTATATCGGAATTCATGAAACCGTTAACGCGTTATTTGGCAACAAAGTTCACCCTTATGACAGCCAAATGCTGCGGGAAAAAGGCGTAGAAATTGTTCAACGACTGAAAGTGGCAACGGAAGAATGGAAAAAAGAAACCGGCTACGGTTTCAGCCTGTACAGTACGCCGAGCGAAAACCTGTGCAACCGCTTCTGCCGCCTTGATACCGCTGAATTTGGCGTGATCGAAGACGTTACCAATAAGGGCTACTACACCAATAGTTTCCACTTAGATGTTGAAAAAAAGGTGAACCCTTACGAAAAACTGGACTTTGAAGCGCCGTATCCGCCATTAGCGAACGGCGGATTTATCTGCTACGGCGAATATCCAAACCTGCAACACAATGTGAAAGCATTGGAAGACGTTTGGAATTACAGCTACAGCCGCGTGCCTTATTACGGTACAAATACACCGATCGACGAATGCTACGAGTGCGGTTTCTCCGGTGAATTTGAATGTACCAGCAAAGGCTTTACCTGCCCGAAATGCGGCAATCACGATTCGGCAAAAGTCTCCGTTACCCGCCGCGTCTGCGGTTATCTCGGCAGTCCTGATGCTCGTCCGTTTAATGAAGGCAAGCAGGAAGAAGTTAAACGCCGCGTTAAACATTTAGGTAACGGGCAGTTGGGTTAATCCTGACTAAACATATTATCCCCCTCGTGACGAGGGGGACTCCTGCATAAACAACCTATTTTCTACTAGCTAAAACACGCTTATGAACTTCCACCAATATTATCCCGTCGATGTCGTCAACGGTCCGGGTACTCGCTGCACGCTATTTGTGTCCGGCTGCGTTCATCAATGTGTCGGCTGCTATAACAAAAGCACATGGCGTCTGGATTCCGGCGTTCCGTTCACACAAGCAATGGAAGATCGAATTATTGCTGATTTGAGCGATACCATTATTCCGCGTCAGGGTTTGAGTTTGTCCGGCGGCGATCCTCTACACCCGCAAAATGTGCCGACGATATTAAAACTGGTCAAACGCATACGCGCCGAATGCCCCGATAAAGATATTTGGCTGTGGACTGGCTACACTCTCGCGCAACTCACCCCGCAGCAGCAAGAAGTGGTAGATCTGATTAACGTGCTGATCGATGGTAAATTTGTCAAAGAACTGGCTGATCCCGCACTACTATGGCGCGGGAGTAGTAATCAAGTGGTGCATCGGCTTCGGTGATCTGGGTTTTTGTAGGGGCGGTTGTTAACCGCCCGTTGATTTCACGGTGGTTTGGCGGGCGGCAGGTTGCCGCCCCTACGGAAAACCATAATAATCAACATGGAAATAAATATAAAAACAATGAATTACAGATTAATTCTTCATTTAATACACGATGTCCACATTGTCCCGTGACGTACTTACAACATTTAAATCCTCCCGTGACATACTTCATGGATTCCGCTACTTGTCACAAAACGCATAAAATCTGGCATCTATACCTTTTCGATATACCCCCAAATCTATTCAGTAATACCCCTATTCTCTAACTTCCCTAAAATAAAGAAAAAATCAGGGAGTATTATGAAACGAATTATTGTCGGTATTACCGGTGCGACTGGCTCACCGCTGGCGGTGAAATTGCTGCAATTTATGCAGGATCTCAATATCGAGACCCATTTAGTTATCTCGCAATGGGCGAAAGTTACCTTGCAGCAAGAGGCGGGGATCAGCTATCGCCAGGTCTGTGAACTGGCGAGTAAAACGTATGATATTCGCGATCAAGGTGCGGCGATCTCCAGCGGCTCTTTTATCACCGAAGGCATGATTATTGTCCCGTGCAGTATGAAAACGCTGGCATCGATCCGCATTGGTTTTGCGGAAAATCTGATTTCCCGCGCTGCCGATGTCATCTTAAAAGAGCGGCGTAAGTTGCTGCTGGTGCCGCGCGAAACGCCGCTAAGTTCGATTCATTTAGAGAATATGCTGCACCTTTCCAATTTGGGCGCGACCATTTTTCCCCCTACTCCTGCGTTTTATAACCAGCCTGAATCCATCGACGCGCTGCTTGATCATCTTGCCGTGCGTATTCTCGATCAGTTCCAACTCAGCCACCCAGCAGCGAAACGCTGGTCTGGAATGAACCATGACAGCCATCAGGGAGTTTAATCATGCCTTTTAATGATCTACGCAGTTATCTATCCGCACTTGAAGAACAAAATCAGTTGTTGCGTATCAAAGAGCCGGTTTTGCCGGAGCCGGATATTTCCGCTGCGGCTTGTGCCGCCACGAAGCTAGGCGAGAAATCTCCAGCGCTGCTGTTTGAAAATATTCAGGGTTATCATGATGCAAGCATCGCCATGAACGTACATGGTTCATGGCCGAATCTGGCGATCGCGATGGATATGCCGAAAAATACGCCGCTGAAACAACAATTTTTTGAATTTGTACGCCGTTACCAAAACTATCCGGGCGAAGTGGAACATCGCAGCGAAGCGCCGTGGCAAGAAGTGGTGATCGAAGAGGATATTAATCTGTTTGAGATCCTGCCGCTATTTCGTCTGAACCACGGCGACGGCGGTTTCTACATTGATAAAGCCAGTATTGTATCGCGCGATCCCTCACTAACTGGCGAAGCCCATGAGAAAAGCCAGAATGTCGGCATGTATCGTCTGGAAGTGAAAGGTAAAAATCGCATTGGTATTCAACCGGTTCCGGCTCATGACATTGCCATTCATTTCCAGCGCGCCGAAGAACTTGGCGTTGACCTGCCGATTGCTATCACCATCGGTAATGATCCGATGATCGGCACAGTTGGTGCAATGCCGATCCTTTATGAGCAATCAGAATATGCGATGGCTGCTGCGCTGAATGAAGCACCGTATCCGGTGGTGCGTACTGAACTAACCGGCTTAGATGTGCCGTGGGGTTCTGAATTCGTGCTGGAGGGGCGGATTATCTCACGTTTCCGCGAAGCCGAAGGTCCGTTCGGTGAGTTTACCGGTCACTATTCTGGTGGTCGTTTGATGCCGGTGGTGGAAATCACCAAAGTTTCCCATCGTAAAAAACCGCTTTACGAACATCTCTATCTCGGTATGCCGTGGACAGAAATTGACTACATGATGGGAATCAATACCTGCGCGCCGCTGTATGTGCAATTAAAACAAGCATATCCAGAAATCGAAGCGGTTAACGCGTTGTATACACACGGTTTAATTGTGATTGTCTCCACCAAAACGCGCTTTGGCGGTTTTGCGAAAGGCGTCGGTATGCGCGTGCTGACGACACCGCACGGCTTGGGCTATGCCAAAGTGGTTATTGTCGTTGATGAAACCATCGATCCATTTAATCTGCCGCAAGTGATGTGGGCGATCTCGACCAAATTTAACCCTGAGTTTGATCTAGTCACTGTTCCGGGTTTATCGATTCTGCCGCTGGACCCCGCCTCCGAGCCGTCCGGTATGACGACCAAAATGATCATCGATGCCACTACACCGAAAGCGCCGGAAACTCACGGTCACTTCTCACAAGAATTACGTGATCCGATCACTACCGAAGATTGGGTTGAGAAGTTACAAGCCATGATTGAAGCCGGAAACCAGAAATAAGGAATTGCTATGAGCCAGAAAAATTTAATCTGTCCGCGCTGTGAATCTGCAAATGCAGAAGTGTTAAGCCGTTCACCGGTTGAGGGCGTTTGGGAAGTGTATCACTGTCCGACGTGTTTCTTCACCTGGCGCAGCACTGAACCGGCGTTTATTACTGACCCGAAACAGTACAATCCAAACTTTAAGTTTAAGCCGGAAGATATGGCACATTTCGGCGTGATGCCTGCAATACCGGAGTTAAAGCGGTAAAAGTTGTTCTTTGATAAGAAAGAATGGCAGTCAGGTATAACCAGTTGAAATAATATTGTTTTTTGTAGGGGCGACAACCTGTCGCCCGAAATATCACCAACCGTTAAACCTGATAATTCTGAGCCAGCGGCGGCAGGTTGCCGCCCTTACTATTTATTCCTTATTATCAAATCAATATCTAAAACGCTCATGCTTTATTACCCTTAAAATAATCTAACACCCGAACTAACGTTGGATTATGTTCACTCTGCTGATGAATCACTAATGCCAGTTCGTCGGCAACCATATCTAATTCCGGTACGGGGATCGTTTTTATTTTGGAGAAATCATCATCACAGCCGTCCAGCATCGGCAGTAAACCAATGGCTAATTGATTCTCAACCATCATCTTAATAATCGGTACATCAGACGCATCGGCGATCACCTGCGGTTCCAGCCCTTGCCGACTGAATGCTTGCCGTACTTTCTCAAACACACCGAAACCGCTTTTTCTTTTCAGCAACACCAACGGCACATCAACTAACTGTTTTAGCGTCAGTTCGGCGTAATCGTTGAGCGGAGAATTCGACGGGCATAATGCCTTAAAGCAGGATTTCGCCAACGGCAGCACAATCAGTTGCGATGCAGAATTCGTTAACGGCAAATGCACCAGCGCGGCATCGATTTTTCTCTTTTCCAGCATATCTTCAAGATGCTGAGTATCACCCTGATACAACGAAAAAGTAATCGACGGATAACGCTCGCGTAAGGTTCGCATCAGGCTGATCACGCGCGGCATACCCATCGATACCGTACCAAGACGAATCATGCCGTTCACGCCGTCGCCGAAACCTTTCATCTCATCATCAAGATGTTTTGCCATTTGCAACAAATCATTGGCACGTTGATAAAGAAACTTGCCCGCTTCGGTAGGAACCATGCCACGATGAGTGCGCGTCAAAAGCTGCACACCCCAAAGCTCTTCAAGTTGTTGTAATGATTTACTTAACGGCGGCTGGGCGATATGCAGCACTTCGGAAGCAGCGGACAGTGAGCCTTGCTCAACCACCACTTTGAAGTAATAGAGTGGTTTAATCTTAATCATATTCTCGCTGCCAATAGAATTTTTTGCCAAAACCGAGTTTATTATCGGTCATTTTTATTTCATCAAGACGCAGTAACCAAAGCGGTGCAGAGAGCAACCGCGCCGCAGGGAAACGCTGTACATAGCGTGATTTCGCGTCTGCCGCGTCTTCACCCGCTAAAAGCTGTAACTGCCCGCGAAATTGCACGCCTTGTATCAAAGCAACATTCTTGGTTTGCGCGGCGATAGTGCCTGCTACTTGAGGACTAGACAGCGCTAACTGACAGTGGCGTGTATGGGGTTGTGACATCATAATCAGCCCCATTGCTTGCGGATCAAACAGGTAGAAACAGTTAGCACACCATAAATCCGGCTCACCGTTAATATTCCCGCTAGTACACAATGCAACCACATGATTTTTATTTAAATAATGGCTTATTACTTTACGGCTACGTTCTGGATCAGAGGTCACAATGTTACATCTCGAAATAAAAAAGGTGCTGGCTACGTTAACATAAAGCACAGCGGCGGACATCATGAATAAAGCTGTTAAAATAACCGCAGACACAAAATGAATATTGGGATAACTCAGTGAAAGAAAATCACTCGTCGCCCGAAAACAATCACTGGTCACTGTATATCTTACGCACAGACGATAACCGGTTGTATACCGGCATCACCACTAACGTTGAACGGCGGTTAAAACAGCATGAGTCAGGGAAAGGAGCAAAAGCGTTGAGAAATGCCGCGACGCTAACGCTGGTTTATCGGTGTGAGATCGGCTCGCATTCAGAAGCGTTGAAACTGGAATATCGCATTAAACAGCTAACAAAAATGCAAAAAGAAAGGCTGGTCAAAAACCAACCGTCATTGAATCAATTGATTGAGTTAACCGGTATCCAGAAATCAATATAATTGATTGATAATAAAGAATAATTCGTAGGGGCAACAACCTGCCGCCCGCATTAACAACGCGGTGGGTTCACGGGCGACAGGTTGTCGCCCCTACAGGAAATTACATAATTATTTGAAATTTATATTAATTATATAATTTCTTATCTGAAATTCAGGTTACTTAGCGTGAAAACAATCAAGATAATAGATTGATAATAAAGAATAATTCGTAGGGGCGGCAACCTGCCGCCCGCATTAACAACGCGGTGGGTTCACGGGCGACAGGTTGTCGCCCCTACAGGAAATTACATAATTATTTGAAATTCAGGTTATTTAGCGCACTGTTCAAATGGTGCAGAATACGCCACCAGACCGGAAACGTCGTTTAGTGTCTCTTCGATTAACGGATAAATCAGCAACGTAGCATTGGCGTCTAATCCTTTATTCTCGCTGTGCAAATTAAAGTCAGACGCCGGTTTAAAACCTAATGCGGAATAATAATTTGCGTCGCCAAGTACGGTAACAGCGGCATAGCTGAACTCATTTAAAGAGTCCAATCCCTCATAAATCAGTGCCTTGCCTAACTCTTTACCGCGATATGCTTCTGCCACCGCAAGCGGAGCTAAACCAACCCACTGGCGATCTTCACCATTGACCATCACCGGACTAAACGCCGCATAACCGACCACACCGCCGTCATCATCAGTTGCCACAACGCCCAGCGTAATCAGCCCATCTTCACGCAGATGATGCACCAAGTCAGACTCCGCTTTAGTCGGAAAAGCCTGACGCAGCAGTTTGGCGATACCTGCTGCATCAACGGGAATTTCAACACGAATTAACACGATGCTGGCGCGTGCGAATGTGCTTCGCCGCCCTCTTTCAAGCCCGCTTCAATAAAATCAGCCAGTTGCAATAAACCGACACGCAGCAGTGTTGGCATATTTTCCAGCTCGATAGCGTCCATCAGATTTTTCACATACAGCCCTAATTCGGTATCCCCCTCAATCACTAAACGGCGCTGGAAAAACAAAGTATCGGGATCTTGCTTACGTGCAGCAATCAAAATCAGATCATTGGCATCACCGCAGAAACTCACATCTTCCTGCTGATTATCACTCACCAACAACCGCCCCTCGCGCACAGTCACAAACCAACGCAGCGCCAGATCACGCACTTCGACTTTCAGCCAGCGCTGTTCCAGAAAATCCAGATCACCATCAACTAGTGCCTGACGGAATTGCCAGCTCAATAACTGCTGCAAAATCTGCTTTTGCAACGCAAATGGCGTTAGTTTAACAGGCAAACGTAAAAGGGAAGGACCTTGACGCACCAGACGGGCTCTCAGTTGTTGTAACACGGGCTAACTCCTGCTGAAAAAGAATTGGTATTATTCTGCCATAATAGTGTGAAAGATCTCCGTATCAGGTCAAAAATTTATCACTTTATCTGCAACAAAAAACCGCTGCTACAACATTAAACTACGGGCTCGTCCATTTTGATATTATCTTATATAAAGTTAACCCATTCTTAAACCAGCTATTATTTTTAAACCCATAATAAGCTGCCCCAAATCAAGACGAGTTATGAAAAGGTTAACTACAATCATCAAATGATTCAGGTAGTGATTTTTACAGGTTATAGAACACGTTGATAACCTTTATTTTTAGGAATTTATCATGGAATTGCTGTGCCCTGCGGGGAATTTACCTGCATTAAAAGCGGCGGTGGATAACGGAGCTGACGCGGTTTATATCGGTTTTAAAGATGATACCAACGCGCGCCATTTTGCCGGTCTTAACTTTACCGATAAAAAACTGGAAGAAGCGGTGAGCTATGTTCATCGTCATAAACGCAAATTACATATCGCGGTCAATACGTTTGCTCACCCTGATGGCTATATTCGCTGGCAGCGGGCAATCGATTTAGCCGCAAACATCGGCGCTGATGCTCTGATTCTAGCGGATATTGCTATGCTGGAATACGCCGCAGAACGCTATCCGCATATTGAGCGCCATATTTCCGTGCAGGCTTCCGCTACCAATGAAGAAGCGATCCGCTTTTATCAGCGTAACTTTGATGTTGCCCGCATCGTGCTGCCACGCGTGCTGTCAATGCACCAAGTCAAGCAACTGGCACGCACCAGTCCGGTTCCTCTTGAGGTTTTTGCCTTTGGCAGCTTGTGCATTATGGCGGAGGGGCGCTGCTATCTTTCCTCGTATCTGACCGGTGAATCGCCGAATACCGTTGGCGCTTGTTCCCCAGCCCGTTTTGTACGCTGGCAGCAAACGCCGCAAGGGTTGGAATCGCGTTTAAATGACGTGCTGATTGATCGCTATAAAGATGGCGAAAACGCCGGTTATCCTACGCTGTGCAAAGGTCGCTATCACGTTGACGGTGCGGCGTATCATGCGCTGGAAGAACCAACCAGTCTGAATACGTTAGAGCTTCTGCCTGAGTTACTGGCGGCGAATATCGCATCGGTCAAAATTGAAGGTCGTCAGCGCAGCCCTGCTTATGTGAGTCAGGTAGCAAAAGTTTGGCGGCAAGCGATTGATCGCTGTATCGCTGATCCGCAGCATTTTAGCGTTGAACAATCGTGGATGGAAACTCTCGGTTCGGTGTCTGAAGGCACACAAACCACGCTGGGCGCATATCACCGAAAATGGCAATAAATAAGAATTCGCCGGAACGGCAAAAATCACATAATTATTTGAAATTTATCGTAATAATATAATTTTTATCCGAATTTCAGGCTAAATAGTAATAAACAGCAGAAAAACGGCAGGAAACAAACATGAAATATTCACTTGGAGCACTGCTCTATTGCTGGCGAAAAACGGACATCGAAGCGTTCTATCATGCTGCAATGACAAGCGATGCCGATATTATCTATTTAGGCGAAGCGGTGTGTAGCAAGCGCCGTGAAATGAAAGTTAACGACTGGCTGACGCTGGCAAAAACGCTGGTGCAATCCGGTAAACAGGTGGTGTTATCCACGCTGGCGCTGATTGAATCGCCATCGGAACTTACCGAACTAAAACGTTATGTGGAGAACGGCGAGTTTCTGATCGAAGCCAACGATCTTGCTGCTGTGAATATGGCTGCGGAACGCCATCTGCCGTATGTCGCGGGTTCTGCGCTGAATTGCTACAACGCGTATACGCTGCGCTCTTTGCTGAAACAGGGCATGATGCGCTGGTGTATGCCGGTGGAATTATCCCGCGACTGGCTGGTTAACTTATTGAATCAATGTGAAGAGTTAGGCATTCGCCGCCAGTTTGAAGTGGAGATTTTCAGCTACGGTTATCTGCCGCTGGCTTATTCCGCTCGTTGTTTCACTGCACGTTCGGAAAACCGCGCCAAAGATGATTGTGAAACTTGCTGCATTAATTATCCCACCGGTAGAAATGTTATTTCACAAGAAAATCAACAAGTTTTCGTACTCAACGGGATTCAGACACAAAGCGGTTATTGCTACAACTTAGGCAATAATTTGAAAGAAATGGACGGGCTGGTGGATATTGTGCGTTTGTCACCGCAAGGGTTCAATACACTGGACATTCTGCACCAATTCCGCAATAACGAACACGGTACAGCACCGCTGACGCTGGAAAATCACGCGGATTGTAATGGATACTGGAAACGAGTGGCAGGATTGGAACTGGTTGAGTAGTCAATCTCAGGTTTGGATAAGAAAATAGTCAATTAATATATTGAGAGTAAAAAAATAATTTATACGGGCGACAATCTGCCGCCCGTTAATTTCATTGTAAAAATATAATCGGAATAATCCGGTCTTAATTTTTTATGGTTTTTCCCCGCGCGCCAGTCGATATTCAATTTCCTGCACCACTCGCGGTAAATCTGCCAGTGTATCAATCACATAATGCGCGCCTGCCTGACGCAATTTTGCGGAGGCGCGTTCGCGGCGGGCAGTGATTTCATCGGCGGGCATTTCACAATATTGCGCGTAGGTCGCACCGAATTCGTTGCCGGAAACGGCAAGCCCGACTGTCCACATACCGGCATTGATGCCTTCAAAAATGCCTGGTACGGCATCATCAACTTTTATGCAAGCCGCAACCGAAGAGACTTCCAGCATAATCACGTTTTGCAGCGCCATGTAAGGATTCGGTCGTCCGCCTGCGGGGAGATCGTCTGTTGCAACATGGCAGTCCGGCTGATAACCGTGAGATGCCGCAGCAGGGATCAGCGCGTCCATCACTTGACGCGGATAACCAGAGCAAGAACCGATCTTAATATTTTTTTCCCGTAACCAGCGCACCGTTTCTAATACACCGGCAATCGGTTCGGCAAAATCAACCACAGTAGCGATTTGCAGCGGCATAAACGTTTGATAAATCAGTTCCACATCTTCTGCATTCATTTCATAACCAAACTTTTCCTGCCAGCGGGTTTTCACCGTCGGTAGCTGCCCTACTGCTGCAATGTGCTGCCATTTCCCTAATCCCATCGGGATACGCGCTTCGGCAATATCAATATCAAAATCAAAAGCGGTTTTGAATGCTTCCACAAAGATCTGCGTCGGCGCAAAAGAACCAAAATCAACGGTTGTTCCCGCCCAGTCGAAGATCACCGCTTCAATATGAGAAATTGTCGTCATAATTTTTCCTGATGATGGCGTTTAAATATTCCAGTAACAACTGTGTTTCACCGCGTCCAACAACGCGGCAATATCCTGCGGATACACTTCACCGATATTACCGATACGGAAGCAATCGCTTTGCGACACTTTGCCCGGATAAATCACAAATCCTTGCTGTTTTAATAACTGATAAAAACGCTTGAATTGATAATCAACGTGTTGCGGAGAGCGGAACGCAGTGATCACGGGCGAATGCAGCGCATCATCAAGCAAGGTAGCAAAACCGAGCTGGCGCATTCCCGCGACTAATTGCTGCTGATTGCTGCGGTAACGCTGATTACGCGCGCTAATTCCGCCCTCTTGCTGCAACTCTTTCAACGCTTCGGCAAATGCCAGAACGGTATGCGTCGGCGAAGTGAAACGCCACTTGCCGTGATTTTCTTCCATACAGCGCCACTGTTGATACAGATCCAGCGACAATGAACGCGCCCGATCGCGGCACTGCTCTAATTCTGTTTTGCGGGCGATCACAAAACCAAAACCCGGAACACCTTGAATACATTTATTGGCGGAGCTGATCAGAAAATCGATGTTTAATTCAGCGACATTAATAGGAATTCCGCCAAAGCTGCTCATGGCATCGATAATTAACGTTTTTTGATAGCGCTGATTTAGCTGCGCCAGCGCTTCCAGCGGATTAAGTATGCCGGTAGTGGTTTCACAGTGAACCATTGCAATATGAGTAATTGCGCTATCTTGCTGTAAAATTTGCTCAATTTCGGGAATAGTTGGCTGGCGCATCTCGCCGCAATCAATGATGTGATGGGATAACGCCAAACGGCGGGCAATTTCAGCGATACGCGCGCCATACGCGCCGTTATTGATAATTAATATTTTGTGATCCTGCCTGATCGCGCTCTGCAATACGCTTTCAACCGCGAAAGTACCGCTGCCCTGCATCAATACCGCGCTGTAGTCGTCCTGATTAACCTGTGCCAGTTCCAAAAGCTGCTGGCGGATCACTTGCACCACGCCAAGATTATAATCATCGTCCCAAGTACAACTGTCTCTTAGCATCGCTTCTTTTACGCGGCGCGATGTGGTCAAAGGACCGGGCGTTAATAATAGATAGTCATTTTCTTGTCTCATCGATATTTCCCCGTTAAACTGGTCTATACCAGATAATAAAATTATGAAACAACCCGTCTACCGATGTCAAAGGAGATCGGGCACAGTCACAAAAGTTTCATATTCGCGTTATCATTCTGGTAACGAACATGGCATACCGTATGGAAAATAAAATGCTTGAAAAATCAAATAATAATAATTTAAACAGCCCGCACTATTTAGTTATCACTGATAAATTAGCGCAGCATATTCAGATGGGAACGCTTAAATCTGGGGATAAATTGCCGTCTGAACGGGAGTTATGCACCGTTTTTGCCACTACGCGCGTTACGGTGCGTGAGGGGCTTTCCATGCTGGAAGCGCAAGGGCTGATCTATCGGCAGGATCGGCGCGGTTGGTTTGTCAGCGCGCCGCGTTTGGTGCTGAATCCAACACTGAATAGTAATTTTCATCAACTGAGTTTGAGTCAGGGAAAAACGCCGCAAACGCGGCTGATTTCGGGTGAGCAGCTTGAAGCGCCGCTGTCGGTAATTTCACCGTTAGCACTTAAACCATTCCAGTCGATTTACCTATTAAAACGAGTGCGTTATGCCGATGGACGTGCGATCTGTTATTGCCAGAATCATTGCCTGCCAAATAAAGTGCCTGATTTGTTAAAACACGATCTCAATGGCAGCCTGACAGAGACTTATCGCGAGTATTACAACTTACTTTATACCAATATGAGCCTGTCGTTTTATCCTACCGCAATGCCCGCCGACGCCGCCAAAGCATTAGGTACGAGCGTTGGTACACCAGCATTGTATCTGCAACGTCTGAACTACGATCAACACGGCGAAATTCTCGATTTTGATATTGAATACTGGCTGCATGACAGCATTAAAATTGAGGTTTCCACGGTGATTTAGTGTCTTAATTGTTTCATTTAATTGCCACAAAACTGTCATTTTTCTGTCTTATTTTGTTGTTATTACTCGAATAGCTTTGCGACGACTAACTTCAAAATGAGGATAAGATGAAAAATAATCCCTTAAAGATTACTGGTATCGCCCTGTTTACCAGCCTAATCATGAGTACCAATCTATACGCCGCGCCCACAGAACTCACCGTCTACACAGCACTGGAAGTTGAACAACTTGGCGCACTGAAAAGTGAATTTGAAAAACAGAATCCTGACATTGAAATTAAATGGATTCGTGATTCCACTGGCGTTATTACGGCAAAATTACTGGCAGAAAAAAATAATCCCAAAGCTGATGTGATTTGGGGTGTGGCAGCGACAAGCCTGCTGGTGTTAGATCAACAAAATATGCTGGCAGGTTATGCACCGAAAGGGCTGGAAAAGCTCGATGCTAAATTTATCGACCCGCAAAATCCGCCGCATTGGATCGGTATGGACGCGTCATTAGGCACTGTTTGTTACAACACTATTGAAGGGAAAAAAGAGAATATCCCCGCCCCTAAAAGCTGGCAAGATCTCGCCAGTCCCATCTACAAAGATAAAATTATCATGCCCAATCCTGCTTCATCTGGCACAGGATTTCTCAACGTCGCGGGTTGGTTACAAAGCATGGGAGAGAAACAGGGTTGGGAGTATATGGACAAGTTACATAACAATATTGAGCGTTACACACACTCCGGTTCTGCACCTTGTAAACTGGTTGCCAGCGGTGAAGCAGTGGTTGGCATTTCATTCGATTTCCCGACGGTTAAACTGCAACAAAACGGCGCGCCCATCGATGTAATTTTCCCTGAAGACGGCTCCGGTTGGGATATGGAAGCCGCCGCGATCGTGAACAATACCCCGCATCAAGCGGCGGCTGAAAAGCTGATGGATTTTGCGGTGACAGAAACAGCCAACAAATTGTACAACCAAAGTTTTGCTGTTCTGGCGATACCATCGGTGGCAAAAATCCCCGATGCGTATCCTAAAGATCTCACCAGACAAATGAACAAAAATGACTTTAACTGGATGGCTCAACATCGTGAACGCATTTTAACCGACTGGACTAAACGCTATAACGAAAAAAGCGAAGCTAAAAAATAATTTAATCAGAGTGTTGGATAAGAAAATAGGGAAAATGATAAATTAGTATATTGATAATAAAGAATAATTCATACGGGCGGCAACTGCTGCCCACATCAACAACGCGGTGGATTCACGGGCGACAGGTTGTCGCCCCTACGCAAAATCATATAATCGTTTGAAATTTATAGAAATAAAGAACCATTTGTAGGGGCGGCAATCTGCCGCCCGTATTAACAACACGATAGGTTCACGTTCTCTTTCTTCTCCTACTGTCATATTTCTTTCATATAATCGCTCTAAACTAAATCACAATCTGGTCTATACCAAATTGGAGATAAAATAATGCCATCGACGCCAGCAAACTATCTTGAAATTAAAAATTTAGAGAAACGATTTGGTCGATTTCAAGCGCTGAAAGAAATTTCACTGTCGATTAAACAAGGTGAATTTGTTTGTTTTTTAGGTCCGTCTGGCTGCGGAAAAACCACATTACTGCGTACTATTGCCGGTTTAGAACAACCAACCAGCGGTTGTGTGATACAGGACGGGCGCGATGTGACGTTTCTGCCGCCGCAAAAACGTGATTTCGGCATTGTTTTTCAGTCCTATGCGCTGTTTCCTAATCTGACTGTGGCTGAGAATATTGCTTTAGGGCTACGCAATCAGGGCAAAAAGCGCAAAGAAGTTGAAGAAAAAGTTAGCTACTGGTTGAAACTTATCGGGTTGGATAGCCAGTCAATAAAGTATCCGGCGCAAATTTCCGGCGGTCAGCAGCAGCGAGTAGCTTTAGCCAGAGCGCTGGCACTGGAACCTGGTTTGCTGTTGATGGACGAACCACTCTCCGCATTAGACGCGCAAGTGCGAACACATTTACGCGCCGAAATCAAAGCATTACAGCAGCAGTTAAATATCACCACCATTATGGTGACGCACGATCAGGAAGAGGCGCTGACAATGGCGGATCGCATCGTGGTAATGGATCACGGAGTCATCAAGCAAGTTGGCACACCGCAAGAGATTTATGCCGCGCCGCAAAGCCGCTTCGTTGCAGATTTTATCGGCAATATGAATTTTCTTGATGCGTTAGTGATTGGTCACAATCAAATTCGCCTTAACCGCCAAACACTGCGGCATCGGACTTATGATTATCCGACTGGCAGCAAAGTGAAACTGGCATTACGTCCAGAATCTATTGAGATTCAATCAGATAAAAACGGCTGGCTGAGTGCGGAAATTACTCATATCGAATTTCTCGGCAGTTTTCTGCATGTGATGTGTCAGGCGGATACGTATTACGGTTTGCAACCGCTATTAGTCCAGCTTCCGGTTTCGCACGGCAGCGCACTGAATCTCTATCATGGCAAAACGATTTCATTAAATTGGAATAATCAGGCAATACAGCTATTTCCGGTATATGAAGATCATCTTCCTGTATGTGAACATCAACCAGCAGGAGAATGCCATGTCCGGTAGTTATTCTGTAAAAACGGCGCGCAGTAAAATTTTTCTACTGGGGATAAATCGGGATCAGATCATACTGATCATCGGATTATTACTGGCAATGGGTTTCTTTCTTATCGCGCTGATTCTGCCGCTTTATTACATGCTAAAACTGAGCCTGTTTAATATGGACGGGCAGTTTATCGGCTTGAATAATTTTATTCAGTACCTTGATAGCACATCACCGCTGACCGCAATTGGTAATACGCTGATAATCGGCTTGAGTACCACGCTATTCGTCGGTGTGCTGGCATTTAGTTATGCTTACGCCATTACGCGCACCTGTATGCCTTTTGCCGGATTATTCAAAACGATTGGTATGTTGCCGATTCTGATGCCCTCGCTGCTATCCGCGATTAGTCTGGTGTATTGGTTTGGCAATCAAGGTGTGGCAAAAGCACTGCTATTCGGCAATACCATTTATGGCGCGATTGGCATCATTCTCGGCTTATCGTTTTGGTGTTTTCCTCATGCAATGATCATTCTCTGTACCGCCTTTTCCGGCAGCGATGCGCGCTTGTATGAAGCGGCGAACGTCCTCAAATGTTCGCCGTTAACCACATTTATCAAAGTTACGCTGCCTGGCGTTAAATATGGGCTGATCAGCGCCTTGATTGCTGTATTCACGTTGGCGATCTGTGATTTCGGTGTGGCAAAAGTGATTGGCGGGCAATTCAATGTGCTGGCAACCGATATTTATAAGCAGATCATCGGGCAACAAAATTTCAGTCAGGGCGCGATCACCAGTCTGATGCTTCTGCTGCCTGCAATCCTCACATTTGTGATCGATTATCTGTTACGCCGTAAACAGCAAGAGCAGAGCAATATCCGCGCCGTGCCTTATCAGCCGAAACCTAACAAATGGGTAGATAGCATCGCTTTTCTCTGGTGCAGCGTTTGGGCGCTGCTTATTCTCGCAATGGCTGGCATGGCGATTTATGGATCGCTGATCCAGTTTTGGCCCTATAATTTGAGCCTGACGCTGGATCACTATCTGTTTGATGCGCGTAGTCTTTATGGCTGGCTGCCATTTATCAATTCTTTAAAAATGTCGCTCGGTGCGGCGATCTTTGGCACTATCCTGATTTTTTTATTTGCTTATTTTTCCGAAAAAGGCAGAGGATTTAACCGGTTACGCACTACTATTCACGCATTTAGTATGCTGTCGATGGCAGTACCGGGCATTGTTCTCGGCATTGGTTATATCTTTTTCTTCAATCAATCAAGTAATCCATTAAACGGGCTTTACGGCACGATGTGGCTGCTGATTCTCTGCTGCATCGGTCATTACTACACCGTCGGGCATTTGACCGCGATCAATGCGCTAAAAAAGATCCCGAAAGAGCTGGAACTGGTCGCTATGTCGCTAAAAATTCCGTTATATAAGGCATTCTTTAAAGTCAGTTTTCCCGTCTGCCTGCCCGCGATTCTGGATATTTTCACCTATATCTTCGTCAATTCTATGACCACGACATCTGCGGTGATTTTTATCTATAACAGCGACACCATACTGGCGTCGATCTCGGTATTAAACATGGACGAAACCGGCGATACCGCCTCCGCCGCTGCAATGGCAGTGATGATTTTATTAACCTCAGCATTCGTAAAAGGATTGCAGGTGATATTGAGTAAGAAGTGGTTGGACAGGACGCAGCGCTGGCAGCGTAAGGGCGACAACCTGTCGCCCGTGAACCCACCGCGTTATTAATACGGGCGGCGAGTTACCGCCCTACAAATGATTTTTTATTGCTATAAATTTCAAATAATTATGTCATTTCCCGTAGGGGCGACAACCTGTCGCCCGTGAATCCATCGCGTTGTTAATGCGGGCGGCAAATTGCCGCCCTACAAATGATTTTTTATTACTATAAATTTCAAACAATTATGTCATTCCCTGTAGGGGCGACAACCTGTCGCCCGTGAACCCATCGCGTTGTTAATGCGGGCGGCAGATTGCCGCCACTAAAAATTATTATTTATTATCAATAAATTACGTAAATTTATCCCTCTTTCCACACCGAATGCAGCAATTCACCATCTGACAGCGATAAAATCTGTTTTACTTTATCCGCTTTGTAATTCAGAAATGCTTGTCTGCCCTCGCTGCCTGCTTCGGCTTCTTGCCATGCGGCGACCTGACTGCGGAATTCATCATCGAATACCGTTTTATCGGGCCAGACCACCAGCGTTTTGCCGCGATAGCCAATTTCAAAGATAAATTGCCCGCCGAGTGAAAACGGCGCTTTGGGATTTCGCAGCGTTGGATTTTGCAGACAACGCCCCTCGCGCACCGCGTGAGAGAGCATTTCAATGCAGTCTAAAATTCCGGGACCAGGAAACCCGATTTGCCAGTAGAGTTCACGGCGCATCACTGGCTGCTGCGGGGAAAGTTTAGCGAACGCATAACGGCTGATGCGGATCATCAGCGCGGCAGCGATCACATTAGCGTTGGTGGCGTATTTCAGCAGATCTTCGCGGCGCAACGTAATCTCGCCGTCTTGATCGCATACTGTTACGGTTAACTCTGTCATGGATTACTGCTCCATTGCTTGCGGCAGAATGATTTTATTAACGTCCACATCATTACGCATCATGTCATTTTGGATCATGAACTGAATATCATCTTTCATGCTGGCAATATCACCCTGATTCAAACGCTGCGTGAAGTGCGACCAGTCGTAAAGTTTCTGTGCATCGGCAACGCTGATGCCCTGCACTTTCGCACCCAATGCAATCGCTTCAACGGTGTTATTTTTAATCCACGCACCCGCTTCATCATGAGCGGCAATAGTGGCTTTAATCCAGTCAGGGTGATTTTTAACAACTTGCGCGCTGGACGCCATCACCAGTTTCGGTACAACTAAGCCATCAGCGGTTGCCAGCACTTTATCGCCCTCTTGCTCGGCTTTAATCACCATTGATGCCGCCAGTAATGCCGCATCAACTTCGCCGCTTTGCAGTGCAGCAAAGGCTTGCGGCAAATCCATTTGGATAAACTGAACATCGTTCATGCTCAAGCCATTTTTAACCAGCGCCGCCACCAATGTTTGATGCAGTACCGTGCCTTTAGGTCCGGCAACTTTTTTACCTTTCAGATCCGCTATAGATTTCGCGCCGTTTTTCGCCGCAACGATAGCAAAGGTATCTGTCGGACGAGAAACACCGGCGATAATCTCAACCGGATTGCCCTCACCGTTTGCCATCAGCACCGATGAAGTATTCATCACGCCGCCAATATCCAGATCGCCGCTTGCCAGTGCTTGTGCTTGTTTCGCGCCGGAGGTAATTTCGTGCCATTTCACTTGCAGCCCCAATGGTGCAACCTGTTTTTCCAGCAGATTGTGTTCTTTCATCACGATAGTTTGCAGGTTAAACGGCGATTTTACGTAGCTAATATCCAGCGTTTTATCATCGGCATGAGCCAGCGCAGAAACGAGAGTCAGCGATAGTGCGGCAGTCAGAAATATTTTTTTCATTTGATTTCCTTAAGATGTGGTTTGTAAGTGAGTCAGAATATGTTGTTTGAGTTCAGGAAAAGAGATGTCATCAAGGTGATGATGTTCAGTCGCGATGCGCCCTTGATTGATTACCAAAATTTGGTGCCCGATTTTCATGGCTTCATTAATGTCGTGGGTGACAAACAAGCAACTGATTTGCTGTTCGGCAATAAGCTGCACCAGCATTTGCTGCTGCTCGGCGCGGGTGATGGCGTCCAGAGCGGCAAAAGGTTCGTCCATCAACAACACTTGTGGTTTTTGCAGCAATGCTCTGGCGATACCAACGCGCTGCGCCATGCCGCCGGAAAGTTCATGGGGCATCAGTGATTCGCTGCCAAGAAGCTGTACCTGCCGCAATGCGGTGGTGATACTTTCTCGTTTACTTTTCCCGGATTGCCAGAATGGCAGCGCTAATGCCAGATTTTCCGCAACTGTCAGCCATGCCAGTAAACGTGGTTCTTGAAACACCATCGCGCATTGTGAAGAGGTAATATTTACGTTGCCACTATCAGGCTGAATTAGCCCGCCGACAATCCGCAGCAGCGTAGATTTTCCGCCGCCGGACGCACCTAATAAGCAGATAATTTCACCGGCAGGTAAAGAAAAAGAGACATCGGTTAATACCGGTTTCTGGTTGTAGCTTTTACTGATCTTGCTGATATTAATATCGCTGAATGTAAGCATCAGTTCGCTACCTCAGGGAAACGGCGCTGTAGCACCTGAACTAACGTGCGATAAAACAACGTGTCCAGTAACCAGCCGATCAAGCCGATTGTTAAAATGCCGACCATTACCGCATCGGTTCGCATCATTTCCTGTGAATCAATAATCAGATAACCCAATCCGCTGCTGGCGGCGATCAGCTCCGCGCCAATCAATGCGCGCCAGCTATAGCCGAATGCCAGACGAAAGCCGGTGACGACCGATGGAATCGCGCTGGGAATCACAATGGCAAACAAATAGCGCAGCGGGGAGAGATGTAAACTCACTGCGAGTTCTTTATGAGCGGGACTAACGCGGCGCAAACCATCACGCGTATTTAAAAAAATAGGAAAAATCGACGCCAGAATAATAATCGATAACTGCGTGGCATCGCCAATGCCTAACCATAAAATCAGTAATGGCGTCATTGCCAGCGGCGGGATCATGCGAAACAGCGCCAGCGGTGCAGATAATAGCTGTTCCAGCCAGACGTAACGCGCGACGAATCCCGCCAGCAATGTTCCTATCGTGCAACTGAGAAAAAAGCCTTCAAACACGCGCGATAATGAAGTGATGATATGGCGCGGTAATGCGCCGGATTGCCACATAGCGATCGCCGAGTGAAATACTGTCAGCGGTGCAGGCAGCAGATAAGCGGAGATCAACCCTGAGCTTGCCAGCAATTGCCAGTAAACCACTAGCAATAATGGGGTGAGAAATGGTCGCCAGTAACGCATCACAGAACTCGAATCGCGTCCTGCGCGCTGATGCCTAGTAACGTATTGGCTAACTGATATTTAGCAGCAATCCACTGTTGCTGAATTTCTGCTGTAGCATCAGGCTGCTTGCTGGCTCGCCCCGCAGCTAAAAACGCGGAACTTGGCTGCCCGACAATCGGCGCTAAAGCAACACGCTTGCCGCGATAACCAAATTCAAAATAGAAACTACCGGCAATGCCTTTCTGCGCGTCAGGGTGAATAAAATCAGTATCCAGCGTGAAGCGTTGTTCTGTCACCATGCGGCTAACCAGCTCAAAACAATCACGCGCGCCGAGTCCGGGAAACGCAGTAAACAGCGTTAATTCACGGCGTTGCAACGGTTCATTATTTTCACTCAATAACGCAAGTGCACGTTGTAATAAACGAAAGCCAAGTACCACGCCGCCAACGGCATCGTAACCATGATAATTAAACGCGCTTTGTACTGAAAAAGTGAGTAATTGATCGTTTTCTGCCACGGTCAAAGTTGGCACAACCCATTGAGAAGCGGGAATAAGTCTGGAATTAGTCGCCATCGGAAACGCCTTTTGCTGTTGCTATATTTATAACTACGCTAAATTTCAGGCGATTCTATGAACTAACACAAATAATATCAATTCTTATTATTGTTATCATTTCCATATGTAACTAAAACCAAAACCTAACGATCTAATTAACAAGAAAATAAGTAACGTCACAACCGGAGAGGGAACAGACAGAAAACAACAGCTATAACAACGTTTTTATCTCAACAAAATGAAAAGCGTGTCACGCGATTTATCAATAGCGATACCCGTGTTACTTAACAACAATTAATATATTGAAAATAAATGATATTTTATTGCCCCTCACACCAGAAAAAATAATGAAAGGTAAGTTATTTCATCTTGCCTTGATTGCCGAAGAACATTTAGCGTATCATCGTGATCGCTTGTTACTTATTCGCGCTGGCTCAGGGAATTTGCCGGATCAATATAGGAAATATTGAGGTAGTAAGCTGTAGTTTTGAGTAATCATTTCGGGCAATACAGAATGTTAGTCCGGACTCAAAATTCACCATTTATAAGGACATTATCATGGTAAATATTTTCATTTTTATTGCTAATATACTTAGCGTCATCGCTATTTTTATTATCTCTTACGGTACGGTTATTACCGCTATTCGTTTTATTTTCCGCGAAATCACACGTAATCCGGTTTCTCTTAATCGCACATTTAAAGATATTCGTGCCAGTTTGATGGCTTATCTGTTGCTGGCAATGGAAATCCTGATCGCTGCCAATATCTTAAAAATCATTCTGCGCCCGAATGATCAAACATTGATTATCCTCGGTACGTTAGTGGCGATCCGCACAATAATGGCTTGTTTCCCGAATCGGGAAAACAAAGAGAGCGCCAGACAAGAAAAATCCGCAGAAGCCGCAGCCGCAGCCGCACAAGAAAGTGCTGATGATCAATATCATGTGTTGTCGCAAACAAACTGATCTGATTGATATTCGGTTTTTATCGGTGTTTGTTCATTATTATTAATGCCTGTTCGTCGCTGATGTCATTTGCTCCATTGATTTTTCACGCGTTATACTCACCCGTCAATGAATAGCGGGAGATAAACATGAGTTATGGCATCACATTATTGATCGTCGCATTTGGCGGTGCGGTTGGTGCGGTTAGCCGTTTTCAGATCACTAACTGGTTTAACCAATGGTTTGGTAACAGTTTCCCTTATGCTACGTTGACGGTGAACGTTGTCGGTTCATTTATTATGGGTTTGTTAGTATCGGCATTAACCAATGGCTCACTGATTTCACCTCACTGGCGGCCATTAATTGCCGTTGGTTTTCTCGGTGCGTTAACGACATTTTCTACTTTCTCTTTCGATACGCTGACGCTGTTCACGCAAGGCGAATGGCTGAAAGCTGCGCTAAATATTCTTCTGAACGTCACTCTTTGCTTAATCGCGGTCGCGGTTGGTTATCATCTTTTGCTTAAAACGCAATAACTCATGAATTTTATTGGTTTCAATCAATAATATCCGCTTATTACAGTGCTATTCTGCAAGCAATCATTCTGTCAATAACAAATTGTGCTACAAATCGCTGCGATTCTGTAAAGATGTTAAAAGATACGGCGTAAACAGCGTAAATGCTGAATTTTTCCTGTTTCAGCATAATGAACTTTGATAGAGTGCAGACTCCGTTTTTTGCTCCAAATAACGTACTCAATGACAAAATGAGAAAAATCGGTTTTATGTGCGTAACAGCCTAATTCTAATAACATTTAAATAGATTTTTGTTATAAGCGCATAATTTATCTGTAGATGGTTTAGCTGTAGATTGCTTAGCGTCAAAAGAAGTTCTGTAGATGTTCCGGTCACATACCACGCCAGATGCAGGTCTTGTTGTAGCAGAAGTATCTCTAGCAATGATTTATCACAAAAGGTTTATCACACCGGCAGCAATTCCGGTTATCGCGAAGTTTAGGAATAAAAAATGGACGTAATACACACGCTCTGGCAGGCACTCTGGCATCATGATATTGCCATGTTGACGAATCCATCATTGATTTGGACGTTATACGGCATACTTTTCACTATCTTACTGTTAGAAAATGGGGTGTTACCGGCAGCATTTTTACCGGGTGATAGCTTGTTACTGCTGGTTGGCGTTTTAGTTGCGAAAGATGCCATTAATTATCCGATGGCAATTTTGATCCTCACCGCTGGTGCCAGTATGGGTAGCTGGTTTGGCTTCCTGCAAGGGCGATGGCTGGGTAATACTCGAATGGTGCAAAGCTGGCTGTCACATGTTCCCCCTCATTATCATCAACGTGCTCATCGTCTTTTCCATCAACACGGGTTAGCAGCATTGTTTATCGGTCGTTTTCTGGCGTTTGTGCGAACTTTATTACCAACGCTGGCAGGTATTTCTGGTTTAGATAGCCGTCGTTTCCAAATTTTTAGCTGGCTAAGCGGTTTTCTCTGGGTCATGGTCTTAACCAGTTTGGGTTACGCGTTAGGCAGCACAAAACTGTTTGATCGTTATGAAAATCAGTTAATGAAATGTTTAGTTCTGTTGCCGATTGTTTTACTGGTTGTGGGATTAATTGGTTCTGTCGTGATTATCTGGCGCAAGAAACGCACACTGAAAACAGACACTAAGAATTAAGATGACTTCATAAATCCTCCGGCTGTTGTTAAATATAGCCGGAGGCAATGCGCGCTTTTCTCTTCGTGCTGCGCCCGTCAAACAGCACGCTTTCACCTTTAATAACTGCTGATTGTAGACTATGTTAAGTAGAACATTCGTTTACATTAAGGTATATCCAAATGACACACCAAAAAGAATTACTGCGTGAAGAACTGGAAACGCTGGTTGATACATTAGAAGAGATCCTGCACTCACCAAATGACAAACCAAAAGCAGAGTTAGATAAATTACGCGCTAAAGCAGAACATTTACTGCACGGTACTCGCGCCCGTATACATGAAGCTAACGAGAAAATCGTTGATCATACGAAAGAAGCTGCCAGTAAAGCGGATCACTATGTTCATGAAAAGCCGTGGACAAGCGTAGGTATCGGCGCAGCGGTTGGTTTAGTGCTCGGCGCTCTGTTAGCGCGTCGTTAATCATGGCAAATTACTCCTCCTCTCAGGGACCTGGCAGAGGTACTCTGAGCATTATTCAGCGTATTTTTACTCTGCTGTTTAGCATGGTACAGACACGATTAGAGCTATTGTCTGTTGAGCTGGAAGAGGAAAAAGTCAACCTGATTCAACTCTTGATGCTGGTTGGCTTAACACTTCTGTTTGCTGGTTTCTTCCTGATTGGGTTGTTTATTCTCGTTTGTCTGGCGATCGATCCTGTTCATCGCATGATAGCGCTATCCATTATTACTGCGGTGCTATTTCTGCTGGCATTGATGCTCGGTATCTGGACGCTGGTTAAAGTACGGCGTTCAACTTTTTTGCCGGAAACTCGCGCCCAACTAAAACAAGATCGCGCGTCACTTGAGGATAAACAGTGAACAGAAAGCAAATATTATCGGTAAAAAAGGCGCTTCTGGTGGATAAAATCCGTCAGCAGCGCACCGATTTAGCACAAGAGTGTGATGCCTGGCTGGCGTCAACCGCTCCCATTGATAAAGGCTGGCTGACGCTGCAAAAGTATCCGCAAATCGCCGGTGTCGCTCTTGGTATTCTTGCCGTTTATGGCTTACGTTCCCCGAAAAAATTATTGCTTTGGAGCCGATGCTCTCTGGGGATCTGGACAGCCGTGAATATTGTCAGGCAGCATTTGTAGCATCTTAATATCCTGGATATTTATCAAATGCGGTTAAAAAAGCCACACAACATGTGGCTTTTTTTTGTGGATTTTTCACGACCATTTTTTCTGCAATCGCTCATCAAATAAACAAAAAAACTTTATATATCAATCTAATTCTCGCCAAACATCTCTCAGTTTTTTTGAAGTAATTATACAATTCTTATTACTAACAAACCCTGAATAGCTGAATTACGATTTACACATCGCAACAACAAATGTTTATTCGGCTGAATAAACGAATCTCAATCGGAAAACTAGTTCAGGAGTTAACAGTAGAAATGAAAAACATCAATAATCTGGCGATATTAATTGCACGTTTTCTTATGCCAATTATCTATATTGTCGCCGGTTACGGGAAAATGGGTGCAGGTTATGCGGGAACACAGCAATACATGGAATCAATGGGTGTACCCGGTTTTCTATTACCGCTAACTATTCTGCTTGAATTCGGCGGCGGTCTGGCAATTCTGTGTGGTTTCCTGACTCGTACTACTGCGCTGTTTACCGTATTTTTCACACTGCTGACAGCGTTTATCTTCCACAATAATTTTGCAGATCCGACAAACCAATTAATGTTTATGAAAAACTTAACCATGTCTGGCGGTTACATTTTGCTGGCTGTAACAGGTCCGGGTGCGTGGAGTCTTGACGCTCTGCTGAAGAAAAAATGGTAATGGTTCTGCTATAAAGATCTATTATCAATTTGTACGGGCGGCAATTTGTCACCCGAATTAACAACGCGATGGGTTCACGGGCGGCAGATTGCCGCCCCTACGGGGAATAAAATAATCCATTGAAATTTATGGTAATAAAGAATAATTCGTAGGGGCGACAACCTGACGCCCGTATTAACAACGCGGTAGGTTCACGGGCGGCAGGTTGCCGCCCCTACTAAAAACATAATTATTTGAAATTTATTGTAATAATATAATTTTTATCCTGAATTCAGGTTAATCAATCCTGTTTATCTGCGGAGAAAATCATGGGACAACTGGTTAATGGCGTCTGGCAAGATGTCTGGTATGACACCCAATCCACACAGGGTCATTTTAAGCGTACTGTGCCGCAATTTCGCCATTGGATCACTGCTGATGGTCAACCCACGTCTGGCAGTAATCAAAGTTTTAAAGCTGAGTCGGGACGTTATCATCTGTATGTCTCGCTGGCTTGCCCGTGGGCGCATCGCACTTTATTGATGCGTAAACTAAAAGGGCTGGAAGAGATGATTTCCGTCTCGGTAGTTCACCCGTTGATGCTGGAACATGGCTGGACTTTCGCTACTGATTTTGCCGGTACAACTGGCGATCCGCTGTTTGGTTTTGACTATCTGTATCAGGTTTATCTGAAAGCACAGCCGGACTACAGCGGGCGCGTAACTGTGCCGGTGCTGTGGGATAAGCAAACAAATACTATTGTTAGCAATGAATCTTCTGAGATCATTCGCATGTTTAACAGCGAGTTTGATCATTTAGGTGCTAAATCCGGCGATTATTATCCCAAAGCATTGCGTCGTGAAATTGATACGCTCAATGACTGGATTTATCCCAATGTTAACAACGGTGTTTATAAAAGCGGCTTTGCCACTTCGCAGGAAGCCTATCAGGAAGAAGTACAAAAAGTCTTTCAGGCATTAGATAAGTTGGAAAAAATTCTGGATAAACAGCGCTATTTGACAGGCAATCGGCTAACCGAAGCAGATTTACGTTTGTGGACAACGCTTTTGCGTTTCGATCCGGTTTATGTCACGCATTTTAAATGTGACTATCAGCGCATTAGCGATTATCCGAATCTGTATGGTTTTCTGCGCGATATTTATCAAATGGCGGGCATTGCCGAAACCGTGAATTTTGATCATATCCGCAATCATTATTTCCGTAGCCATAAAACCATTAACCCAACGGGCGTGATTTCCGTTGGACCGAAACAAGATCTTACTGCACCGCACGATCGGGATAAGCGTTTTCTGTAGGGCGGCAATCTGCCGCCCGTGAACCCAGCGCGTTGTTAATGCGGGCGACAGGTTGTCGCCCTACGAATTATTCTTTATTACCATAAATTTCAAATGATTATGTTGTCCCGTAGGGGAGGCAATCTACCGCTCGTGAACCCACCGCGTTGTTAATGCGGGCGACAGGTTGTCGCCCCTACGAATTATTCTTTATTACCATAAATTTCAAAGGATTATGTTGTCCCCGTAGGGGCGGCAATCTGCCGCCCGTGAACCCGCCGCGCTGTTAATGCGGGCGACAGGTTGTGAACTGCACCCCATTAGTTAGACACTAAAAATTTAACTAATGAAGGTGCAGTAAAATGAGCAAATATACACTTGAGTTTAAAATCACTGTCATAAGAGCGTA
>JAISKF010000031.1 GCA_031261005.1 Enterobacteriaceae bacterium | reverse complement strand
GAACGGCTCAACAGTCTGGACGGGCAGAAAGGGCGTTATATCACGGCATCTGAATTAAAGACGGTGGTGTTTAACGTGAGTCAGGCACTTAACCAGTCCGTCCCGCTGGAGGAACAGTTGAGACAACTTGCTTTGTCCGACCAGCCGACAGAGCAAAGCCAGATTGACTTACATCTGCAACAGCTTATGGCGCGTTATGCGCTGATGAAGCTGGGTGAGAGGGAGTAGTTTAAGTACGGATTGAGGTATTTTTAAGATACCGTTATGAATGAGAAAACCGCGTAGTCATATATAGGCTTGCGGTTTTTTTCGTTTTTAGGTTTTTGAACCTGTATTGAGGAAACCAGAGATAATCTTTTCAAGAAAGAGATTATGAAAAGAGAACAATTGCACATCATTCGTCTAACTCAGACACTCCGGTAGTATTTATAAAATACACAGGTGATCTTTGCAGTTATTTATACCACCTGATACTTGCCCATTTGGGGTTTACTACAACGGAGAAGAAGGGAAATAAGATGAAATTCAAATTATTTAGCTCGTGCCTGTTATCCGCTAGTTTGTTATTTGGTTCAACGGTGTTGGCGGCTGCAACGCCAGATTATGGTGCATTGATTGAACAAGCTCATCAGAAATATAAAGATAATAATGAAGGGAAAGTTGCCGACTATATTCCGGCATTAGCGACTTATAGCCCAAAAAATTTCGCAATTGCTATTGCAACTGTCGATGGCAAGATTTACCAAACTGGAGATGCTAGTGCCGCATTTCCAATGGAATCATTAAGTAAAGTTTTCACTATGGCGTTAGTCATGGAACAAAGCGGTTCGGAAGAAGTGCTGAATAAGTTAGGTGCGAATGCAACCGGAATGGCATTTAACTCAGGGCTTGCTGTTGAGCTGACAAAAGGAGCGCCAGAGAATCCGTTGGTTAATGCCGGTGCGATGAGTGCGGTTAGCTTAGTTAAAGCGAAAGATAAAGATGAACGCTGGAAGCTGATTATGGATAATCTCAATGCTTACGCGAATGACACTCTGACCGTTAACGAACCGGTATTTAAATCCGAAATGGAGACGAATCAGCATAATCAGGCGTTAGCAGATCTGATGGAATCGTATAACTCGTTCTACAGTGATACGCGTGAAGCGGTAGAAATTTATACTCGCCAGTGTTCAGTTGACGTCAATACAGTTCAATTAGTCCGAATGGCGGCGGTGTTAGCGAATAACGGCAAATCGCCTTACAGCGGTAAGCAGTTACTCAGTGAAAAATATGTTCCGCAAGTGCTCGCTGAAATGGCGATCGCCGGTTTATATGACGGTAGCGGTAAATGGCTGTATCTGGTTGGTATTCCTGCTAAAAGCGGTGTAGGCGGCGGAATGATCGCTGTTGTTCCTGGTGAATATGCGATCGCGGTTTATTCACCGCCGCTGGACAATGCAGGTAATAGCGTTCGAGCCCAACAAACTATCCAGTTTATTGCGGAAGCGACTAAAGCCAATCAGTTTTATGGCAATAATAAATAAGTGAGCAGAGAGATTACTGTACGCTGACATCGTCGCGTCAATACTATCTATATTTAACTATCTATAAGTTAAAAGCTGCAAAGTCTCAGGGATTTGCGGCTTTTTTATTTCAAATAATTATGCCATTTCCTGTCGGGGCGACAACCTGTTGCCCGCGAATCCACCGCGTTGTGAATGTGGGTGGCAGGTTGCCGCTCTGAGAATTATTATTAATTATCAATGTATTAATCTATTATTCGCCATTCGCTTATTCTATTTATATCCATTCCTATTATCTCCTCTTTTATATTCATACTTACCATCATTAGCTGCTTAAATTGTGTGCAAATTAATTTTTTATTGCTTTATAAAAGGCGGTTTATCTTTTTAGATAAAAATATTAACAACAATTTTAATAAAATATTTTTTGGGGTTATTTCTATTTTTAGGCGATAGGATATTAATTTTATAAAATCAAGGATTATATTTAAATCTGAAAGATAATTTAATTTTGAAATTATATATTGCATGGCGATTTTTATAATCACTAATATTCTGTAAATGTTATGGTAATAATGAGTACAAATCAATTTGTAATTATATAAATTGATAAATAATCAAAAATTAAGATCTTCTTTTTTTATTTAATACGATCGTTTAATCTGTGTGCGTGTAGTGAATAGATCATTGTTGTTAATAATCAGCGCCATTTATTTACTACTGAACTATTTAATTTTTTTAAGGGATTACATAATGAAAGTAAGAAATTTGAGTTTAATTGCTATTGCATTTTCAGTGTGTTCTTTATCAGGAATCGCGAATGCCGGTACAATTAATTTTACAGGTGCAGTACAAGATGTTAGTTGTGATGTTAACCCCGGAACCGGTGCTACTGGCACAGCTAATAATATCACTATTGATTTAGGTTCAGTGGGTAAAGACGGTGTTGCTAATAGCAGTAATACGGTTTCAGGTATGGCGACAACATTCGCAGATTTAGAAGTTTCTTGTGCTGATGCAGGTACACTTTCTAAAGTCAAAATGAAATTTGATGCTCACAGCGGTTCTGGTGCTGAATCTAATCGCGGTTTATTAGATATTGCTAATAAAGGCGGTTCTGGTGTTGCCTCTGGCGTTGGTATCGCAATATTAGATTCCAAAAATACACTTATCGATTTGCGAGATAGCACAAAATATATTGAAGCACCGCTTTCTGTCAGCGGGACTTCGGCAACCGCCAAATTAAGTTTTAAAGCAGCTTATATGGCAACGGGGGCGAAAAGTGCGATCACCGCTGGTTCTGCTAATGGGCAATTACCATTCGTTTTAAATTATGAATAAATAATTTAATTAAAGGTCAATAGTTAAAGACCTTTAATCTATTGACCTTGCTATTTTTAATCGAGTTATTTTAATTACGCTTAAATATTATTGGCTTTAACGATAAATATTATTTTTTGATAGTTAGAAATTTATCAAGGAACTGTTATTGTGTCGAATATATTAAAATTATTTTATTTTTGTATTCTTTTTCCAATAAATACACAGGCATCTATTACTCTCAATGCTACCCGCTTGGTATTTAAAGACTCAGCAGGAAGTGCTTCTGTAGAGGTCTCTAATGCCAATAACGATGAACCTGCATTGGTTCAATCATGGGTGGAAAATTATCTTGCTAATAATAGCGAAGATATTCCTCTGATTGTCTCGCCATCGTTAGCAAAAATTCCACCAAATGGTCGTCAGGTTTTACGTGTACTGGGTGCGGTAAAATCATTACCACAGGATAAAGAATCTGTTTTCTGGCTCAATGTGCAATATATTCCCACTCAGCAGGTTAATGCTGAAAGTCAAATTGGTAAAAACATACTGCAATTAGCAGTGAGACAGCGGATTAAAGTTTTTTATCGTCCAGCCGGATTAAAAGGTGATGTCAATAAAGCGCCGTCATTATTAGTTTGGCAGCAATCTATTCGTGGTAATCATGCTTATATTACGCTGACTAATCCGACTCCTTTTTGTATCTCCTATTATGGGTTGAAATTTCAGTCACATGCAAAAACGCACTTAGTGCCGGATTCTGGCATGTTGTGTTCCGATGAAAGTCGAGAATTTACTGCACCTGCTCAATCATACCGTTCTTTAAGTTTTATGAGAATTAATGATTATGGCGGTGATGAGTTAATCACCTTAGCACAATAAATTAATATCTATTTTATTGATTTTTATTTATGGACATATTGTATGAGCAAAGGAAATATTAATCGTTTATTTGAGTGTCGAAGTACATGTAAAAAATCTTTACCGCTATTATTTATATTAAGTATTTCTTGTAATGTTCAGGCTGTAGTCACTAATGAACGTTATCAAACAGCGTTTTTACGTGGAAATATTGATCCAGAAATGCTGGATCGCTATCTCGGTGCAAGTGTACAGAGCGAAAGTGTATTACCCGGTAATTATAACGTAGATATTATCGTTAATGGCGAGGTACGAGCACGGCAGAATATTACCTTTAAAGCAGATGCCGCAACTCAGCATGTCAATGCCTGTTTTACGGCTGATCAACTCCATGAGTTTGGTATTAATATAGAGAAACTGGTTGCTGAGAAGATCCTTACTCAAGCTAATATTGCTGAATCATGTATTAATCTACAAAATATTAATGAATATATCTCAGTAAATTATAATCCGGCACGTTTAGCGTTAAACATTACCGTTCCGCAAAGTTATTCTGATATTTCTCCTGATGGTTATGTTAACCCTAAATTATGGGATAAAGGAATTAATGCTGCATTTATGAATTATAACTACAGCTACAATAACTATCAGAATAAATATCATTCACGGCGTGAAAATACCGACAGCCAGTTTCTCTCTCTACAAGGCGGTATGAATTTCAGTATGTGGCGTTTACGTTGGGACGGTAATTACAATAAAACCAGCGGCGAACGTAGTAAATTTAATAGCAATAATTTGTATCTTGCCCGTGATATTACGCGATTAAGAAGTCAGTTAGTCATCGGTGATATTTATACAGACTCGCAAATTTTTGATGGTGTCAGAATGCGCGGAATAAAATTATCGACCGATGACGGCATGTTATCTCCGGCTGAATTAGGTTATGCGCCGATTATTCGCGGTGTGGCGCAGTCAAATGCAACAGTAGAGATTAAACAGAATGATTACGTTATTTATCAAAGTAATGTAACACCAGGACCATTTGAAATTACCGATTTAGTTGCTAATAGCGGCAGCGGTGATTTAGTCGTTACCGTAACAGAAGCCGATGGCAGCAAGCGGACATTTATTCAGGCGTTTTCGGCACTTCCTGTCATGGTGAGACAAGGGACTTATCAATACAGCTTTTCCGCAGGGAAGTTCCGTCAATATGTGAAACATGATGCTGATGGCAATAAAAGTTATCAGCCTGAATTTGTTACGCTTAAACAGGTTTATGGTTTAGGCAATACTTCCACTGTGTTTAGCGGCGCGCAACTCTCACGCCATTATCAAGCCTATAATGTGGGACTGGGGCAAAATACCCGATTTGGCGGAATTTCTGCTGATATTACCTATTCCCGCAGTAAGTCCAATAAGAATAAAGCAGAGCAGCAAGGCTATAGCACTCGTTTACTTTACGGCAAAACATTTACGGAATTTGGCACCAGTTTTACATTGGCAGGCTATCGTTATTCCACTAAAAATTATCGGACTTTCAGTGAGCATATTGATGACTGGGATACTGTTCATCGAAGCCTGAATTCGTTGTATCAAAAGAGCCGGATTGAAGCCAATATCAGCCAGTCTTTACCTGAAGCGTTAGGGGCGGGATCTTTCTATCTTTCTGGCAGTTGGGTGAATTATTGGTATCACAATCGCCGCCGGAATGATTATCGTATCGGCTATAGCAACACTTATAAACAGCTTAACTACAATCTCTATTTTGCGCGTTCTCAAACTTCATCTGACAGTATTTATAGTCAGTACGCGAAATCAGATAAACAAATCATGCTGAACTTCTCTTTTACTTTGGGAGGAAGCGTTTCTTCACCGCGAGTGACGACCAATATCCGTCAGGATGCTAATCATAATACTGCGATACAAACCGGTATAAATGGTTACATGACTGAAGATTTTAACAATTATTACGACGTTAACTATAACTTAAACGAAAACCATGATTCGTCAGGCGGTGTTGGGATCGGTACGCGCCGATCTTTTGGGCAATTTTATGCCGGTTACAATCAAGGAAAAAATTATCATTCAAGCGCACTTAATGCTCAAGGCTCGCTGCTGGTTCATTCGGGCGGTATCACTTTAGGGCAGCCGATGGGCGATTCGGCGACATTAGTCGAAGTGACCGGTGTTAATGGTGTTGCTATCGATCGCGACAGTGCGATTAAAACCAATTTTCAGGGATACGCCATCATTCCAAGTATGTTGCCGTATCGCGCTAACTGGATCAGTTTAGATGCCGGTAATAATGCTGATCTGGATGTTGATTTCGATAATACCACGGCGAAAGTGATCCCGCGCCGCGGTGCGATAACCTATGTCAAATTCGGTGCAACATCTGGGCGTCGGGTGCAATTTGAATTGCTCAATGCCGATGGGCAGCGATTACCGCTGGGTACAGAAGTTTATGATGAATTCGGTAATTTGTTAGGTTTATTGGATATGCAAGGACGGTTGCTGGTGTTGTTATTAGAAGATCAGGGCAATCTAAATGTGAAATGGAAAGAGTATCACTGTCAGGTTCCTTATCGTTTACCGGAGAAAACCAGTGATGAGCGCTTTAATCGAATCAAGTTAACCTGTGGAAAAATGTAGGTTGATAATGTTAAAAATATGTTTATTTCATTTGGTTCTAATTATTGTTTCATTTTTTTTGGAAAATAATTACGTCTATGCTGATTTATTATTCAATAATGCCAGTCGTATTATTTATTTTAGTCAGGAGAAACAGCATCATTTTAGTGTGATCCATCATGGAAAAAATAAACTTTTAGTCCAGTCATGGATCACAACACCGGAAGGTGAAGATGATGTTCCATTTGTGGTTTCCCCCTCATTAAAAAATTTAGAGCCTGATGTTCCTTTAGCATTACAAATAATGTTGTTATCGGAAAAATCCTTACCATCTGATAGAGAGTCTGTATTTTATTTTTATCTTAATGAGATTCCGGAGATTTCGACTGCTAATAATATAAAAAACAAGCAGGCAGAGTTAACCTTTGCGATTAAACATCGTTTTTATCTTTTCTATCGTCCAAAGAATATTGGTAATAACTCAATGGAAAATGTTAACTCATTAAATTGGCGTTTAAGTAAAAACAGGCAAGGAGAAAGCATTTTAGTCGTTAAAAATCCTTATCCTTTTTATTATTCATTAATTGATATTGAATTATCAGATCAAATCGACAGCCAGCATAATATGATTGAAGAACATTTATTACTTGCGCCGTTAAGCACAACGGAAATAGTGATACCGAAGAATATAGCTATAAATAAAAATAGCGCAACATTAAATTTTAAAGTTATTACTGATATTGGACGAGGTTTACCCGTAGTGGTTAATCATATTAATGATTCAGATAATTAAATTTTTTAAAATAATGGGAGTAGATCATGATATTGATAAATAAAGAATTAAAATTAACAACAGTTATTCGTCTGTTACTGGGTACTTCTGCTATTTTGTTCTCCTGTCAATCGCAAGCCATTATTAAATGTGGCTATGTCAATGGAGCACTAACTTATACCATTGATGAAAGCCGTATTGTTGTACCTTTGGATCTGCCTAATGGAACGGTTATTTATCGTCAGCCGGAGAGGTCAACGGTGCGATATACTAATTGCCATGTTGAATCGGTCTCTGATGGTTCAACTTATTTAGGGTTAAAAGGCGGTGTACTTAATACCTATTCTTATATGAGAGGTATTCGGGTTGGTCTGGATCTTTATGTTGATGGTGCGTGGCGTGGAGAAACGGATCTGGCAACAGCAAGATTGAATGTACAATCTGCCAGTTCTCAGGCACTAACATGTTCATCTTCTTCCTGTAATAGTGTCTCAGGCTCATTTGGTTATCGTTATGTGTTTTATAAAGATACGACACCTGATTTTTCTATCGGTTCTGGGGCGAGTATTAGCGGTTCAATATATTCAGCACGTTTAGGAAACTATAATACCAACAATCCTAGTGTATCAGAAATTAGATCACTCGCGATCGACGGGCTGAATAATTTTGAATTTGTGGAGTGCGGTGTAACACTAGTTAATATACCTACAATTAATTTTGGTACAATTTATTCTCGTGGTGAACAAGCTGATATTACAGAAGCATTAGTAAGTAAACCTTTTTCATTATCATATAATAAACAATGTAATTCAGGTGATTATAAATTACGTGTAAATTTTCTGCCTGTTATAGGGAGTTTATCGAAATCTAATAGCGCGAATTTAATTCCGGCAGGAAATGATTCAGTTATGATTAATCTTCGTGATGGCGATAATAATAACTTATTAAAACTGGATACATTTCATAAAAATCTTTTCCCTAATATTACTGGCAGCGGAACGTACTCAAAAAATATGAAAGCCGAATTGTTATGGAATCCAGCCGTGTCAAAGGCTAACCGACATGCTGGTGAGTTTACTGCGTCTTTAGATGTGGAAGTAACATATTATTAATACTTTGATGTAGTTTTAACAAAAAAATAACATTTCACCATAAAGGAATTTAATTACATGATATTGACAATTATAAGGTGAGTAATAATGAAAGATATATTAAATGGAATTCTTCCTAAGTGTCCTTATTGTAAAAAACATGCGGTTGTCAAAAAACATGGTTTCGCCCGTTCAGGACTCCGGCGCTACCGATGTGTTGAGTGTAATAAGACATTTCAAAATCGTTTTATTTATGATGGGTATCGAGAAAAGCAGTTAAAATCATTTGGAGCTGATTAATTTTTATCATATATTGGCGGATAATTTTTTGAATTATTTATTTTTAGTGGATATGGTGATGAGAGTTCCTGCTATTACTTTTTGTATTTTACTTTTACCTCCGATAGTTTTGGCATCATCGCAAAATAGTGGAGATGGGTTAGTTGGTATCAGGGTTGGCGGATCTGTAGAAGCCCCGCCTCCGCCAGAAAAACAGACTTATTCTACTAAAAAGGTAATTAATTCATCAAAAGAGATTAAATTAAATAATAAGAATAAGTTAGCAAAAGAGAAAATAGCAGGAAGAGAAAATACTGAGAAATCGATAGAAAAAAATTCAGTTGTATTACAAAAACAACAGGCAACAATCGATCAAGATCGTACTAAGTTAGAATCACAACTCAAAGCATTGCAGAGCCAGTTAGCTGAACAGGAAAGACAGTTAACGAATGCTGCTGCATTGCAACAACAACAGGCAGCAACCGCTCAGGATCGCAGCCAGTTAGAAGAGCAAGTTAAGACATTGCAAAGTCAGTTAGCTGAAAAAGAAAAGCAGCTAACGAATGCTACCGCATTACAAAAACAGCAGACGACAACCAGTCAAAATCGCAGTCCGTTGGAGTCGCAAGTTAAGACGTTACAGCGCCAGTTAGCTGAAAAAGAGAAGCAGTTGGCAGATAACGCAGCGGTGTTACAAAAACAACAGACCGCAGTAGCTCAGGATCGCAGCCAGTTAGAAGCGCAAATTAAGACATTGTTGAGTCAGTTAACTGAAAAAGAAAAGCAGTTAACGAATGCCGCGACATTGCAAAAACAGCAGACAGCAACCGCTCAGGAACGCAGTCAGTTAGAAGCGCAAGTTAAGACGTTACAGCGCCAGTTAACCGAAAAAGAGAAACAGTTAGCGGATAACACGGCGGTATTGCAAAAACAACAGACCGCAGTGGCTCAGGATCGCAGCCAGTTAGAATCACAAGTTAAGACATTGCAAAGTCAGTTAACCGAAAAAGAAAAACAGTTAACGAATGCCGCAGCATTGCAAAAACAACAGACGGCAACCGCTCAGGAACGCAGTCAGTTAGAGTCGCAGGTTAAGACGTTACAGCGTCAGTTAACCGAAAAAGAGAAGCAGTTAACAGATAACGCGACGGTATTACAAAAACAGCAGACGATAATTGCTCAGGATCGCAGCCAGCTAGAATCACAAGTTAAGACGTTACAGAGTCAGTTAACGGAAAAAGAAAAGCAGTTAACGAATGCCGCAGCATTGCAAAAACAGCAGACAGCAACGGCTCAGGAACGCAGTCAGTTAGAATCACAAGTTAAGACATTACAGAGTCAGTTAACCGAAAAAGAAAAGCAGTTAACGAATGCTGCGGCATTGCAAAAACAACAGATAGCAACGGCTCAGGAACGCAGTCAGTTAGAAGCGCAAGTTAAGACGCTACAGCGCCAGTTAACTGAACAAGAAAAACAGTTAACAAATGCCGCAGCATTGCAAAAACAACAGACGGCAACCGCTCAGGATCGCAGCCAGTTAGAATCGCAGGTTAAAGCATTGCAAAATCAGTTAACCGAAAAAGAGAAACAGTTAGCGGATAACGCGGCGATATTGCAAAAACAGCAGACCGCAGTGGCTCAGGATCGCAGCCAGTTAGAAGCGCAGGTTAAGACATTGCAGAGTCAGTTAACGGAAAAAGAAAAACAGTTAACGAATGCCGGAGCATTGCAAAAACAACAGACGGCAACCGCTCAGGAACGCAGTCAGTTAGAATCGCAGGTTAAGACATTGCAAAGTCAGTTAACGGAAAAAGAGAAGCAGTTAGCGGATAACGCGGCGATATTGCAAAAACAGCAGACCGCAGTGGCTCAGGATCGCAGCCAGTTAGAAGCGCAAGTTAAGACATTGCAAAATCAGTTAACTGAAAAAGAGAAACAGTTAACGAATGCCGCGGCATTGCAAAAACAACAGATAGCAACGGCTCAGGATCGCAGCCAGTTAGAAGCGCAAGTTAAGACATTGCAGAGTCAGTTAACGGAAAAAGAAAAACAGTTAACGAATGCCGCAGCATTGCAAAAACAACAGATAGCAACGGCTCAGGATCGCAGCCCGCTGGAATCACAAGTTAAGACATTGCAAAGTCAGTTAGCGGAAAAAGAGAAACAGTTGGCAGATAACACGGCGATATTGCAAAAACAGCAGACCGCAGTGGCTCAGGATCGCAGTCAACTGGAGTCGCAGGTTAAGACATTACAGAATCAGTTAACTGAAAAAGAGAAGCAGTTGGCAGATAACACGGCGGTATTACAAAAACAGCAGACCGCAGTAGCTCAGGATCGCAGCCAGTTAGAAGCGCAAGTTAAGACATTACAAAGTCAGTTAACCGAAAAAGAGAAACAGTTAGCGGATAATACTACGGCGTTGCAAAAACAGCAGACGACAACCGCTCAGGATCGCAGCCAGCTAGAGTCGCAAGTTAAGACATTACAAAGTCAGTTAACCGAAAAAGAGAAACAGTTAGCGGATAATACTACGGCGTTGCAAAAACAGCAGACGGCAACCGTTCAGGATCGCAGTCAGTTAGAATCGCAAGTTAAGACATTGCAGAGTCAGTTAACTGAAAAAGATAAACTGTTATCCGCGCAATCTAATACATCGTCAAAAATGCTGACTAACCCAGCGGCACAAGATGAAGTTGACTCGTATACCGTCGGGACGTTACTTGGTGATGATGTTTTGAATGCACTGAATAACCAATTTTCTCAAAATGTTAAATTAGATAATGATTGGGTTTTGCTCGGTATTAGTGATGCAGTAAAGAAAAATATTAGAGTGGGTAAAGATGTTGTAGCGAAAAGTCTTTCTGGTATTGATAAAAAATTACAACAAGAATTATCTGCTCAAAAATCTCAAGCCGAGTCAGCAGGAAAACAGTATCTAAAAGCATTCTCAGAAAAAGCTGGTGTGAAAAAAGATAGCACCGGTTTTTATTATCAAATTGAGTATGCTGGTGCCGGAAAAATACATGAGAACGATATACTGCGAATAGCAGTAAAAGAAAGTTTAGTTGATGGAACTGTAATCGGCGATATGGACGTGTCCGGTGAATATTTAACTCAACAATTAGCGCAATATCCTGTTGTATTCCGAAAGGCACTGCTTAAATTACAAAATCACGGCAGTATCGTATTGGTCGTTCCCCCTGAATTAGCCTATGGGGAACAAGGCGCTCTGCCTCATATCCCGCCAAACTCTACCATGCGATATGATATTCGGATTGTTGATGTTGTTAAAGAATAGGTTCTTGTAATTACATCGGCGGTATTTATGGGCAGGCATAGAAAATTAGTCGATCATTTTTCTATGTCTGCTTTTTTTATGGGATTTCTCAGCTAAAAAGAGGAATCTTTTCGCTCTTATCGTATTGAATCTCAGAGTTGGATAAAAATGGTAAAGATAATAGATTAATCTATTGATAATAAAAATAATTCTCAGGAGTGACAATCTGCCGCCTGCATTAACAACGCGGTGGGTTCACGGGCGACAGATTGTCGCCCTTACAAAAAACAACATAATTATTTGAAATTTATCGTAATAATATAATTACTTATCCAAAGTTCAGGTTATTTATTCAATTTCACTGGTACGACTGTTTCGCTTGGATAACAACCCAAGACTTTTACGGAACGAGTAATCGGAATCAGGTCTTCTAATGCGTTTTGCATCTCGATAGCATTTAGATTTACCTGCATATCAATGTAGAACATCTCTTCCCACGGATTGCCGTTAATCGGGCGTGATTCCAGTTTGGTCATGATGATATTGTGTTGACGCAGCACCAGTAAGGCTTCCACTAACGCACCGGCTTGTTGACCTGTTGCCAAAATAATCGTGGTTTTGGCTGGGACTTGTGCTGCTACTTCGATTTGTTTACGTGCAACGACGATAAAGCGGGTGATGTTCTCTTTTTGATTCGCCAGATTGTGTTCCAGCACTTGTAAGTTGTACAGCGCTCCGCCCGGTTCACTGCCGATAGCAACCGCTTTTGGTGATTTTAGACTGGCGACTTTTTCCATCGCTGCTGATGTGCTTTCACAATATTTGATTTTCCAGTTCGGGAATTTGTTCAGATATTGGCTGCATTGCTGGAATGGCTGCGGGTGACTGTATACCACTTCAATCTGGCTGAGATCAGTTTCTACCGAAGATAGCAGGCAATGATTAATCGGATTTGTCAGTTCTCCGACAATAAAGAGGTTAGTGGATTGCAGCAGGTCATACACTTCATTAATCGAACCGGAGCTGGTGTTTTCAATCGGTAAAATACCGAAATCAGCCTGACCGATTTCTACTTGCTTAAAAATATCATCAAACTTATTGCAACCGCATTCTACTAAGCCATCAAAATGGCGAGCAGCGAATTGTCTGGCAGCAAGATGAGAGTAAGAACCTTTCGGACCAAGAAACGCAATTCTGGCGCTGCTCAATTTGTCCTGATTAATATGCTGTTGCAACAGGGCTTGCTGGGTTAGCACTGAGTCTTCAATAATCAGTTGGAACAAGCGTGTAATGTAATGACCATCTAATTGACGCTTTTTCGCTTCTTCAACTAATCGGTTAAGCAGATCGCGCTCGCGTTCTTTATCACGAATCGGCAAATGCGTGGATTGCTTGGTTCTGGCGACATCGAGTGCCAGATCGCGGCGTTCTGCCAGTAGTTCCAACAGTTTCAGGTCGAGTGCGCTGATTCGTTCTCTCAGCCCTAATAATGGATTTTCTGTCATGATGTTGTAATACCTTTTTTATTAAATTGAATTTATGACGGAGATATAAAAAAGCCTCCGTATCGGGAGGCTTCAATGTTCGTCTTTGCTTTCTTTTTGCTTACAGACGAATTGCCTCCCGTTCAGGGGACGCTAAAAAAGAAAGCAAAGAAAAACAATGTGGTATATTTCATCAAATTTATCAGTAACTTTTTAAAAGCTAATTCCTTAAAGATAGTGCGACTAAGTTAACTGTCCAGCTTTGATTCTGTCAACAGATAAAGCAGAATCAGGAAGAATAAAAAAACGCGCCCGAAAGCGCGTTGATAAAAACGGGAGTAACGCTAAAAATTACTCTTCTTCCAACTGCTGTAAATTTGCTTCTCTGACACTGGCTTCACAGCGCCGAGCTTCACCTTTATGTTGTACTTTGTTTAATTGTCGTTCAAGTTTTAGCAGTAATTCATTGATAGCAGTATACATATCTTCGTGTTTCGCGCTGGCAACCAACGGACCGTTTGGCGTATTGATGGTTGCATCGACCACAAAACCTTGCGGTTCTTTCGATAACACTATATGCGGATTAATTAACTGAGCCTGCCATTTTTCTAGCTTTTTCAGACGATCCTCGACGTGTGTACGGATTGCCGGTGTAATGTCCATTTGTTTGCTAGTAATATTCAATGTCATATAACCTACCTCTTTGTCAGTCAATTGCCGTCAGATATGAATTTAGAATACCGATGTAACCAGACTATTATGTGATTTAGCTCAAGTTTTCCAGTACCCTAAAACAAAGTTGACAGAAGTGTGATAGCCATAATGATTTGTGACGCAGTGCTTGTATATTAAGTATAGCTCAAGCAATATTAGCGGTTGTGCTAATTCATTAAATCTGTCTAAAAGAACAGCTATTAATTTTATATTAATCAATAAATTTCTTTCATTTGGTTTCTTAGATCGAATTTCTCCTAACCAGAAGACATTATTATAATTTCCCTGCTTGTTATTCCCTTTTATCTCATAAATTTCTGGTAATTTTTTATGTTGAAATGCGGTGAATTTGGTTATAAATAGCATTTTAGAAAATTAATATAGCTAAATATCTCAAATAATATTTATTTTATGGTTTTTACGTTGTTTTTATTGGCAATTAATTAGTATTAAACACTAATTAACTGAGAGACAGATATACCCGTTATTTTGAAAGCTCTTGGGTAAAACATGGCGGCGAATGGCTTGACGTAACTCACTTACTTCCCAATAATGAACCGCGTTGACTCGGGGTGCCTGTTGTGGGCTGAGAACTCACCCGTATTACTTGATCTGGATTATACCAGCGTAAGGAAGTCACGGTATCTCGCTGGTACTGACTTCTTTCATGCCGGTGGGAGCATTATGAATACATCTCACAAACCAATTCCTTTCCCTCGTTCCGTTGCGGCAAACTGGCTGGCTCAACTGCGGGAACATTCTCCATTAGTTCACTGTTTAACCAATCAAGTTGTGCAGAATTTTACTGCAAACGTTTTGCTTGCTATTGGTGCGTCACCGGCAATGGTGGTTGCTCAGCAAGAAGTCGCTGATTTCAGTGCTGTTGCCAGCGCATTGCTGGTTAATGTCGGTACGTTGAATGATGATCAGCGTGAAGCGATGCTGGCTGCCATTACTTCCGCCAATAAAGCGGGTGTTGCGTGGGTGTTAGATCCGGTAGCTGTCGGCGGGCTGACTTATCGTACTGATTTTTGCCGTCAGTTATTGACCATGCAGCCAACCGCTATTCGCGGTAATGCGTCAGAGATTATGGCGCTGGCAGGATTAGCCGCCGCAGGGCGCGGTGTTGATAGCGCCGACGATTCCCTTGCTGCGTTACCCGCTGCGGTAAAACTGGCGAAGGAAACGGGCGCGATTATCGCCGTTACTGGCGAGATTGATTACATCACTGATGGGCAAATTAGCTATGCCTTACCGTTTGGTGATGCGTTGATGACCAGAGTCGTCGGGACGGGGTGTGCATTATCAGCAGTCGTGGCGGCATTTGTCTCTTTGAAACAGGGCAACGCGTTAGAACAGGTAGCGACAGCCTGTTTAGTGATGGCGTACTGCGGTGGTCTGGCAGCGGCGCAATCCGCAGGTCCGGGCAGCTTTGTACCGCGTTTTCTTGATGGTCTTTATAACTTGCAACCGCATCAATTGAAGGAAAAAACCGCATGAGAATAAATTCATTAACCATTGCTGGCACCGATCCAAGCGGCGGCGCAGGTATTCAGGCAGATTTAAAAACGTTCTCGGCGCTGGGCGCTTACGGTACTAGCGTGATCACCGCGCTGGTGGCGCAAAATACACGCGGTGTACAGTCGGTTTACCAGATTGATCCGGCATTTGTCACCACTCAGCTTAGTTCTGTTCTGGACGATGTTCGTATCGATAGCGCGAAAATCGGTATGTTAGCAAATGCGGATATTGTTGAAACAGTAGCCGATGCACTGGCGCGTTATCCTATTCCTTATGTGGTATTAGATACAGTAATGGTAGCAAAAAGCGGCGATCCATTACTGGCTCCGGCAGCGGTAGAATCGATCCGCCGTCGCTTATTACCAGTGGTTTCGCTGATCACGCCGAATTTACCGGAAGCCGCCGCGTTGCTTGATTGTCCGATGGCAACCAATGAGCAAGAGATGTTGGCACAAGGTCAGGCTTTACTGGCAATGGGCTGTTCAGCGGTATTGATGAAAGGCGGGCATCTTAGTGATTCAGAAAGCCCTGACTGGCTGATTACGCCGCAACAAACGCTGCGTTTTAGCTCCCCGCGTGTTGCTACTAAACATACACACGGCACTGGTTGTACGTTGTCGGCAGCGCTGGCAGCGTTACGCCCGCGCTACGATAACTGGGAACAAACAGTACAGGAAGCAAAGAATTATCTGCAACAAGCGTTAATGATGGCAGATACACTGGAAGTGGGTCACGGTATTGGACCTGTACACCATTTTCATCGTTGGTGGTGATAGGGGGGTATGTAATTAATCTGAACTTTATATTATTAGTTAAAGTTCAAATGGTTATGTGATTTTTACGTAAGGGCGGCAGATTGCCGCCCTTGCGAATTATTCTTTATTTTCAATATATTAATTTATTGTTTTTACAACTTCCTTATCACTGGCAGCCATTGCCAGTGTGGTATCTAACATGCGGTTCGCAAATCCCCACTCGTTATCGCACCAGACCAGCATTTTGACCAGATGTTGCCCGCTGACGCGGGTTTGTGTGCCGTCGATAATCGCGCTGTGCGGATCGTGGTTAAAATCAGTAGAAACCAGCGGCAGTTCGGTGTAATCAACAATGCCGTAGAACGTATTTTCCGCCGCATGTTTCAGCAAACGATTAACATCATCAACATTAACCGGCACATCGAGCGTGACGCTTAAATCAATGGCGGTAACATTAATGGTTGGTACACGCACGGAAATCGCTTCAAAGCGGTCGCAGAATTTAGGGAAGAAACGGGTAATACCAGCAGCTAATTTGGTATCGACGGGAATAATTGATTGATTGGCGGCGCGGGTACGGCGCAAGTCTTTGTGATAAGCGTCGATCACCGGTTGATCATTCATTGCTGCATGGATTGTGGTGACTGTACCGGAGCGAATTTCAAAGGCATCATCTAGTAATTTGATCACTGGAATAATACAGTTCGTGGTACAAGACGCATTGGATACAATACGATGTTCAGCACGCAAAGTATGATGATTTACGCCGTAAACAATGGTGGCATCGAGATCGTGATCCGCCGGGTGGGAGAACAGCACTTTTTTCGCACCGGAAGCGATATGCGCTAACGCATCAGCGCGGCTGCCATAAACGCCGCTGCATTCCAGCACAATATCCACATCAAGAGATTGCCACGGCAGATTAGCAATTTCTTTCTGATGAAATAGTTTAATTGCATCATTATCCACCCAAAGCATATCCCCCTCCTGACGAACCTGACGGGCAAAACGTCCATGTGTAGAATCATATTTCAGCAAGTGGGCGATGCCTTTCGGCTCAGCCAGTTCATTGATCGCCACCACACGCATTTGTTGATGGCGCTCTGATTCATATAATGCACGTAAAACGCTGCGGCCAATTCTGCCAAAACCATTTATTGCGACTCGGATAGTCATGTTATTCCTTAATTACTGATTCTTTTTTGAAATAACAATGGATACTTCGCTGTTATCCACAGTATTAACATAGCTTAGTGAGATTGATATGTGGCGGGCAAGCGTTATTTGTGGGGAATTAAGGATATACCTATTATTTTTAAAACTGTTGGGTATAAGTTAATTAATCTCAGGTTTGAATAAGAAAATGGTAAAAACAACAAATTAATATATTAAGAATAATTTGTAGGGACGGTTGTTAACCGCCCGTTGGTTACACCGAGGTTTGTGCGGGCAGCACTACGGAAAGCAACATAATTATTTGAAAATTAAGTAATAATATAACGTTTTATCCGAGGTTCCGGTTAATTAATTCGTCAAAGGAATTATTGTGGCGTAATAAATGGGCAGCGATAAAAGCTGCCCATGATATTTCAGTGAATTATTTTTCAGTATGCCCGTGAGCTGGCAGCGCTTGATGATCCATTAAGGCTTTGCCGTCGCGCATGGTCAGGCGACCATCAACAAACCAGCTAACCACTAACGGATAGATACGATGCTCTTGCACTTGCACTTTTTTCATCACATCAGCTTCGCTGTCTTGCGCGGTTATCGGTACAGCAGCTTGTAAAATAATGGGACCACCGTCTAACTCTTCGGTAACGAAATGGATCGTCGCGCCATGTTCGCGGTCGCCGTTTTCCATCGCGCGGCGATGAGTATGCAAGCCAGGATATTCCGGCAGCAGGGAGGGGTGGATATTCAACATTTTGCCGGTATAGCGACTCACAAATGCCGGGCTGAGAATTCGCATATATCCAGCCAGAATGACCAGATCAGGTGCATAATTGTCGATAGCATCAGCCAGTGCCAGATCGTAATCGAGGCGATTAGCAAAATTTTTCGGTTCGACAACTTCGGTTTTTATACCTGCTTGCTGCGCGCGCACCAAACCATAAGCGTCCGGCACGTTACTGAATACCGCGCTGATTTTTCCGTTAATCTGACCGCTGTTGCAAGCATCAATGATTGCCTGCAAGTTAGAGCCGCTGCCAGAGATCAGGACAACAATATTTTTCATTAGCGAATGACCACTTGCTCATCAGCAGAAGAGGCTTTGATACTGCCAATTTTCCAAGCCGTTTCGCCGGTTGATTGTAATTGTTTGATCGCTTGATCTGCGCGATCCGCTGGTAGCGCGATAATCATGCCGACACCGCAGTTAAAGGTGCGGTACATTTCATGGCGCGTAACATTACCGGCTTGTTGCAGCCAGTTAAAGACTTCCGGCCATTGCCAGCTAGATTCATCGATCACCGCTTGAGTACCTTGCGGCAGCACGCGCGGGATATTTTCCCAGAAACCGCCGCCGGTAAGATGAGCGATAGCGTGAACATCAATCGTTTCCAGCATCGTCAGAATGGATTTCACATAAATTTTAGTCGGAGCCAGTAAATGATCTGCCAGCGGTTTACCCGCTAATTGTGTTGTTACTGGATCAGTTTTACTTACTTCGAGAATTTTACGTACCAGCGAATAGCCGTTGGAATGAGGTCCGCTGGAAGCCAGTGCAATCAGCACATCGCCATCGGTGACTTTGCTGCCGTCGATAATTTCAGATTTTTCGACCACACCGACACAGAAGCCAGCGACATCGTAATCATCGTCGTGATACATACCCGGCATTTCAGCGGTTTCACCGCCGACCAGCGCACAGCCAGATTGCTTACAGCCTTCGCCAATACCGGTAACGACACGGGCAGCGGTATCAACATCAAGTTTACCGGTAGCGTAATAATCGAGGAAAAATAACGGTTCAGCGCCTTGTACAATCAAGTCATTAACGCACATAGCGACTAAATCAATACCGATGGTATCGTGGCGTTTTAAATCCATAGCTAAACGTAATTTGGTTCCAACGCCATCAGTGCCGGAAACTAAAATTGGCTCGCGGTATTTTTGCGGTAGCGCGCAAAGTGCTCCAAAACCGCCAAGTCCACCCATTACTTCAGGGCGGCGGGTTTGTTTTACAACACCTTTGATTCGATCGACGAGAGCGTTACCAGCGTCAATGTCAACGCCAGCGTCTTTGTAGCTTAGAGAAGTTTTATCGGTCACTGCGGGGTCCCCATGGAGATCGGTGATATTAACCAGAAACGGCGTAATTCTACCAGTTATAGCAAACGTTTGCCTATGGTTATTTCTGTCCGGTTGCGGGAAAGTGAGCAGCTTGTTGGCACGATATGGTGAGTTATTACGACTAATAAGTTGGTGAAAATTGATTTATTTACATTATTAAACAAAAATAAAATTCAGCTTAAATTAGCTAAAAATAATATTTTATTTAGTGAATATGTAAAAAAATATCTATTTTTATAGAATAATATATTGAACTTGAATGTTGGTTTTTTATGCGATTATTCCTATATAATCATTATATTATTCTGTAAACATAAAATATATTCTATATGTTAGTTTAATTAACTAAATAAATTGTATTTATTGAATTTTTTGTGCTTATTTTTTATCATAGAGCAAAATTCTTATCTTCAATTCTGTTAAGTATGTTTTTACTGGCGAGCCAGCCATACAGGATATAGCATTGTCGATTGGATCGTTTTTAGATGATTTATTTTAGGATTAAATAAATGAGTGAAAGTGAATTCTCGATCGTCGGATCACCAATCGATATGCACAGGGATAGTTTGCTCTGGACTGTTCAATGGCTATGTTCTCATTATGATAAGCCGGTAAGCCAAAGCGTTCTTTATGCAGGACTCCCCAGAGAAGAAAGATTATCGCCGCAAGTGGCGTTGCTGATGCTGGAAAAAGTCGGCATGGGTGCTGCGTGGGTTAAACGTGATGTGGATAATATTTCCTCTTATTTATTCCCCGTTATTCTTTCGTTGAAAGACGGAACTTGCTGCATTCTTAGCGAGCGCCATGAGAATAAAGGCAAAGAGCCGTCTTATGATTTATTGCTCTCAGAAAGTAATGGCGGGCAAGTCACGCTGACCAGCGAAGCATTAAGCGAACTGTATGCGGGATACGCGTTGCTGTGTCACCCGAAACCAACGTTAGATGATCGCAGTGATGACTTTCTGCCGGAAGTGAATCGGGAAGGGCACTGGTTATTCTCCACGCTTTGGCGTTATCGCCACTATTTTACCAGCGCAGCAGTGGCGGCAACACTGGCAAACGTTTTGACGCTGGCATCAACGTTCTTCACTATGAACGTGTATGACCGCGTAGTACCAACGCAAGCCTATGTCACATTATGGTCTTTGGCGATTGGGGTTATTATCGCTATTGTTTTTGAATTTATTACTCGTCAAATTCGAGCCCACTTGTTTGATGTGGCAGGAAAAAAAGCTGATTTATTGCTTGGCTCGGTGCTGTTTAAACAGGTGATGTCCATTCGTATGGAATACAAACCGCAGTCATCGGGTTCTTTTGCTAACCAGTTACGCGAGTTTGAATCTGTCCGTGATTTTGTTACTTCTGCAACGCTTTCGACGCTCTCTGATATTCCTTTCTGTGCGTTGTTCCTGTTTGTCATCTATTTAGTCGGCGGTCCGCTGGTGTTTGTTCCGCTTTGCGCTGTGCCGGTGATTTTAATTGCGGCGGTGTGTATTCAGGTGCCGCTGGCGCGCAATATTAAAGAGAATATGCGTGAAATTTCGTTAAAACAGGGGCTATTAATCGAAACGATTGACGGTCTGGAAACACTGAAAGCTGCACAAGGTGAGGGCGTAATGCAGCGCCGCTGGGAAGCATTCAGTGCGCTGGCGGCGGCGACGTCGATGAAATCTAAAGCGCTTTCCAGTTTGACCACGACTTTCGTTTCATTTGTGCAGCAAATCATGACTGTTGTGATTGTGGTTTGGGGCGTTTATCTGATCCACGCCGGTGAACTGACGATGGGTGCAATGATTGGTGCGGTGATCCTTGCTGGTCGTACTTTAGCGCCATTAGGTGCGGTGGTGGGTTTAGCGATTCGTTTCCAGCAAGCGAAAAGCGCTCTTGGTTCTCTGAACCAGTTAATGGATATGCCGACTGAGCGCGATGACAAGGTTCAGTATTTGCCATCACCAACGTTTACAGGTGATTTAAGATTAAAAAATATCTCTTTTAGCTATCCAACATCACTGATGATGATCCCGCCAAAAGTGCTGAAAAATATCAATATAAGCATCAAACAAGGCGAGCGCGTGGCGATCTTGGGCAGTATCGGCAGCGGTAAATCAACTTTGCTTAAAGTGATGGCGCGCTTGTTCCAGCCAAATGAAGGGCAACTGCTGATCGATAATTTGGATACCACCCAAATTGATCCTGCTGACTGGCGCGGTGCTGTCGGTTATGTCGGGCAAGATAGCCGACTGTTTTATGGTACGTTGCGCGAAAATGTAATTATTGGTAATCCGTCCGCAACCACCGATGAATTCTTACGTGCCGTCAAAATGACGGGGCTGGATAAAATCGCCATGCGTCACCCGTTTGGTTTTGAAATGCCGTTAGGCGAAATGGGGAATGGTTTATCCGGCGGGCAAAAACAGTTGGTTTCACTGGCGCGTTGTTTGCTATTGCGACCAAAAATATTAATGATGGACGAACCGACCAGTTCAATGGACGCCATGACTGAGTTGCAATTTATTCGCCAGCTTAAAACGATGGTGACAGACCAGACATTAGTTGTGGTAACGCACCGTTTTTCACTATTGGAACTGGTTGATCGACTGATTGTTTTAGATGACGGGAAAGTCGTTGCTGATGGTCCTAAAGATGAAGTCATTGCCGCGTTGAAAGCGAAAGATAAGGCGCACTAGAAAAGATAAAACATCGACTATAAGACACTGAATATAGACTGATTGAATTTATCGACAGAATTGAGGGAACAATGAGTAAAAATACTGAACAACCCCGCGCAACGGGCGAAATAAAATCAAGCGATTTACCGTTTATGCGTAGCTTGCAGGAAGCCTTAGTTGAGCAAAAAACGCCATACAGTTCGATCGTTTTATATTTAATGATCGCAATTTTTGTGGTTGCCATTATTTGGGCTAAATTTGCGATGGTTGAAGAAGTGACTCAGGGCGAAGGGCTGGTGATTCCGGCATCGCATGAGCAGGTTATTCAAAGTCTGGAAGGCGGTATTCTGGAAGAGTTGAATGTCCGCGAGGGTGACATTGTAGAAAAAGGACAAGTGTTACTCAAAATTGACTCGAATCGTGCAGGTGCAGTACACCGTGAGGGTGTATCCAAAGTGCTGGGCTTAAAAGGTGCAGTTGCCCGATTGCGTGCTGAAGCCTATGGCACACCGTTGATCTTTCCGCCGGAAGTGCGTGATGTGGATTCCATCGTGCAAGATGAAACTCAAGCCTATAATGCGCGCAAAAAAGGGTTAGACGAGGGAGTGAAAACTTTAGAAACCAGTCTGAAATTAGCGGAAAGTGAAATCAGCATGTCTGAACCGCTGGTACACAAAGGATTGATGTCAGAAGTTGAACTGTTAAGAATGAAACGTCAGGCGAATGAATTCCGCCTGCAAATTGCTGAACGTAAAAATAAATTCCGTACTGAAGCCAATACCGAACTGACCAAGTTTGAAAGTGAATTAGCGCAGTCTATTGAAAACGTAGCAGCTCGTGAAGATGTGATGAACCGCACCACGATTGTTGCGCCAGTACATGGCACGGTGAGTAATATTAACGTGACTACCGTTGGCGGTGTTATTCAGCAGGGCGGAACGATCATGTCGATTATCCCGCTTGATGATCAGTTATTGGTTGAAGCGAAAATCAAACCTTCTGATGTGGCTTTTTTGCGTCCGGGTTTACCAGCAACGGTTAAAATTACCGCTTATGATTATGCTATTTACGGCGGTTTAAATGGCGTTGTTGAGCTGATTAGCCCCGATGCGTTAAAAGATGAAGAGCGTGCGCGTCAAGGTCGCGGTGATAATACTTATTACCGCGTGATGGTGCGTACCGACAAATCGGTGTTAATCGTGAAAAATGGTAAAGAATTTCCGATTATTCCTGGCATGATCGCCACCGTTGAAATTCGCACCGGTGAAAAAACAATCCTCGACTATATCCTGAAACCAGTGATGAAAGCGCGCGAAGCGTTTAGAGAGCGTTAATTTATTCTCTGATTTGGATAAAGAAATAGCGAGAATAATAGATTACTAATAAAGAATTATCCGTAGTGGCGGCAATCTGCCGCCCGTTGATTTCACAGTAGTTTGGCGGGCGGCAGGTTGCCGCCCCTACGAAAAAATATGTAATTGATTGAAATTTATTGTGATAAATCTCAAGATTGGATAAGAAAATGGTAAAAACAATAGATTAATAATCCATAGAGGCGGCAGGTTGCCGCCTCTACGAAAAAATATGTCATTGCTTGAAATTCTTATTTCCCCATCGCACAAGATATGAAGAAAAAATCCTCAGCTCTCTTGTCTGTTTCGCAAAAGTGTGTCTGGCTCGTACCTATTTAACTTGCTATCAGGTATAATTCCCCGATTTTTTTGAACGGCAGTGCAGCTACGAACTATCTGCAAGCAGCTAGCACCATCTGCAACATCTGCGATACGGGGAAAGAATAGATGAAAATCGTTGAAGTTAAGCATCCGCTAGTTAAACATAAACTTGGTCTGATGCGTGAAGGCGACATTAGCACTAAACGGTTTCGTGAATTAGCCGCAGAAGTCGGCAGCTTACTCACTTATGAAGCAACCGCAGATTTAGAAACTGAAAAAGTAACAATTAACGGCTGGAATGGTCCGGTTGAAGTTGATCAAATTAAAGGTAAGAAAATTACTGTAGTGCCGATCTTACGTGCCGGTCTTGGCATGATGGACGGTGTTCTTGAGCATGTGCCAAGCGCGCGTATCAGTGTGGTGGGTGTTTATCGTGATGAAGAAACACTGAAACCAGTCCCGTATTTCCAAAAGTTAGTTTCCAATATTGATGAGCGTATGGCGCTGGTGGTTGATCCCATGCTGGCAACCGGCGGTTCAATGATCGCGACTATCGATCTATTGAAGAAAGCGGGCTGTCACGCGATCAAAGTGCTGGTGTTAGTTGCTGCACCGGAGGGTCTCGCTGCGTTGGAAAAAGCGCACCCTGACGTTGAATTATACACGGCTTCTATCGACTTAGGCTTAAATGAAAACGGTTATATCATTCCGGGTCTGGGTGATGCCGGTGATAAGATCTTTGGTACTAAATAAGTTTTACGAACAGATAAATTTTACGAATAAATAGGCTATTACGAATAGATAAGTTTTACCGGCAAATAATTCGACTACGATTAAATAGTCGTTACTGATTTGCCACAGGTATGAGTGACAAGGACGTTGCTGTGAATCCCTCGCCGCTTGTTTAAACCTCTGAAATCGCGGCGCATACATAATATCTTGACTCTCAAACTAGAGGTTTATTCTATGCAACAACCGTCAATAACCAGCGCGCAGCCGCCTGCATGGCAAAACGTACTGGTAGGTGCACAAATGCTGTTTGTCGCATTCGGGGCATTAGTGTTAGTACCGTTGATTACCGGATTAGATACCAACGTCGCACTATTTACTGCCGGTTTAGGGACTTTGTTATTCCAACTTTGTACCAAAGGCAAAGTGCCTGTCTTCTTAGCTTCCTCTTTTGCATTCATTGTACCGATTAGCTACGGCGTCCAGACTTGGGGTATTCCTGCTACGATGGGCGGTCTGTTTGCTGCGGGGGTGATGTATATGATCTTCGGCGGTTTGATCAAGCTGCGCGGATCTTCAATTATTGATCGCTTATTGCCGCCGGTAGTGACTGGTCCAATGATCGCTATTATTGGTCTGACACTCGCGCCTGCTGCGGTAAATATGGCTCTGGGTAAGAGCGGCGATGGCGGTGCTGTTTTGCTTCCTGACTACAGTTCAGCCATCATTATCTCAATGATCTCGTTACTGACCACGCTATTAGTTGCGGTATGGGCAAAAGGAATTTTTCGTTTGATTCCTATCCTGTCAGGAATTGTGGTGGGTTATATTGTCGCTCTGTTTATGGGCGTGGTGAATTTTCAACCGGTTCTTGATGCGCCGTGGTTTGCGATTCCTCATTTTACTGCACCGGAATTCCACTGGCAGGCGATTCTTTTTATGTTGCCTGTCGTTATCGCGCCAACCATTGAACATGTCGGCGATATTATGGCAATCAGTTCGGTATCCGGTAAAGATTATGCAAAAGATCCCGGTTTGCATCGCACATTAAGCGGTGACGGCTTGGCAACGTCGGCGGCAGCATGTTTTGGCGGTCCGCCATGTATCACTTATGCGGAAGTTATCGGCGCAGTGACATTAACACGTAACTTTAATCCTGTGATTATGACGTTCGCTGCTTGTTGGGCGATATTTATGTCATTTATCGGTAAAATCGGCGCTTTTTTAAATACCATTCCATCAGTCGTAATGGGCGGTATTATGGTGTTGCTGTTCGGTTCTATCGCTGCGGTCGGCATTAATATTCTGGTGAAGAATAAAGTGGATCTTTCCATTGCCCGTAATCTGTGTATTGTTTCGATCGTCTTGGTATTCGGTATTGGCGGTATGGTGTTTAACTTTGGTGAGTATTCATTACAGGGCATCAGTCTGTGTGGTGTGATTGCCATTGTGCTTAATCTGATTTTGCCAAAAGCGGTAGCGCATACCGAGCAATAAGACACAATAGGGATCGTGCCGTTTTCAGGCAGATCCCTTATTATTGCCTGATTTGGTAAGACGATTTTTCTTGTTGATTTGAGGTGTTTCTGAATACATCAACGCAGCTATCCTTTCCTCTTTATCTTTCTGATGATGAGACGTTTGCCAGCTTCTATTCTGGTGAAAATGCGTCGTTGCTGGCGGCTATTCATACGGCGTTAAGTCGGGAACACAGTACTTATATCTATTTCTGGTCGGGAAAAGATGGCGGTAAAAGTCATCTGCTGCGTGCGGCATGTGCGGAGCTGTCTTCGCAAGGGCTGGCGGTAGGTTATGTTCCATTGGATAAACGCGCTTATTTTGTGCCGGAAGTCCTCGATGGCATGGAGCAGCTCGCGTTGGTGTGTATCGATAATATCGAGTGCATTGCTGGTGATGCTGAATGGGAAATGGCGATTTTCAATTTGTATAATCGCATTTTGGAAACAGGATTTACCCGCTTGCTGATCAGCGGTGATTCACCGCCGCGTCAGTTAAATCTCTCGCTGCCTGATCTGGCTTCGCGCCTTGATTGGGGGCAAATTTACCGGCTGCAACCTTTGTCTGACAGCGATAAATTACAGGCGTTGATTCTGCGTGCAAGACTGCGTGGGTTTGAACTGCCGGAAGATGTTGGCCGCTTTTTGCTGAAACGTTTAGATCGCAATATGGGATCGTTGTTTAATACGTTAGATCATCTGGACAGTGCATCGATCACTGCCCAGCGTAAGTTGACGATTCCGTTTGTAAAAGAGGCGTTGGATCTCTGATTTCTCTCAGAGAATTTCCAATACTTTTTCCGGCGGACGCCCTAAACGCGCTTGACCGCCAACCAGCACGATCGGACGCTCAATCAGTTTTGGATTAGCACTCATCGCATCAATTAATTGCTGTTCTGAGGCTTCTGATAAATTCAGTTCTTTATACAAATCTTCTTTAGTTCTAATCAGTTGGCGTGCAGAACTGAAACCAAGCTGTTTCAGTAAGGTTTTGATATGGGCGCTGTCCGGCGGATTATCCATATACAGCACGATTTCCGGCTTGATCCCTTTCTCTTCTAATAGTGCCAGCGTGGTTCGGCTAGTGCCGCAACGCGGGTGATGATAGATTGTTACTGTTTTGTTTTTAGACATCTTTCCCCCAATTATTCAAATTGTTTAAACCGCTGCTGCAACTGGCGTAGCTGATCAATGCGCGCATCATAACGCGCTTGTTTCAGGCTGCCAGTTGGTACTGATGAGCTGGCGGAAGCGAGCATAGAGATTGCTTGATCCAGTTGCCCTGATAACGCCACATTTTCTGCTCTGGCTGCCAGCTCTTCATCGCGCAGACCTTGATCGGCACTGGCTTTTGCGAGTAAATCCCAACCGTTAAGATCCACCGGATTCGCATAGGTATAACGATTTAATATTGCCGTCGCTTTTGCTGGTTGTCTGGCTTCGATATAAGCATTGGCTAAGTTAAGTTGCAGCACTGTGTTGGCAGGCTGACCTTTTATTGCTTGCTCTAAACGGCTTACGGCTTGCGGGGCGCGGTTCTGCTCCAGATCAATGTCCGTTGCCAGATCGAGGAACCAAACATTATTCGGCTGTTGAGTCAGCAGCGGTTGGATAATATTGCGTGCTTCATCGTATTGTTTAGCTTTATAAGCAAGGATTGCTTGACCATAATTCGCCGCTAACTGCTCACGCGCATTCCCTTTTTTATACTCATCAAGCATATATTGATTCAGACTGCCGCTATCACCGTTGAAACCACCGTTAGGATTGCCGTACATGCCTAAAGCTCGAATTTTAGCGAGGAAGTAATCTTGCGAGGACTGAACTTCACGATGACCTAGCTGACTGGCGCGGCTGCGAGTATCAGACATACGGCTGTCTGGCATCGGGTGAGTCAGCAACATTTCTGGCGGTTTGCTGGCATAACGATATTTATCCGCGAGTTTCTGCATAAAATCAGGCATACCCATAGGATCAAAACCACTAAGCTGCAACACGCGAATCCCGATACGGTCAGCTTCCTGTTCATTAGCTTGGGTAAAACTGATCATGCCTTGCTGTGTTCCGGCAAGCGTGGTACTTAATGCCGCCATACCTGCTTGCGGGTTTGCCATCGACAGCAGGATAGAACCAAGCGCACCCGCCCAAGTTAACGGCGCATTACGCTGCTGCTCTTCCATTGCCCTGGCTAAATGGCGTTGAGTAACGTGAGATATTTCATGCGCCATAACCGATGCCAGTTCGCTTTCATCATCGGTTTCGCGTAGTAATGATGAATGCAGCACGACATTGCCGCCAAAGAATGCAAAAGCATTGATCTCATCATTTTGAATCAGATAAAAATGGAAAGGCGTTTTCACCGAATCGGCTTTGGAAACTAATTTTTTCCCCAAGCTATTCATGTAGTTGGAGAGCAAAGGATCATTAATTAATGGCGCGCCAGCACGCAGTTGCCGGACATAAAAATCGCCCATTAATAGCTCTTGATTGATACTTAACGTGCCGCCAGCCGCCGTACCAATATCCGGCAAATTGCTGGTAGTATCGGAAACTGCTGCAATGACAGGAATACACAAAGTCGTTGTAGCTACAAGTGTGGTACTGAAAAGCGCAGCGAGTAAGGATTTGCGTAAGCGGGTAGACATAATGTTATCCATTCCAGAAATGATTTTATCCCTGTAATACTGTGAGTCGCCATGATGCGATTCAAATAGTACAGGGAGTAGTCTGCTGAACACATCGGCACGCCATAAGTATTAAAGATCGCTTTCTTTTTTATTTACGGCAAAGAGTTATTTGCAATAAGTCATCACTTACTGCAAATAAGTTCAAATTAGTGTTAACCCTTATGTTCGTTTAAATAGTTTAGAACGATTTCATGATGATTACTGGTTTTAAAGTCATCAAACACTTTTTCGATTTTACCGTCAGCGCCGACTAAAAAACTGATTCGGTGAATGCCATCATAGGTTTTTCCCATGAAGTTTTTTTCACCCCAAACGCCAAACATCTCACAAACTTTATGATCAACATCAGAAAGCAGGGTGAAGTTCAGCAAATCCCGTTCGACAAAGCGTGAAAGTTTCTCCGGTTTATCGGTACTGATACCGAGAACGTCAACGCCTAATGTTTTCAGTTCGTCCATATTATCCCGTAATCCGCAGGCTTGTACGGTACAACCGGGTGTCATGGCTTTAGGATAAAAATAGATAAGGACTCTTTGCCCGCGATAATCGCTCAGGCTTATTTCCTCACCATCTTGATCCAAAAGTGTAAATTCAGGGGCGGTATCACCGGCTTTCAATGGATTTATCACTGATTTTCGTCCTTCTGTTCGTGCTGTGGATTGATAACGATATTAATACTGCCTTGTGCATTGAGTTCTGTACAGAGTCGATAGAACTCTTGCTCCACAAGATTATGCGTACCGGTTAAGGCACTGTGCAGCGTAATTTCAATACAAAGCATTGGTTCTTTGTTTATTTCGCTAATGCTGGTTTTTGATGTGAGTTCCGCAATGCTGGTTTCTGCGGCATCAAATAAATTGGTAAAACGTTCAATGATATGTGGGGAATCTTTTACTTCGACTCTGACCCACATAGTAATGGGCATGGCAGGGCGCGGGTGTTGAGTGGTGCGCTTCATCACAATGAGCAGGTCTAGTTCCACGCCTTTTTGCGGCAGCGTAGATTCCAGTAGCATCATGGCGCTCCAACCGCCGGACAGCAGCATGATAAAAGTGAATTCTTCGCCGAGCAGCGCCAGGCGGCTATCCTCAATATTACAGCCGCAACTACTCACATGGCGGGTAATAGTATTCACGATACCCGGACGATCAGTACCTAATGCGGTAATAACAAGATAGTATTCAGATTGCTGTGGCACGATAAAACTTCCTGCCTGAAATAGAGATCTAAGAGTGTTACTATGGTAAACATAAAAAAATCACCCACACAAGCGGTTAGAGTGATGTTGTTGCTTGCTTTTCGCTATTAGTCAAAAGTACCATGTTTGCTATGTTTATTAAGGGGGATAGCGTATGTCTACGGAAATATTTACGGGTAGTATAGTTGCAGTGGTTACACCGATGAACTCTGATGGTTCTGTTGACCGTGTTAGCTTGAAAAAACTTGTTGATTATCATGTGGCTAGCGGTACGACTGCAATTGTTTCTGTAGGCACCACTGGCGAATCATCAACATTAAGTCATGCTGAACATATTGATGCGGTAAAATTAACCGTCGAGTTAGCCGATGGGCGCATTCCTGTTATCGCGGGAACGGGTTCAAATGCAACGGACGAAGCAATTACGTTAACGCAGTCAGTTAACGATATTGGTGTGGTGGGCTGCTTGTCAGTAACACCTTATTACAACAAGCCAAGTCAGGAAGGTTTGTTCCAACATTTTAAAGCGATTGCGGAACATACCGATTTGCCGCAAATCCTCTATAATGTACCCGGTCGTACAGGTTGTGATATGTTACCTGAAACCGTTGCCCGTTTGTCTGAAGTGCCGAATATCGTTGCTTTGAAAGATGCGACCGGTAATCTAAACCGACTGACGCAAACTCAAGGTTTAGTAAAAGATGATTTCATCTTTTTGAGCGGTGATGATGCAACCTTTTTAGGTTTTATGCAGTTAGGCGGTCGGGGCGTGATTTCTGTAACAGCGAATGTTGCAGCACGCGAAATGGCTCAGGTATGTGAATTAGCAGCAGCAGGTGATTTCGCACAAGCGCGTCGTCTTAATCAATTGTTAATGCCGTTACATACTAAATTGTTTGTAGAATCAAACCCTATTCCTGTTAAATGGGCATGTTCTCGTTTAGGCTTAATTGCCGGTGATACCATGCGTTTACCGCTGACTCCGCTGGCACAGAGTGCTCGCCCAGTCGTTGAACAGGCGTTAAAGTCTGCTGGTTTATTATGAGTTATACCCTGTATCCAGAAAGATGCAGGGTATATAAATTTTAGGAAAATTTAATGGTTAACTCATTACAGAAAATAGTTGGTGTTTCATTGGTCGTATTGTTGGCGGCTTGTTCTAACGATCAGTCATATAAACAGCAAGCAAATGGCGATGATGACTATTTGAAAGCACCTGCATTAAAGGAATTACACGCACCGGCAGGCATGATTTTGCCTGCTCAGAATGGTCAGTATGCGGTGAATAACCGTCCAGTTGCAGAAGGTCGTACTGGAATGGAGCTGGATATTCGCCCGCCATCACAGCCATTGGCATTAGTGAGCGGTTCTCGCGTGCAGTCTTCAAGCGATTCCGCTACGCTTTCATTAGAGAACAGTGCTGATAATAAAGCGCTTTGGTCTCAATTGATTGATGCACTGGATCAAAAAGGCTACAAAATTACCGATCGTCAAGATGCCAACAAAACATTAACCACTGATTGGGTTGACTGGCAGCGTAATGATGAAAATGCAGCATACAGCGCGCGTTATCAAATCTCCGTTCAGTCTCAGGGTTATCAGAATCAGCTTTCTGTTAAAACACTTGAGTTAAAAAGCGGTGATAAGAGTGTTAGCGATATAGCCAGCTCCAGCTTACAGCGTTACAGCATCAACATGCTGAACAGTATCAGTGAAGTGATGGATAAAAAACAACACGATCTGGAAGCTCAAAAAGCACGGAAAAATGGCGGAAATATCGTTCTTCAAGGCGCGCATGATGATACCGGCTTACCGGTTATTATTATTCGCACACCATTTAGTTACATTTGGGAACGTCTGCCAGCGGTATTACAAAGCGTTGGTATGGAAATCACCGAACGTAATAAACCTCAAGGCTTGATTAACGTAACCTACAAATCATCAAGAGCAAATTGGTCAGATCTGGGTGTTTCTGAACCAAGTCTGAAGAATGGCGAATACAAACTTCAGGTGGGTGATTTAGAAAATCGCAGTAGCGTGCAGTTCAGTACAGATAAAGGTCAGGTAGTAAAAGACAGCGATAACGACTCGCTGGTAACGATACTACAGGCAGCGTTTAACCGGGAATCCGGGAGTAACTAAATGATAAAAAAGGGGCTGTACGCCCCTTTTTTATTCCACCGTCAACAGAAATTCATTTATTTTTAATCAACGGAGATTACTGAAGATGCAAAAAGTAGCCGAACTTTATCGTGGTAAGGCAAAAACCGTTTATACAACAGAGGACCCAGATCTGCTGGTTCTGGAATTTCGTAATGACACCTCAGCGCTGGACGGGCAACGTATTGAGCAGTTTGATCGCAAGGGAATGGTGAATAATAAGTTTAATTATTTCATCATGAGCAAACTGGAAGAAGCAGGCATTCCAACACAGATGGTAAGTCTTCTTTCCGATACCGAAGTTTTGGTTAAAAAATTACAGATGGTGCCGGTTGAGTGTGTTATCCGCAATCGTTCCGCTGGTTCTCTGGTTCGTCGTTTAGGCATTGAAGAGGGTCTGGAACTGAATCCGCCAATTTTCGATTTGTTTCTGAAAAATGATGCTATGCACGATCCAATGGTTAATGAATCTTACTGTAAGACCTTTGGCTGGGTGAATGAGTCTAATCTGGCTCGCATGAAAGAACTGAGTTACAAAGCGAATGAAGTGCTGGGTAAACTGTTTGATGATGCCGGTCTGATTCTGGTGGACTTCAAACTAGAGTTTGGTTTGTTTAAAGGCGAAATCGTTCTGGGTGATGAATTCTCTCCAGATGGCAGCCGTCTGTGGGATAAAACCACACTGAATAAAATGGATAAAGACCGTTTCCGTCAAAGTCTTGGCGGCTTGATTGAAGCGTATGAAGAAGTAGCGCATCGTCTGGGTATTAATTTGGACTGATGACGCAATCGATTTCGTATTGCCGTTTTTTGTTATAACAACCTCTAAAGCCGGTTAATTCCGGCTTTTTAATTTCCAGCTATCTCCTTTTTAAAAAACGATTCCTATCGAATCTCACCTGAGGTTGGGATAAGAGAATGGTAAACATGTTCAGTTAATGTATTGATAATAAAAAATAATTTACAGTGGCGGTAACTTGTCGTCCGTTTATTTCATCGTGGTTTGGCGGGCGGTTAACAACCTCCCCTACGCAAGAACCATATAATTATTTGAAATTTATCGTAATAATATAATTACTTATCTAAACCGCTGATTAATCTAATGAGCATTTTCTAGTTTTCTACCTATACTCAAATCAGATCTAATAAAATAAATTAATGTTAAGTCTGGATAATAAAATAGCGAAAATAGTAGGTTAATGAATTGATAATAAAGAATAATTCGTAGTAGCGGCAATTTGCCGCCTGTTGATTTCACTATGGATTGGCGGACGGCAGATTGTCGCCTCTATTTAAAAATCATATAATTATTTGAAATTCATAGTAATAATATAAATTCTTATCAGACTTTCAAGTTAGCTCAAACATTGGGCTAAAAGTAATTCAATAACGAGAGATAAAATTATGCGCTGGCAAGGTCGTCGGGAAAGCAATAACGTGGAAGATCGCCGTGAAAATTCTAATGGTTTTTCTACCGGATCAGGTGGCGGCGGTTTTCGTCTGCCGCGCGGCAAAGGCGGATTAGTTTTGCTAGTGGTGGTGCTGGTTGCCGGTTATTACGGCGTCGATTTAACGCCATTACTGACAGGCGACGGATCTTCCATCACTCAGACGCAGCAGCGTTCAGCGCCAGTTTCTTCTCCGCAAGATAATGAAATGGCAAAATTCACGTCAGTGGTTCTGGCATCGACGGAAGATACATGGGGTACGATTTTTAAACAGCAAGGCAGCGTTTATCAAGATCCAAAATTAGTGCTATATCGCGGCGCAACCCGCACTGGCTGCGGCACAGGTGAATCGGTGATGGGCCCGTTTTACTGCCCGCTGGATAAAACCGTCTATATCGATTTATCGTTCTATCAGGATATGGAAAACAAACTAAAAGCAGGCGGTGACTTTGCTGAAGCGTATGTTGTCGCGCATGAAGTCGGGCATCACGTACAAAATCTATTGGGTATCAGCGATAAAGTTCGTGCGATGCAGCAGAAAGCGCGCAATCAAGCGGAAGTTAATCAGTTATCCGTGAAACAAGAGCTGCAAGCTGACTGCTTCGCCGGTGTTTGGGGCAACAGCATGAAGCAGCAAAACGTATTAGAAAGTGGTGATATTGAAGAGGCGCTGAATGCGGCACAAGCGATTGGTGATGATCGCCTGCAAAAGCAAAGTACCGGTCGCGTGATCCCTGACAGCTTTACGCACGGTACTTCTCAGCAGCGTTATACATGGTTTAAACGCGGATTTGATAGCGGCGATTATCGCCAATGTAATACATTCGCTGCCGATAAGTTGTAATTGATAAGTTATAATTCCTGCCCGATTTGCGTTATGCTAATTGCCGGATTAGATCACTATCCGGCGGTTAGCCTCATCATCGTATAAAATAACCGCACAGCTCCCCAATCCAGAGAATTTCAATCCATGTCCAGTATCGATCCTACACTTATTGTCCTGCTCGTTCTGGCAGGGCTGGGTATTTTAAGTCATAACAATGCGGTGACTATCGCTATTCTGATCATTTTGATTATGCGCCTGACGCCGCTCGCGGCTGCTTTTCCTATGGTTCAGAAATATGGCATGACAGCAGGGCTGATTATTTTGACCATTGTGGTCATGATCCCGCTGGCAACCAGCAATATGACTGCATCGGCATTGATGCAGGTATTTGTTAACTGGAAATCACTGGCAGCAATTGTGATTGGTATTCTGGTTGCTTGGCTGGCGGGGCGCGGTTTAACGTTGATGAGTTATCACCCAACAATTGTCACGGGATTATTGATCGGTACGATTATCGGCGTTGCTTTTTTTCGCGGAGTGCCGGTCGGTCCGATGATTGCTGCCGGTATGTTGTCACTGATTATTGATAAAACCTAAAAGATGATAAGCCTCGACTTAACCTCCTGCTTAAATCAAATGCAGCGATCTGGCGTGCGCCGTCTGCTGATCCTCAGCGGGCAAGCGTTATGGTGTCGGCAACAAGCGCTTAATCTTAGTGAAAAATATCACGGTGATTGGTTATGGATCGCCAGCACACCGCTAACCGATTATCCGAATCCGCAACGCAAACCTGCTACCGTCCATAATTTATTGGGATCGGAATTTCATCATCTGGTTTTTGACGCTACCGATGGGCTAAATGTAGAAGCGCTTGCCGCCGTTTCCGGCACGCTTGCTGCGGGCAGTTTGCTGGTATTGCTATTACCTGACTGGCAAACTTGGGCGCAGACGCCTGACTCTGACAGCTTGCGTTGGAGCGAAAGCCAATACGCTATTGCCACGCCGAATTTTGTGACTTATTTTCAGCAAACAGTGAACGCTGATAGTGATGTATTGTTTTGGCAGCAAGGCACAGAATTTTCTGCACCGTTACTGAAATCGCGTCCGGCATGGATACAGCCCAATAACAGTGCAACCGCCGAGCAGCAAAATCTATTAACAACATTATTGAATGGCGATCGCGGTTATTACGCACTGATCGCCCGACGCGGGCGCGGTAAATCAACGCTGGCAGGTATGTTAGCGGCGCAGTGGCACGGCAGCGGGCAAATCTGGCTGACTGCACCGAATCAATCTGCAACAGAGACATTGCAGCGTTGGGCGCAAAATCGCGTCATGTTCTTCGCTCCTGATGCTCTGCTGGCAGTTTGTCAGTCTGAAGCGCCAACAAATGTTGACTGGCTGATTATTGATGAAGCCGCCGCCATTCCCGCGCCGCAGCTCAAGCGCTTAATGAAGTTCTTCCCGCGCGTGTTGATGACTACCACCGTGCAAGGTTATGAAGGCAGTGGCAGAGGTTTTTTACTCAAACTGTGTGCTGAATTGCCAGAACTGAATTTACTCGCCCTGCAACAACCGATTCGCTGGGCAGATAATGATCCGCTAGAGCGCATCATTAATCAGCTATTATTGATGGACGCTGAAAATCGCTTGCCTGAACACGCGGGCGTATTACAGCAAATCACCTCGCTGAGTCAGCAGCAACTCACGGAAAATCCGCATTTATTGCATCAGTTTTATGGATTGCTGACCAGCGCGCATTACCGCACCAGTCCGCTGGATCTGCGTCGTTTGTTTGATGCGGTAGGGCAAACATTTGCCGTTGGTTTAGATCAGCAACAATCGGTGATTGCTGCACTTTGGCTGGTGGAAGAGGGCGGATTATCCGCCGATCTCGCGCGTGAAGTATGGGCAGGGCGCAGACGACCGCGCGGAAATTTGGTCGCACAATCACTGGCAGCGCATGGCGCAGAGTATCAAGCGCCGCAATTGCGTTCCATGCGAATCAGCCGCATAGCCGTTAACAGCGCATTGCGCCGACAAGGTATTGCTCACGCCATGATCACACAGCAAATTGAGCAAGCCAAACAGCGCGGGCTGGATTATCTCTCTGTCAGCTTTGGTTATACCGATGAACTCTGGCAATTCTGGCAGGCTTGCGGCTTTGAGCTGATTCATCTGGGCAGCCATAAAGAAGCCAGCAGCGGTTGTTATTCAGCGATGGCGATCGTTCCTTTCAACCAAGCGGCGATCAAATTAGCGCGCCGCGCTCAACGGCATTTCTTCCTTAATCAACTATTGCCGTGCGTTAAATTGCACTACGTGACGGATATTATTCCCGCTCCGTTAACCGAAGAAGACTGGCGCGAGCTGGCAGGATTTGCCTTTGCTCACCGCACGATCGAAGCCAGCCAAGTTTCGTTATATCGCTTACTGCGCCATCAACAGGCAGTATGTTACAGCTTGCGGCAATGGTTGGAGCAGCAAACAGCAATGGCGGTGTTAATTGAGCAGCAACAAGTGAGCGGACGTAAAGCGCTGGTTCGATTGTGGCGGGAAGAAGTAGGCGCGGCGTTACAAACATTGGACTCAGAGCAATGTACTTACTGGCAGCGTTGGGTTGAAGCGAAGATACCGGTTTGTTGACGGGCAACAACACGTGTTGCCCTGACGAGTAATTTATTTTTTATCGCTGTTCTCGTTATTACTTTTTTCCCACTTCTCATCTTCCTCTTTATCCCACGCGGCATTGTTATCGCGGTGAGGCGGTAGTTTTGATTCCCGCGTTAGTGATTTGTAATAATTAATTCTGGATAACGCCTTGATGCCATTGATAAACATACCGATCAAAATGATCAGAATGATCCACCAGTAATGTGAAAGCCATTGCATTGTGATGCCTCTTATTTTTATTACTATAAATTTTAAATAATTATGTGCGTTTAACTCATTGAAATCATCTGGTTTTTCGTAGGCGCGACAGATTGTCGTCTCTACAATTTATTTTTTAATTATTATTGATATAACACTTAAATACCTGCTCAAGATGATGCGAAAGCCAATCGTAACCGGCAATATCTTTATCCTGCCAGACCGATAACAACAATTCCGGTGTTAGCATCTGTTCGGCGGATTTTGCCAGCGGTACATAACTAAGATGCCACGGCTCGACGGCGACACCGCCATGATTATCAACAAAAGGGCGATAAAAGCCAAAATTTGTCATATTTGCTGTTAACCAGCGCGTTAACGGCGCGAAATAGCCACCATCTTCATATTCACTGGGTTCAAGCTGTAACTTTTGACTGGCAGGTAATAAGTCGGGATCGTAAATATCCAGATCCGTTCCCCAATGATGACGACTTGCACCAGGCAGCGCAGACCAGCGCAAAATGGCGCAGCAACGTTGCTCATCATTAAGGTGAGTAATATCGAGCGGCTGGCTTGCTGCGTCCAGCACCGGACGCAATCCGCGAAATTTCTCGTTCCAGATGGTTTGCTGTCTGGCGAAATCGCGAAAGGTACTGGCGGGTTGTAGATTAAATCCTGCTTGCCGTGCTGCTGTCTGCATGGCGAAAAACGCATTTACCGCTTCCGGCTGTAAACGATGATTGCCCGATAGCGTAGCCAGATGTTTATCACTCTGACCGGTAAGCATCGCGCTGCTCATTACATTAACGGCACTCATACTAACAATTGCTCCATAATTTTCTGATACATACGGCTAAGTAGCTGTAGATCAGCCGCTTTAACGCATTCATTCACTTTATGGATCGTCGAATTTACCGGACCAAGTTCAACGACTTGTGTCCCCATCTGCGCGATAAAACGCCCGTCAGATGTACCGCCATTGGTAAGTAATTGCGGTGTAATAGAAGCATAAGATTCAATGGCGTAAGTTACTGCATCAACCAGCTTTCCGCGCGGTGTTAAGAATGGCTTACCGGAGAGATTCCACTCAAGAGTGTAACGCAACTGATAGCGATCCAGCATTGCCTGAACTTTTTGCTTAATCTGTTCATCAGTCAGTTCGGTGCTGTAACGGAAGTTAAACTGAATAAACAGATCGGCAGGTATCACGTTATTACTGCCGGTTCCGGCATGAATATTGGCGATCTGCATACTGGTTGCAGGGAAAAACTCATTGCCGCGATCCCATTCGGTACTCACCAGCTCATGGATAAATGGCGCAGCACGATGGACCGGATTATCCGCCAGATGCGGATAAGCGACATGACCTTGTGTACCGTGAATGGTCAGATTAGCGGTGATCGAACCGCGCCGCCCATTTTTCACCACATCACCGACACGCTCGTTACTGGACGGCTCACCGACCAGACAATAATCCACGCGTTCCTGGCGCGCGCGCAGCGCTTCAACCACTTTTACTGTTCCGTTAACCGCGCTGGCTTCTTCATCGGAAGTAATCAAAAAAGCTAAACGCCCGTGATGATAGGGATTAACGGTGACAAAACGTTCTGCGGCAACTACCATCGCCGCCAGTGAACCTTTCATATCTGCTGCGCCGCGCCCGTACAGAAAACCATCACGAATCGTTGGTTCAAAAGGCGGCTGCGACCAATGGCTTTCATCACCGACAGGAACGACATCAGTATGACCGGCAAAGGCGAGCGTGGGTGCGTTGATATTATTGCTGCCGCGCCAAGCCCAAAAATTCAGGGTATCGCCAAAATTCATCTCTTCAACGGTAAAACCGATGGCTTTGAGGCGATCAATTATCAACTGCTGACAGCCCTCATCATTTGGGCTAAGAGAGGGACGTTTGATTAGCTGCTGCGCTAAAGTAATAACCGGACAGAACATAGCTTATTAATCCTTGTAAGTGCGGCTCTCTCCGCCAGTAAATTGCTGATAACTTTCGGCAGAAAAACCTAACAGCATCTCGTTGCCGCATTCTAATACCGGACGTTTAATGATGGCAGGCTGCGTCAGCATCAAGGCTTTTGCTCCCGCTTCGTTAGTTGCCGCCGCTTTCTGCTCGTCGCTAAGTTTACGCCAGGTTGTACCGCGCGTATTTAACAATGCCTCCCAGCCTAAACTATCAATCAAACGCTGTAATAACGCGTCATCTAAACCGTCAGCGCGGTAATCATGGAAACGATAATCGATCTGATGTTCTTCCAGCCAACGGCGCGCTTTTTTAATGGTATCGCAGTTTTTAATACCGTAGAGGTTGTATGTCGTTTGCAAAATGGATTCCTTGTTATCTCTTATAGATCTATATGATAAGCCTGCCGGAAATTGAGGGGATTAGCAAATAGGTGTTGAGGTTAGCGGGACAAAAACAGGAGAAGATATAGAATCTGAACTCAGAATGAAAAGTTATATTATTACGATAAATTTCAAATAATTATATGGTTCTTGCGTAGGGGCGGTTGTTAACCGCCCGCCAAACTACGATGAAATAAACGGGCGGCAGGTTGCCGCCCCTACGAATTATTATTTATTATCAATATATTAACTGATTTCTTATACCGCTATCAGTAATGAACTTAAACTCTAGATCCCTTTCCTCTCTAAAAACATCACCGTTGCTGCGACGCGTGAGCGGACGTTGAGTTTTCGCAGCATATTGCGGATATGCACTTTTACTGTTTCTTCGGATATATGCAGATGTGAGGCGATTTGTTTGTTAGACATACCGCGCGCCACTTCTTGCAAAACGTCAAGTTCACGTTCGGTGAGGGATTCAAACGGATCGGTTTGGTCATCGCGGGTTGCCAGATATTCAAGGATAACGTCACTGAACACGTTTTCACCGTTAGCGGCTTTAGTGATTTGCTCTAACAGCAATTCGGGTTCGCTGTCTTTAAGCAGATAACCATCTGCGCCTGCGTCCAGCAGAGCATAAATATCACTGCGCGAATCAGAAACCGTCAGCACAATAATACGCGCAGCAATTCCCTCGTTACGCAGCGCTTTCAGGGTATCCAGACCGGATAAACCTTTCATATTCAGATCAAGTAAGATTAAATCAGGAAGTAGCCGGACAGCATAAGTGATGGCTTCATTACCGTTGCTGGCTTCGCCGACGATATTCAGTGACGGTTCCAGTTCTAATAATTGACGCACACCGCGCCGCATCAATGGGTGATCGTCCACGATCAAGATATTACATTTTGGGCTATCGTTTTGTTCTTGCACTGTTATTGCTCCATTCTTTGAATATTTTTTTAAGCTGCTCGCTCGATAAATTTAATAATTATTTTTTATGCACTTTATTGTTAACATAGTTAACCTGAGCTTTAGATAAGAAGTTATATTATTACGATAAATTTCAAATAATTATGTGATTTTCCGTCGCCAAACTACCATGAAATCAATAGGCAGCAGTTCAATTACCGTCTCTACAAATTATTCTTTAATTATTAATCTAACATTTTTACCGTTTTCTTATCCAAATCTGAGGTTAATTACTGCTTATTATGACAACTTATTATTGTGACAACTTACTACTAAATAGTGCTATTTACTTTTTGTTACGGATAGTTACTGTTATGGATAGTTACTGTTGCGGAAAAATAAGACAAACACAAGTTCCGCCTTGCTCTCTTCGCCTGATGGATAGCGTTCCGCCTAAGCGTGCTGCCCGTTCACTCATAATATTTAATCCGTAATGCCCCTCTGGTTCATCAACACTTTGAATACCTAAGCCATCATCGGTAATGGTCAGCATATTATTACCGTCTGCTGTTGGTTCACAACTGACATTAATGGTTTTGGCATTTGCGTGTTTAATGGCATTCAGCACGGCTTCACGGACAATCTGCAACGCATGGACTTGCTGCTGTGCATTTAATGCCTGTGATGATAACGCACAGTGGAGCTGAATCGGGACTTCCGTTTGTGCCTGTAACGGTGTGATTAATTGATTAAGTGCTTCATGCAAATCCGCTTCCTGTATCGTTAAACGGAATGTCGCCAACAATTCTCGTAATTGATAATAAGCGCTGGAAAGTGCCTGATCAAAATCATTAATAACACGTTTAGCGGTATTATTATCATCGGGAATGACTCTTTTAAGCAACGTAAGTTGAATCCGCAGGAAAGAGAGTGATTGCGCCAGCGAGTCATGCAGTTCGCGGGCGATAGTCGCGCGCTCCTCCATTAACAAAACTTGCAAATAGCGTTTTTGCGCCCGATTAAAATAGATACCGCGACTGAGTATATTACTCACATTTTCGATTAATTGTGGGTAAACCGGCGAATCTGAACATTGCCAGCTTAATGCCCCTAAATTGATTTCGTCTTGCTGCAATGCCAGATGTTGCCAGCGCTGATTTTTATCCTCAGTTCCTTCCTCGATCACCCAGCGTCCTTCGCCGCTATCCTGCACTTCAAGGCGGATAATTTTCAGCTTTTGGCTGTCATGCACAATCCGCAGCACTTGCTCAAAACACTGGCGCTCAACCTGACTGACGCTCAACGCTTGCAGGCAGTCATACAACACACCAAGTGAGCGATTGGCTTCGGTGAGTCTCAGCGTTTTCTCTTCGACTTTCTGCGCCAGCGATTGATACAGTTTCGCCAGTTCTGATGACATTGTTGTAAAAGCACTTGCCAGCACGCCAAGCTCATTGGGCTGGCTGGTATCGAGCGGCTGATGATCAAAATGACCGGTTTGAATATAGTGACTGGCAGTAACCATACGATTGAGCGGCGCAACGATTTTACTGCGGCTAAAGTAGATAACAAAGAACACCAATCCAGCGGTGATCAGGAAACTGGCGATACTAATCGCGCTGGTCACTTTCAGTTTTAGTTCAGAAAAAATCTGAATCGCTAAGACAAAATCATTAATTTGATGAACGTAATCACCTAACTGATTGATATAAATATTATCATTTCCGTTTCTGAGATCTTGTTCCAGTAATTTCCAGCGATCTAACAGGGTTTGATATTTTTGCTGAATATCTTTAGGAAAATAGAATGAGTTGATCTCTTTTAACGCAGGTGCATTTATCGAGTCGTCATATTGATGAATATGCGCGTTGAGATAAAGTGAGTTGGTCGTCAAATCGTAAGCTAAACGATAGCTTTGCATACGCAGCGAACCGGAAATATTAATAGCTTCCGCATCAGTTCGGCTGGCAGCGAGCGTTACCAGCGCCAGCGAGGTGGACAAAATTGAAAGGATCACAATAGCGATCAACATGCGTGCAATAGAGCTGGTGACCGAACGTTTAACCGACTGCATCATTTTTTATGATCCTTATCCCCACTGATAACTGATTATTCTGCGGTGTTTGGCGGAAAAATTCCTGAATAAAATCGTACATGGCTCAAATATTCGGCGAAAAATGCCGCAGATGATTGATCTAGCGCAACCAACCTGCCTATTTACCTACAATGGGTAATTATATTACTGGCTTATCAACGATTAACTTAATCTCACCATAGTCTTAATAAGTAGCCGATAAGGGCTTTAGCATGGCAATTTTATCGAGACGCAATCTGTTACGCGGGCAATGGCATCGTAGTTCAACCATTAGAGCGCCGTGGTCGATAGCAGAGGAGCAATTTACCGACCTCTGTAGCCGTTGTCATGCTTGTGTTGATGCCTGTGAAACCGGCGTTTTGATCGCCAGCAGTCAGCAGGCTTTTCCAGAAATTGATTTCCAGCGCGCTGAATGCACATTTTGCGGACGCTGCGCGGAAGTTTGCCCTGAACCGGTATTTCGTCCGATCGATACACCTGCATGGCAGCGAGTTGCCAGCATTGGTCAATCTTGCCTGATGAATCAAGGCGTGACTTGCCGCAGTTGTCAGGACGAATGTGAAACAGGCGCGATTAAGTTTCAGCTTCGTTTAGGTACAACGGCGCAACCGGTACTTGATATGGCGAGCTGTACCGGCTGCGGTGCTTGTATCCGAAGTTGTCCGGTTCAGGCGATTAGGGTTTCTTAACGTCGGAGCAATAACCATCATTCGGTTTTACCGATGAAAATACCCTTTTGTGGCGGGGAATTAAATACAACATCACCCCAAAATATAAGAAACGAGCAATAACAAATAGCGATAAAAATAATGAAACAACCCAATGAATGGCATGTATGTAGTTTGATCGTTCGCGTAAAACCGGACGATATTGCAACTGTTAGTGAAGCATTGTGCGCGCTATCGGGGACAGAGATCCCTTGCGTGAACAAAGAAGAAGGCAAGTTAGTCGTTGTTATGCAGGCAAACAATTCCGATGAACTGTTTGCCCAAATTGAGTCAACACGAGATATGGCGGGCGTGTTGGCGGTGTCGCTGGTTTATCACCAGCAAGATGAGCAAGGTGAGGATATGCCATGAAACTCAGTCGTAGAGACTTCATGAAAGCCAATGCAGTGGCAGCTGCCGCAGTCGCTGCCGGAATGACAATCCCGACGGTTGCTGTTGCTGCCGATGGTGATGATGCCATTAAGTGGGACAAAGCACCGTGCCGTTTCTGCGGTACAGGTTGCAGCGTTCTGGTTGGTACACAAAATGGTCGAATGGTCGCTTCACAGGGCGATCCTGATGCACCGGTGAATCGCGGTTTAAACTGCATTAAAGGCTACTTTCTACCAAAAATTATGTACGGAAAAGACCGTTTAACTCAACCGCTGCTGCGAATGAAAAACGGTGAATTCAATAAAGATGGTGAGTTTACTCCGGTAAGCTGGGATCAAGCGTTCACCATCATGAGTGAAAAATACAAAAAAGCCTTTAAAGATAAAGGACCAAACGGCGGCGGCATGTTTGCTTCCGGTCAGTTTACTATCTGGGAAGGTTATGCCGCGGCGAAACTGTTTAAAGCCGGTTTCCGCTCCAATAATATCGATCCTAATGCCCGTCACTGTATGGCGAGTGCGGTTGTCGGCTTTATGCGTACCTTTGGTATGGACGAACCGATGGGCTGCTACGATGACATCGAACAAGCTGATGCGTTCGTGTTGTGGGGTTCCAACATGGCGGAAATGCACCCGATTTTATGGTCACGCATTACCGACCGCCGTTTGTCTAATCCTGAGGTTAAAGTTGCGGTACTTTCCACCTTTGAAAACCGCAGCTTTGAGCTGGCGGACAATCCGATTATTTTCAAACCGCAAACGGATTTGGTGATCTTAAACTATATCGCCAACTACATTATTCAGAACGGCGCGGTAAATCAGGATTTTCTGGATAAACATGTCAATATTCGGCGCGGTGAAACCGATATTGGTTACGGTTTACGTCCAAATAATCCGTTAGAAAAAGCCGCGAAAAATCCCAACAGCGATAAATCAACGCCGATGACATTCGACGAATATAAAGCCTTTGTTGCTGAATATACGTTAGAAAAAACCGCTGAAATGACGGGCGTACAAAAAGATTCACTGCTTGAACTGGCAAAACTGTATGCCGATCCAAAAGTGAAAGTGATCTCTTTCTGGACGATGGGTTTTAACCAGCATACTCGCGGCGTTTGGGCAAATAACCTGTGTTACAACATTCATCTGTTAACCGGCAAAATTTCTACGCCAGGCTGCGGACCTTTTTCTTTAACCGGTCAGCCGTCTGCTTGCGGTACTGCGCGTGAAGTCGGTACGTTTGCTCACCGTCTGCCAGCCGATATGGTGGTGACGAATGAAGCACACCGCAAAATAGCAGAAGAAAAATGGAAACTGCCAGAGGGAACGATTTTAGGCTCGATCGGCTTACATGCGGTCGCGCAAGATCGCGCGCTGAAAGACGGCAAACTGAATGCGTACTGGACGCTATGTACCAACAATATGCAGGCAGGTCCGAATATTAATCAGGATCGTCTGCCTGGCTGGCGTGATCCGCAAAATTTTGTTGTGGTCTCTGATGTGTATCCAACCATCAGTGCGTTATCTGCGGATTTGATTTTACCAACTGCCATGTGGGTGGAAAAAGAGGGCGCTTACGGTAATGCGGAACGTCGTACTCAATTCTGGCGTCAGCAAGTGAAAGCACCAGTCGATGCTAAATCTGACTTATGGCAAATTGTTGAGTTCTCCAAATATTTCAAAACTGATGACGTTTGGTCTGCCGAATTACTGGATAAGAACCCGCAATATCGCGGTAAAACGCTGTATGACATTCTGTTTGCTAACGGTCAGGTGGATAAATTCAAACTTGATGAACTGGCAGACGGTCAGCTTAATGATGAATCACGCGAATTTGGCTACTACTTGCAAAAAGGCTTATTTGAAGAGTATGCCGGATTTGGTCGCGGTCACGGTCACGACTTAGCTCCTTTTGATGATTACCATAAAGCGCGCGGTTTGCGTTGGCCGGTAGTAGACGGCAAGGAAACGCTATGGCGTTATCGTGAGGGTTACGACTCTTATGTGAAATCCGGTGAAGACGTTAAATTCTACGGCAAGCCAGATGGTAAAGCGGTGATCTTCGCACTGCCGTATGAACCGCCAGCAGAAAGCCCTGATGATGAATTTGATCTGTGGTTGTCTACAGGTCGAGTGTTGGAACACTGGCATACCGGTTCTATGACGCGCCGTGTACCGGAACTGCATCGGGCATTCCCTGAAGCGGTACTGTTTATTCACCCGCAAGATGCACAAAAGCGCGGCATTCGCCGCGGCGATAAAGTGAAAGTGCAGTCGCGGCGCGGTGAGCTGGTTTCCATTGTGGAAACGCGCGGCAGAAATAGAGTGCCACAAGGCTTAGTGTATATGCCATTCTTTGACGCAGCACAGCTAGTCAATAACTTGACACTGGACGCCACCGATCCCTTGTCAAAAGAGACTGACTACAAGAAATGTGCGGTTAAAGTGGTTAAAGCATAAGGTACTTCGGGCGCTTAAACATGAGTCAGGAAAAGACCTCCGCACAGGATAACGCCGTTATCAGGAATAGAGATAAAACCCCTGCACGCCGCCGTTTTTTACGCGACGCGATACGCAGTGCCGGTGGTTTAGCCGGTCTTGCGTTGCTGCTGGGGATTCCGCAAAAACAGTCCCAATCACGCGAGGGGATCGCTTTGCGACCGCCGGGCGCGCTGCCGGAAGAAGCGTTTAACCGCGCTTGTATCCGCTGCGGGCAATGTGTGCAGGATTGCCCTTACGACACCTTGAAACTGGCAACGCTATTGTCGCCGGTTTCATCAGGCACGCCGTATTTTGTGGCACGTCAAACACCTTGCGAGATGTGTGATGATATTCCTTGTGTGAAAGCCTGTCCGAGCGGCGCTCTTAATTCTTCTTTAACAGACATTGATCAGTCCCGAATGGGACTTGCTGTTTTGCTTGATCACGAAAACTGCCTGAACTGGCAGGGATTACGCTGCGATGTTTGCCATCGTGTTTGCCCGTTAATCAACAAAGCCATTACGCTGGAAATGCACCGCAATGAGCGCACGGAGATGCACGCTAAGTTTTTACCAACAGTACACAGTGAATACTGTACCGGCTGCGGTAAATGCGAAGATGCTTGTGTGTTAGATGAGGCTGCGATCAAAGTACTTCCGCTGTCTCTGGCATTGGGCAAACTGGGGCAACATTATCGGTTGGGTTGGGTAGAAAAAGAGAAAGAGGGGCATTCATTGATCCCTGATAATCTGACGCTGCCTACCCGTAAACCGGACACTGTGCCGATCCCCGCTCCGGCTCTTGAATCAATCCCGTTACCGGCGTCAACATCAGCGCCAGCGCCGAAAGGAGGGCAATAATGGCTAATGCACCGAAGCAAGCAGGTCATGATGCTCTCGTGAAATATGGCTGGTGGTATAGCCATCGTTTTCTGGTATTACGGCGTGTCAGCCAGTTGCTTATTCTGGCGATGTTTCTCTCCGGTCCTTTGTTCAGTATGTGGATTCTGCGCGGGAATTACAGCGGCAGTATGCTGCTGGGGACGATCCCGTTCAGCGATCCGTTAATTCTGCTGCAAAGTCTGGCGAGCGGAAATATTCCTGCTGTTCCGGTTAGATCGGACTGGACGAATTGGTCGGCATGGTCGCAATGGTATGCGTTGATCGGCGGCGTAATTATCGCTTTGGTGTATGCGCTGTTTGCCAGTCGTGTATTTTGCGGCTGGGTTTGCCCGCTAAGCCTTGTTACTGACTTTGCCGCTTGGCTGCGGCGCAAGTTAGGGATTCGCAACAGTGCTTCTGTTCCGGCATCACTGCGTTATGGCATTTTGATTGCCATTATTGTTGGTAGCGCATTGAGCGGCACATTGTTGTGGGAATGGGTGAATCCGGTATCGGCATTTGGGCGCGGATTAATCAACGGGTTTGGTCATTCGGCTTCGGCTGGATTGATCACCGGCTTGATCGTCGGTTTTGGTGCGAGTCTCTGGCTGATTGCGGCAGTGTTCCTGTTTGATCTGCTGGTCGTTGAACATGGCTGGTGCGGGCATTTATGCCCGATTGGGGCGTTGTATGGCGTGATTGGCAGTAAAGGCATATTGCGTATCAGCGCAGAAAAGCGTCAGGACTGCACCCGCTGTATGGATTGCATCAACATTTGCCCTGAACCGCAGGTCTTGCGTGATCCGTTATTTGCCAAACAGCAAAGCCCATTGGTACTCAGCAAAGAGTGTATTTCTTGCGGTCGCTGTATTGATGTCTGTTCTGAGAAAGTCTTCCAAATAAAAACACGATTTCATCGTTCGCAGTCAGATGAATGATGAGGGAAATAGGTAGTAATATGATTAATATCTTGAAAAAACAAGTGACTTTATGGGCAATATTGGCGGCTCTCGTCACGGGCAGCGCCGTATTTGCCGCAGATCATGGCGTAGATTTAAGCCAGTCACCGGAAGTGTCCGGCACAGCGGAAGGATCGGTATTAATGCCTAAAGAGCAACCGCGTATGGCGTTGGATTATGTCAACCAACCGCCGATGATCCCGCATAATGTTGATGGTTATCAGGTGACATCAAAAGTGAATACCTGTTTAAAATGTCACGGCGTGCAAAGTTACCGAACTACCGGCGCACCGCGCATCAGCCCGACGCATTTTGTTGATAGTGACGGGCATGTCAGCAGTAGTGTGGCTCCGCGTCGTTACTTCTGCCTGTCCTGCCATGTGCCGCAGGCTGACGCTGCACCGATTATCGGTAACACTTTTGAGCCAGCTCCGGGATATGGTCAGTAATTGGGGGATTTCATGAACAAAAATTCTTTTATAAATAAAAAGAAAAAAGCGGGCATCATTCGCCGGATCTGGACTTGGTTCCGCACTCCCAGCCGTTTGGCGATCGGTACATTACTGATCTTGGGCTTTATCGCAGGGATCGTATTTTTAAACGGTTTTCATGCCACGATGGAAGTGATGAACAGTGAGAAGTTCTGTACGAGTTGCCATGAAATGCGTGACAACGTGTATCAGGAATATATGGATACCGTGCATTACAGCAACCGTACTGGTGTGCGCGCCATTTGTTCTGATTGTCACGTACCGAAAGAGTTCGTGCCGAAGATGATCCGTAAAATTCAAGCCTCGAAAGAGTTGTACGGCAAAGTGACGGGCGTTATCGACACGCCGCAGAAGTTTGACGATCATCGCTTAGCGATGGCGAAAAATGAATGGGCGCGCATGAAAGCGAACAACTCGCAAGAGTGCCGCAACTGCCATAACTTCGATTTTATGGATTTCACCGAACAGAAAACCGTTGCCAGTAAAATGCACGCAATGGCGATTAAAGAGAATAAAACCTGTATCGATTGTCATAAAGGTATTGCACATAAATTGCCGGATATGACAGGGATACCAAATGGGTTTTAAGTGAGGTTTGGGTAAACAGCGATTCTTTTCGTGGGGGCGGCAATCTGCCGCCCGTGAACCCACCGAGTTGTTAATACGGGCGACAGATTGTCGCCCCTACAAATTATTCTTTATTATCAATATATTAATCTATTGTTTTTATCTAAACCTGAGATTATTTACCAACCACTTATCCAGTTCATTCGCAAACTGCTGGCGATCGCGTTGATTCAGGCTGGCAGGTCCGCCGGTTTGGACGCCGCTGGCGCGTAATGTATCCATAAAATCACGCATGGTGAGGCGTTCGCGGATTGTGGCGGGTGAGTAGCGTTCACCGCGCGGATTGATGGCATCGCCGCCTTTTTCCAGCACTTCGGCTGCTAATGGAATATCGGCGGTGATCACCAAATCGCCAGCTTCGCACCGTTTCACTATTTCGTTATCGGCGACATCGAAACCCGCAGGGACTTGTAAGCTACGGATATAAGGAGAGGGCGGCGTTTTAATAAATTGGTTTGCCACTAACGTTACAACGATATGGGTACGTTCCGCGGCACGAAATAGCACTTCTTTAATGACGTTAGGGCAGGCGTCTGCATCGACCCAGATTTGCATGAACTATCCTTTAATTTTATTTATTTGCGCTTTTTATTGAACTCTGCGCTAAACATACCATAATCGTGAAATATTACAGGGTTAAACGGAGAATATGATGGAAATCCGTATCTATAAGCAAGGTGACTTTGATGATGTCATGGCGCTGTGGGATCGTTGTGATTTGCTGCGCCCGTGGAATGATGCTGAAACGGATATTGAGCGCAATCAATACCATGATGCTGAACTGTTTCTGGTTGCAGCGGTCGGAGATGAGGTCGTGGGTACGATTATGGGTGGATATGACGGGCATCGCGGTTCGGCGTATTATCTCGGCGTACACCCTGATTATCGCAGCCGCGGTATTGCTAATGCGCTAATCAGCCGGTTAGAAAAGAAATTGATTGCGCGCGGCTGCCCGAAATTGCAGCTTGCGATCCGCGACGATAATGATGCGCTTGATGCTGTTATCGGTATGTATGAGAAACTTGGTTATGAAATTCAGGATACCGTGTGTATCGGTAAGCGTTTGATTGACGATTAAGCATATAAAGATGAGTAATATTTTTATCTATGCTTTATTTATCTGATAGATACGTTCTTTAATAGGATATTAAATTGAATATACGAGTCATTTTATTATTAGCACCTTTCCTCCTCACCGGTTGTTCAACGGTCAGTAATATTCCCTGGGCGAAGATGTCGCCGACTAATTGGTTTGGCAGCAATCTTGAGCTGAAAAATAGCGGTTTAAACGGTATTTCCGGTAACACGCCGCTGGAAGAAAAGACGCTGGATAACAAACTAGACGGTGATTACCGCTTGCGTAAAGGAACAGCAATGTCTGGCGGGCAGATAACGTCATTTTATGAAGCAATGGACGATGATGAAGTTGCGGTCGCGATTTATGGCAATAGCCGTAATCGCGTAGAACGTATTGAAATTATGGATAAAAGTATCAAAACGCCAGCAGGGACACATGTTGGAACAGAATTTAGCGATCTGTATAAGAAAGCGTTTGATGTGTGTGAAGTCGGCACCGATGACAATAGCGGCAGCGTGTTATGCCGTTCACCAGAAGGGCGTCGTATCACTTATGTATTCAGCGGTGAATGGCTGGGACCAGCGAAAATTATGCCGTCAGACGATAAGTTGCAAGAGTGGAAGATCAGCAAAATGATTTGGCAGGCGGGTAATGCGGTAAATCCGGTAAATAAAAATGCAGCAGCACCAAATGCAGCTAATCAGATTCAATCAAAATAATAGGTTATATCTTTCATCTGATTTGCGTTAGCGCATAATTGTGCGCGGGAATTTGGTTATTATTGGCGCAGATATTTTTTATTTCACTGATATGAGGATCTTTTCATGGCTCAAGTGCAGAGCGGAATTCTGCCGGAACATTGTCGTTTTGGTATTTTTATTGAAGCAAAAACGGGTAATGATTTAGATAAAATTCGCAGCGGTTGTAAAACATTTGTCAGCACCTTGAACGCGCTACAACAAAAATTTCCAGAAGCGGCGCTGGGTGCGGTGATCTCTTTTGGTTCTGATTTATGGAAAACTTTGTCTGATGGTCAAGGTGCAGCAGAATTAAAACCATTCAGACCGTTAGGCAATGGTTTAGCGCCAGCAACACAGCGCGATATGCTGATTCATATTCTCTCTCAGCGTCACGATGTGAACTTCACATTAGCACAAGCGGCAGTTTCGGCGTTTGGTGATGCTATTACCATTGATGAAGAAATTCATGGTTTCCGCTGGACAGAAGAGCGTGATCTTAGCGGTTTTGTTGATGGCACGGAAAACCCAACCGGTGATGCGCGTCCGGGGATTGGTATTATTCCTGAAGGTGAAGATGCTGGCGGCAGTTATGTGATGGTGCAGCGCTATGAGCATAATCTTGAAATTTGGAACAAGATGCCGATTCAGGCACAAGAAAATGCGATGGGACGTACCAAAGTAGAAAATGAAGAACAGCCGTCGGAACAACGCCAGCCAACTTCGCATCTTGGTCGTGTTGATCTGAAAGAAGATGGTGTGGGCTTGAAGATTCTCCGCCAAAGCCTGCCATATGGTACAGCCAGCGGCGTACATGGCTTGATGTTTATCGCTTATTGCGCGCGTCTGCATAATATCGAACAACAGTTATTAAGCATGTACGGCGAAGTTGATGGTAAAACTGATCAGTTATTAAAATTCAGCAAACCCGTTACCGGTAGTTACTATTTTGCGCCGTCGCTGGATAAATTGTTGGCTCTGTAATTTTTTCTGGTCGGCGCAATCTGAGTTATTGTCCTGACCAGAAGCATTGAGATGTTGTTTATTTCGTAGGGCGGCAATTTGTCGCTCTACGAATTGTTTTATTATCAACCTATTAATCTATTATTTTCACTATTTCCTTATCCAAATCTGAATATAACCAGAACGATAAAACCTCGCTAATATCCGCTTAATGTTATTGATTTTTATTATTATTTACCAAAATATAAATATTCGCTTTTTTCCATAATGACATCTATACCTTTAGATATAAAAATCGTTGAGCATAAAAAATAAATAATGTCGTGCTGTTATATGGAGAATAATAATGAGCGTAGAAACTGTCGTAGGTAAAGAAGTCACTATCTATTTTGACTCTTCAAAATGTATTCACTCCCGCCACTGTGTTTTAGATCGACCTGATGTATTTGTGCCGAATGTTAAAGGTGACTGGATTTTCCCTGATCGGGCAACACCGGCTGAAATCGCTATGATTGCTTACAATTGCCCGTCAGGTGCGATCCGCTTTGAAGCGAAAGATACGTCACTCAATGAAAAAGCGCCGTTAGTCAATACGATTCGTATTCGGGAAAACGGACCTTTAGCGGTTCATGCCATCATTACTATTTTGGGTAAATCCGCAGGTTATCGGGCAACATTATGCCGTTGCGGGAATTCACAAAATAAACCGTTCTGTGATGGCGCACATGCGACATCAGGCTTTATTGCTACGGGTGAAGTTGCTGTAAAACCATCGCAGCCACTAGAAAAACGCGATGGTACATTAGCGATTGAACCGTTGGTTAATGGTCCTTTAATGGTAAAAGGCAATCAGGAAGTCGTAACCGGAACAGGTAAAACCGTTAACCGTGACGTAGAAACCCATCTATGCCGCTGCGGGCATTCACAAAACAAACCTTATTGTGATGGCTCGCATATTAAGGTTGGGTTTAAGAGTTAGTTAATCAGAACTCTGCATAAGAAGTTGTTTATCAAGCCGAGAAATTTTAATTTTCGGCTTCTTTTCTTAAAATATATATTTATGCGCTGTATTTTGTTCTTCTTTATACCGGTATTATCTATTGGATTTACTCTTCCTTAATCTCAATAGTACCTATATTCGCTTTATTGTTTTAGTTAGCGTATTAAAATTATTTTTATTTACTATGTTATAGTATTCCTCTATGATATTTTGTGTTAAATCCATAAATAAAATTATTATATATAAAGGCTAAATACTATGAATATATTCAAATTGCTTGATAATATGAGCATAATTGAGCTACTTAATGATATGGATATAATGGTACAATTTTATGAACTCGACCGAATTTATTCTACTATATCAATGCTTCTCGCTGTTCCGTTGAGTTTGTTGGTTGTTGAGTTACTACATCATTGCTGCAAGATAAAACGATATGGTGTTATCTATTCTTGTCTATTTATTGTTTTTGTAATTTTTACTGCTATAGCTTTTATTTCTTTAATCACATTTTATGTTTATGGTGATTTTTATCCTAATTATAATATGCCTCCATATATTGGTTATGTGCTATTTTTTCTTTGTGGTGATTTTTATGCTCATTATGAGATGAACCCATATAATTATATGGTTCCATATCTTGGCTATGGCTTATTTTTTCTTGTAATTGGTTTTATCTATTTAACAATAAGGGGAAGTACATCGAAAGAAATTTTCTTTAATAGTGTTATTGTATTCTCTATACCTGCATTATATACTGCTTTTCGTTGGTCAGTTGTATTGATTTTTCTTGCTCTTAGGTAATATTAGCTATATACAAAAGACAATCATCATTATTATTGAAAGAATAAACACTATGAATATGTTAAAAATTTATAATATAGTATCATTATTTCTCTCAATTCCTCTGAGTTTATTATTTGTTGAACTGCTTCATCGTTATTACAAAATAAAACGATACGGGGTTATTTATTCTTGTCTGTTTTTCTTACTGTCAATTTTTATTACTGTAGATATTTTTGATGAGCTTACATTTAAGCCTTATTCTAAATTAAATTTTGATTATATGTATATGGTGTGTGCTATTCTCTGGGGGACTGTATCGCTTTTGGTATTTCGTCTGTGTGCTTTTAGCTTTTCAAAAGTAAAACAGAGTACATCAAAAATAATTTTTATTCTTTGTATTCTGTTTTTCTTTATACCGGCATTATTTATTGGATTTACTTCTCCTTAATTTCAAGAGAGCTTATATAATCCCAAGGAAGTTTATATCTTCCTGATTGCTTCAACCAATATACATCTGAAAAAATAACAAAATCACCGCCTTTGTTATTTTTCTCCCGATAACGATGAAAGTCAGAGTTATGTATTTCGGCAATCCTTTTACCTTTTAGCTTATAATAAGTTTCATGTGATTTTTCAGAAGTCCACCACACAAGTGTATCAGCCCTTAACAACACTTTATCTTCAGTCCAGACACCAAGTGGTTGATCGTCTCCGGTATCATTGATGAAATCAAAGGTGTCTCTTAAATATACTCCCGCATAATCAACATCAAGATAAACCTGATTATCTGTATCTCTAAATGCCGTACCTAATAACGCGACTTTAAGAGTTAATGCACCTAATGAACCGTACATATCATCTATAGTATCTACTAAACGATGGGCTAAACCGATTCCCACAGGGAGATAATTATTTTGATAAGTTTGATCAAGTTCTCTGGCAGACATGGATGGTTTACCAATAATATTTCTGCGCCCAAAGGTCATACCGCCAGTCCCGTCCCAGCCTAATGCTTTCAGGCGTTTTACAACTAGTTCTAAAGCGGAGTTATTGTAGGCTAGTGTTTGCGTTAACTTATCAACTTTTGCTTTGATTCGCGGATACTCAAGAGCCCAGGACATCTTGATCGTCTGGTCATCACAATGTTGTTCAGGAATATAAAGTGATTGCGGCATCTCTTTGCCGTTTTTCCATGCAACAGGCATTTCCCATGCGGGAGAATTAAACCAACGTTCCATTAGTTTTGCCGATTGTTTCCAGCCCATCTTACGCATTATGGCTGGAATTTCTGTAATTTCCAGCGGCTTGATGTCTATGACTGATGTTGAATTCTGCTCTAATAATCTTGTTTTCTCGTCCTCTATGACAAATTGTGCATCACTGCCTAAAATACTGCTAAAACCCCATTGACCCGCCCGTGACATTCCCATAGTTGTTATACCTTTGGTTTAGGTGCTGTAATCGCTAAATGGACTTTCTTTGAATTAGCTGTTTGTACTTTAGCTGATGATAGATTTGATGCGGATATTGTTCCGGTCTGAATCTCGCCCGTATCACTAAGTACGGTATACCGTACATATTCTTCTGTAGGATTATTGATTATAAATTGATGTGAATAGTTGCCGGTTTCACGATTAGCGAGAATTTTATCTTCCAGTTCTCTTCTTTTTCTTATAGCGACTGATTCAGCACTTTCCCTATTATCTTCACACCATTCATTATGGTTTTGCGTATGAATCGCCGTAGCTCCGCAAGATGCCCGATGCCCTTGTAAAACTCGCGCTTTACCATCAATCGAAAAATTATTGCACCCCTCAATAAACGTTGACCAACATCGACATTTTGGACACCAGAATTTGTGACCGACGGTAACGGCATATTTTCCCATAACACTAAAATTTAGAACGCCCTCATTAAGTGTTCCGCCATGAGTGGTAGTGTCACCTGTCGCGATACATGCTTTTAACATATTATCCCTCCGGCATTCTTGAGGATTTTAACTTCATTTTCATCAAGATAACCACAAGTCTGCTGTCCATCATTTAATGTTATTAAAGCCATGCTTTCTTGATTTGCTAATGAAATTATGTCGCCATTACTTAGACGAGTACCCACCGCAGCAACAAAATGTCCCTCTACTTCTAGTAAGGTTGATTCATCTCGTTCAATTACTGCACTAGAACCATCAGGGTAAAATATTGAATCACCCTCTAATCCTAAGTTATTGTTATTACATGTTACCGAAGAGTTAGCAGCAAACAGAGTGCCGCCTTGTTTTGTTTTAGCGCCATTGACTGCGTAAAAACGAATTTCTTTTATATTATTTGTCATATTAATTACCCTTATATCTGAATAAAAATAAAATACTCAGAATGTTCATATCTACAACAATGCTACGTTATTCGTAGTATCCAGATCAAGTAAAACCTACGATTCTCGTAGCTCTTATTTATGAGAGCTGCGATGAATCAACGGGAAACGTATCGGGATCTTTTTTGTAAGCGTTTGAAAGAAGCGAGGATCGCGGCTGGCTTATCGCAAAAGAAGTTAGGAATTGCCGCCGGAATTGATGAATTTGTTGCAAGTACCCGTATCAATCGCTATGAAAAGGGCGTACATGAGGTTGATATTAATACGGCGCAAAATCTGGCTAATGTATTAAATATTCCACTCGCTTATTTTTATACTCAAGATGATCAATTAGCAGCAATAGTCAGAATTTTTCCTAAACTCTCTCCAGAATTGCGTGAAAGTCTATTATCGGTAACGGGTATTACTCTGTCAGATAATCAATAACAATTAATACAACTATGCACAGGTGAACTACCAAACCACAGTGAAATTAATAAGCGGCAGATTGCCGCCCATGTGAATTATTATTTATTATCGAACTATTCAATAAATCTTTGCGCTTCTCTTCTGACATTCTCAAATTCATCTAACAACTCCAGCCATTCTGGTTCCAGATCTTCTGCCGGTACGCCGTTGCGTAGTTGGGTTTCGAGATATTGGCAAAGTTGTTTTAAGCGCGGTACGCCGCTGTAGCTGCTGCTGCCGTGCAGTTTATGGATCAGGTTGACCATATCGTCATCTTGTTTGCCATCGAGTATGGCGCGGACGCGTTCTTCAACTTCACTAATGAAACCGATAAGGATTTTTAGCAGGTCTTTAGCGAGATCTTCTTTATTGGCTGACTGGCGCAGCGCTAATTCCCAGTCCAGCGAGGTTGGTGCCGGTGTTGCTGCGGGGATTTGTGATTCGGCTTGTTCTAACTGTAAATTCTGCTGGTGATATTCCGTGTTGTCAGCGGAACTTATCACTGCATCAACCACAGGGAACGGGCATTGGGTTCTCAGCACGTTAAACAACATATCTTCATTGATGGGCTTTGCCAGATAATCGTCCATTCCGGCATTGATTAAGCGTTCACGCTCACCAATGGCAGAATGCGCGGTGACGGCTACAATCGGTGTGGTCGCGTGATTCGGCAGTTTGTGGATTAACTCAGCAGCTTTAATGCCGTCGATTTCCGGCATCTGAATATCCATCAAAATAATATCCAGATCGTTATTCTTTGCTTGTTCAATCGCTTCTGTGCCGCTATCGCACAGGATAATGTTTGACACAATATCTTTTAGCAATACGCCGATAAGTTTTAGGTTAGCCGGATTATCATCTACCGCCATTACTGTCAGCGGTAAATGATGGTGTCTGCCTAACTGCGCTTCAATCATCTGATCGGGTGCTGATAATAATGCGCGGAACAGCCGACCTTTGGATAGCGGCTTGAATAAACAAACCTGTGCGCCAGCCTGTTTTAGCTCTTCCGCATCAATATACGGCTGATTTGGTATCGCCAGTATTAAACGCTTGGATAGCGCTAACGCCTGTTTCATTGTGCCATTGATGTAGTGATTAATATTTTTGCTATCGACAGGAATACCTTGCAGAACAATATCATAATGCTGCTCTGGTACTTGCCCGAAACTGCTGTAATGAATCACTTCTACCGGTTCATTTTGGAACAGGGACAGAGTGGATTGCGTGACTTTCGGATCAGCTTCAATGTAGAGAATTCGTTGATTGGAGAGCGCGGTAAGATGCAGCTCTTTACTGGTCATACAGTTAATATCCAGCTCCAGATTAATATGGAACCAGAATGTTGAACCTTTGTTTGGCTGGCTATTGAAGTGAATATCGCCGCCCATTTCTTTAACCAAACGCTGCGTAATAACCAGCCCCAAACCCGTACCGCCGTGACGGCGAGAAATACTGGTGTCTGCTTGGCGGAATGCCTGAAATAGCTGCGATTGCTGGCGCTCCGAAATACCGATGCCGGTATCATGTACCTGAACTTCAATATCGACGCTGTTATCGTGCAGGGCGCGCCGTTCAATATTGATGTCGATATTGCCTTTTTCGGTGAATTTAATCGCATTTCCCAGCAAGTTCATAATGACTTGCTGCAAACGCAGCGGATCACCAATAATGTTATCCGGCACATCATTATTAATATTCAGCGTCAATTCCAGCGATTTAGCATGAGCGCTGTGAGCCAGCAAAATCGCCGTTTCATCAATGGTTTCACGCAGTGAGAATGGTGTATGTTCCAGCACCAGCTTACCGGCTTCCAGTTTCGAGAAGTCCAGAACATCATTAATGATATTCAGCAGATTGTTCGCAGAGCGCTCAATGGTTTGCAGATAATCAGTTTGCGTGGGCGTTAGCGCGGTTTTCAATGTTTGCCGTGTAAAACCGATCACGCCATTCAGCGGTGTTCTAAGCTCATGCGACATATTGGCTAAGAATTCAGACTTAATCCGCGCCGCTTCCTGCGCGCGTTTTTTCGCTAAATCCAGCTCGACGTTCTGGATTTCCATCTGTTCCAGCGTTTCGCGCAGATCTAACGTCGCTTGATCAACATTTTGCTGCATTTCTTCATGATAAGCCGTCAGTGACATCGCCATTGAATTAATGCCGTTTTTCAGCATATCTAACTCGCCGAGCATGTGACCTTCAACACGGCTGTCTAATTGACCGCGGCGAATGCGGTCTACCGTATTTACCATGTTGCGGATAGGACCGGTAACATCGCGCATCAGGCGATAAGCAAACAACATGGCGATACATAAACATAAACTGAGCAGCAAGGTCGCGACGAAAATCTCTTTATATTGCTGTAAACGGACGGTACGTAAATCCAGCTCGATAGCGATATAACCCAATGTATCATGGTCGCGATCCAGATGAGCGTCTCCGTTTGGGAGCTGATTTTCTGACACAATCGGCGTTCGGAGGATCAATGAATCACCTTTGGTCGTCACCGTTAAATCCTCGGGGATCGGCTCGCCTTGCGGTAACTGCAATAAAATATAGTTTTGATGAAAGTTAGACGTCACCAGCAGATGATTTTGGGTGTCGAAAATGGCAATGGAGCGAACGATATTAGAATGACGGCGGTGCAGGGTGCTAACGAGCTGACGAATGCCTTCGCGGTTATTTGATGTCATGCCGTACTCACTGGCAATCGCCAGCGGTTCAATAATACTGGAACCTGAATCCACTAACTGATTTTGTAATTCGTTATAGCGATGCACAACGAAAAAGGTACTGATCAACAGCCCGATAAGCAATGTCGGAGCCAGAATCAATATCATCATGCGGGCGCGAAGGCTATATTTGGTCATAAGGTTCCAATGTGGGACAATTCATTCAATATTTAACTCTATACTCAAGAACTTTTAAGTTGCAGGTATAAATAGTAATTACGGATACATTCACACAATTATTATGGTGCAATTCTACTCGCCAAGCCGCCGTAAGGCGACACAAGACACAATAACGGTTACGCCTCATGAGCTTGATACTCAAGGGCAAGGTGTCGCCCGTCATAACGGGAAAACCATTTTCATCACTGGCGCGCTCCCGCAGGAGCAAGTTGAAGCTGTGATTTATGAGAATAAAAAAAATTATGCTAAGGCTAAAACCAGCAAAATTTTATCCCTAAGCCCATATAGAATGACTCCGCCGTGTTCACATTATGGTACTTGCGGCGGTTGCAACCAGCAACATGTGGCATCAGTTTTGCAGCATAGTAGCAAATCTAAAGCAGTCAGCCAGTTATTTAGACGTGAAACCGGACTGGACGTACCACAGGGAGAGGTGATCTTTTCACAGGATTATCACTATCGCCGCCGTGCGCGTTTAGGGTTGCAGTATCAGCCGAAACAAAAGCGTCTGCTGATGGGTTTTCGGCAGAAAGCCTCTAATGATTTAGTGGATATTGCTGAATGCCCGATTTTAGTGCGTGAGTTAGAGCAATTGCTGCAACCGCTGCGTCAGTGCCTTAATCAATTATCGATTGTGCGGAAACTCGGTCATGCTGAATTAGTGATGGCTGATAACGGCGCTTTGCTCGTGCTGCGTCATCTTGCGCCGTTATCTGATGCTGATCGGCAAGCCCTTGCAGAATTGGCGGAATATCATAATATTGCTATTTATTTATCTGGTAATGATTACGTTGAGCAATTAACCGATGGTTTATTGAATCATGAAGCGCCTTGTTACCATGTCGATGGCTTAACGCTGGGTTTTAATCCGCAGGATTTCATTCAGGTTAACGCGGCGGTGAATCAATTAATGATTGAGCAGGCACTAAACTGGCTGGATTTACAAAGGACAGATCGTGTACTGGATCTGTTTTGCGGTATGGGTAATTTTACACTGCCAATGGCTAAACGTGCCGCGAAAGTGATGGGTGTTGAAGGCGTTGATTCGCTGGTCGCGCGCGGTACACAAAATGCTCAAATTAACGGGCTGAATAATGTTGAGTTTTTGCACCATAATTTGGAGCAAGATGTCAGCCAGCAAGAATGGGCAAGTCAGGGTTTTGATAAAGTGCTGCTCGATCCCGCCAGAGCCGGTGCTGCACAAGCAATGGCGCAAATCGTCACGCTGAAACCAGAACGTATCGTGTATGTTTCTTGTAACCCTGTGACATTAGTGGAAGACAGCAAAACGCTGTTAGTCAACGGATATGAATTAAGTCAGTTACGAATGCTGGATATGTTCCCGCAAACGGGGCATATTGAGTCGATGGCGTTATTTATTAAAGTAATTGTTTAAATTTATCAATTAGATATAAGCATTAAAAATCTTAATGTTATTCAGCAGTCTGTATCCAGTAGTTAGCGATGAGGAAGCGTTATGGTTGCGGTAAGAAGTGCTCATTTAAATACAGCCGGAGAGTTTGATCTCAATAAATGGATTAGTAGTTTGGGGATTAATAACCCGGAACACGCTGCGCGTTTGGCAGCAACCTGGCAGTATTGTGAGCAGCAAGTGGAAGGCAATCCGAACGAATCTTTACTGTTATGGCGCGGGCTGGAAGTGGTGGAAATTCTGGCAACGTTGAGTATGGATAATGACAGTATGCGCGCTGCGCTGCTGTTTCCGTTAGCCGAAGCCAAAATTGTTGATGAAGAAACGTTGCTGGAACATTTTGGCAAAGACGTTTCCGAGCTGGTACACGGCGTGCTGGATATGGACGCAATTCGTCAGCTAAATGCGACGCACAATAGTTCAAACACTTCCGTTCAAGTGGATAACGTGCGCCGTATGTTGCTGGCGATGGTGGAAGATTTCCGCTGCGTGGTGATCAAACTGGCAGAGCGCATCGCTCATCTGCGGGAAGTGAAAGATGACGCGGAAGATGTGCGCGTTCTTGCTGCTAAAGAGTGTTTCAATATTTATGCACCGCTGGCAAATCGGTTAGGTATCGGTCAGTTAAAGTGGGAAATGGAAGATTACTGTTTTCGTTATCTGCGCCCTGATGAATACAAGAAGATTGCTAATTTACTGCATGAACGGCGTATTGATCGTGAAGTTTATATTGATAACTTTGTTAAAACCGTGCGTGAAGCCATGGAGCAAGAGGGTATCAAAGGCGAAATCTACGGCAGACCGAAGCATATCTATAGCATCTGGCGCAAAATGCAGAAAAAATCGCTGGCGTTTGAAGAACTATATGACGTGCGCGCGGTGCGGGTCGTTGTTGAGCGTTTGCAAGACTGCTACGCTGCACTTGGCATTGTGCATACTCATTTTCGCCATTTGCCGAGTGAATTTGATGATTATGTCGCCAATCCTAAACCCAATGGCTATCAATCCATTCATACGGTGGTTTTCGGACCGAAAGGGCAGGCGGTAGAGATTCAAATCCGTACCCGCCAGATGCACGAAGACGCGGAATTAGGTGTTGCCGCGCACTGGAAATATAAAGAAGGTTCTGTTTCTGGTCGTTCTGGTTATGACGCGCGCATTGCCTGGTTACGTAAACTGTTGTCCTGGCAGGAAGAAATGGCGGACAGCGGTGAAATGCTGGACGAAGTAAGAAGTCAGGTCTTTGATGATCGGGTTTATGTATTTACACCAAAAGGTGATGTTATTGATTTGCCAACCGGCTCAACGCCGCTGGACTTTGCTTATCATATTCATAGCGATGTCGGGCATCGTTGTATCGGTGCGAAGATCGGCGGGCGCATCGTACCTTTTACCTATTTATTGCAGATGGGCGATCAGGTTGAAATTATTACCCAGAAACAGCCGAATCCAAGCCGTGACTGGCTGAATCCAAATTTAGGCTTTGTAAATAGCAGCCGAGCCAGAGCGAAGATTCAGGCGTGGTTTAAAAAGCAGGATCGGGATAAAAATATTCTTGCCGGTCGTCAAATTTTAGATGATGAATTAAACCTGCTGAATATTAGCGCTAAAGTCAAAGAGGCAGAAAAGCTGCTGTTACAGCGTTATAGCATGAACAGCATGGACGAAGTTTTAGCCGGTATTGGCGGCGGTGATATTCGTCTGAATCAGTTAGTGAACTTCCTGCAAAGTAAGTTTAATAAACCAACCGCAGAGGAAGAAGATCGCGCCGCGCTGCGCCAGCTTAGCCAGAAAACGGCGACAGCACAGCAACGCAACGCAAAAACTAATAGTCAGGTGGTGATCGAAGGTGTCGGTAATTTGCTGCATCATATTGCCCGTTGCTGCCAGCCGATTCCGGGTGATGAAATCGTCGGCTTTATTACGCAAGGACGCGGAATTTCCATTCACCGCGCCGATTGCGATCAGTTAAATGAGCTGAAAAATCATGCGCCAGAGCGTTTGGTTGAAGCGGTTTGGGGCGATTGTTACTCTAGCGGCTATTCGCTGGTGGTTCGGGTGATCGCCAATGATCGCAGCGGCTTATTGCGTGATATAACAACGATTCTCGCCAATGAAAAAGTGAATGTACTCAGCGTTGCCAGCCGCAGTGATGTGAAAAAGCAGATGGCAACGATTGATATGGAAATTGAACTGTATAATTTACAAGTTCTTGATCGCGTCATATCACGGATTAATCAGTTACCGGATATTATTGAGGCGAAACGGTTTGGAACGAAGTAAACCGTCCCAATTAATTGCTTTAATTAATATATAAATCAAAAATTAACAGATAAATCAAACATCATGAATCAAATAACGCCCATTCAGCGCTTGCTGGATATTATGAAAACCTTACGTGATCCGCAAACCGGCTGCCCGTGGGATAAAGAACAAACTTTTGAATCAATCGCGCCTTGTACTCTGGAGGAAACTTACGAAGTGCTTGATGCCATTCGTCGCGCTGATTTTGATGATCTACGCGGTGAATTAGGTGATCTGTTATTTCAAGTGGTGTTTTATGCTTGCATGGCAGACGAACAAAAACTCTTTAATTTTGATGATGTTTGTAACGCTATCAGCGACAAGCTGGAACGTCGTCATCCGCATATTTTTGCGGCGGATACTGTCGGTGCGGTAAACAATAGTCAGGAAGTCATCACCCTTTGGGAACAACGTAAAGTAGAAGAACGGGCGAAAAAAGAGCAGTTCTCTGTGCTTGATGATATTCCAGAAGTGCTGCCTGCGTTGATGCGAGCGGATAAAATCCAGAAACGCTGTGCTTCGGTCGGTTTCGATTGGGCAACGCTAGGACCGGTTTTAGATAAAGTACATGAAGAAATTGATGAAGTAATGCACGAAGCGAAGCAAGTTGTTATTGACCAGTCTAAACTGGAGGAGGAGTTAGGAGATCTGTTGTTTGCGACCGTGAATCTGACTCGCCATTTAGGGCATAAAGCGGAAAGTGCATTACAAGCGGCTAACCGTAAATTTGAGCGCCGATTCCGCCGCGTTGAACAAATTATATTGGCATCAGGTAAAACGCTGGAGCAGTGTTCACTGCAAGAAATGGATGTGGTTTGGGATCAAGTAAAACTCGAAGAAAATCAGTCCGGCAAATAGATTTAATTTTAGGATCTGTTTTCATTGTTTGTTGTGGAAGAAAGGATCGAGTATACTACTTTCCCGTCCTAGTACCTCCATTTCATCTTTAAACCTAACCTTCAGGTTCAGCATGACAACTAACTATATATTTGTGACAGGCGGGGTTGTATCCTCACTCGGTAAAGGTATTGCAGCTGCCTCTCTAGCCGCTATTCTTGAAGCTCGTGGCTTAAACGTCACTATGATGAAGCTGGATCCTTATATCAATCTTGATCCAGGTACCATGAGCCCAATTCAACACGGTGAAGTGTTTGTTACCGAAGACGGCGCAGAAACCGATCTGGATTTAGGTCATTATGAGCGCTTTATCCGCACCAAAATGACTCGCCGTAATAACTTCACTACTGGTCGTGTTTATTCTGATGTATTACGCAAAGAGCGTCGCGGAGACTATCTTGGCGCAACGGTTCAGGTTATTCCTCATATTACCAACGCGATTAAAGAACGAGTTATCGCTGGTGCCGAAGGTCACGATGTGGCTTTGGTGGAAATCGGCGGCACGGTTGGTGATATTGAATCTTTACCGTTTTTAGAAGCCATTCGTCAGTTAGCGGTAGAAGTTGGTCGTGAACGAACTCTGTTTATGCACCTGACTTTAGTGCCTTATATGGCTGCGTCCGGTGAAGTGAAAACCAAACCGACTCAGCATTCCGTAAAAGAACTGCTTTCTATTGGTATTCAGCCGGATATTCTGGTTTGCCGTTCAGATCGCGCGGTTCCTGCCAACGAACGTGCAAAAATTGCTCTTTTCTGTAATGTGCCGGAAAAAGCGGTTATTTCTCTAAAAGATGTTGATTCCATTTATAAAATTCCTGGCTTATTAAAATCACAGGGTTTAGATGAGTTTATCTGTAAACGTTTCCGTTTTGATTGCCCTGAAGCGAACTTATCTGAGTGGGAACAAGTGATTTATGAAGAATCCAATCCTACCAGCGAAGTCACGATTGGCATGGTCGGTAAGTACGTTGAATTGCCTGATGCGTATAAATCTGTCATCGAAGCATTAAAGCATGGTGGACTGAAGAATCGATTCAGCGTTAATATAAAGCTAATCGATTCGCAGGACGTTGAGGCAAGAGGCGAAGAAGTTTTAGCCGGTCTTGATGCGATTCTGGTTCCCGGTGGTTTTGGCTACCGTGGTGTAGAAGGCAAAATCATTGCTGCTCGCTATGCACGCGAAAACAAAATCCCATATCTGGGTATCTGTTTAGGTATGCAGGTTGCGATGATGGAGTTTGCTCGTAATGTTGTTGGTATGGTCGATGCCAATTCAACCGAATTTGTGCCGGATTGTAAGTATCCTGTGATTGCGCTGATCACTGAATGGCGTGATGAAGAGGGGAACGTTGAAATCCGTACAGAAGAGAGTGATTTGGGCGGAACCATGCGTTTAGGCAGCCAGCCTTGTAATCTAACTGAGGGCAGTCTGGTTCGTAAACTGTATGGCGCGCCAACAATTTCAGAACGTCACCGTCACCGTTATGAGGTGAATAATATGCTACTGCCGCAGATTGAAGCAGCAGGTTTACGTATAGCGGGTCGTTCTGCTGACAATAAACTGGTGGAAATTATTGAGCTTCCGGATCACCCGTGGTTTGTAGCCAGTCAGTTCCACCCTGAATTTACTTCGACCCCGCGTGATGGTCACCCACTGTTTACTGGCTTTGTGAAAGCCGCAGGTGAGTACCAAAAACGTCAGGAAGGGTAAGTCAGTCATAGTCAGAATTAACATATTCAGTAAGTCCGGCTTCCGTTAACGGCAAAAATGTTAGTTAACGATCACGAATAAGCGCCAGAGACCAAGCGGCTCGGCGCTTATTAATATCCCGAAGCCAGAGTGAGAGCGATGGAAAACATCGCAGTCTACATTTTGTAGTTTAATCAACTTGTACTGAGGAAAACCGAATGTCTAAAATTGTTAAAGTGCTTGCTCGTGAAATTATTGATTCCCGCGGCAACCCAACTGTTGAAGCTGAAGTTCATTTAGAGGGCGGTTTTGTTGGTCTGGCTGCTGCGCCATCAGGTGCTTCTACTGGTTCTCGTGAAGCACTGGAGCTGCGTGACGGCGACAAATCTCGTTTCTTGGGTAAAGGCGTACTGAAAGCGGTTGCTGCGGTTAATGGTCCAATCGCACAAGCTGTTTTGGGCAAAGATGCTAAAGATCAGGCTAACATCGACAGAATCATGATCGAGTTAGATGGTACAGAAAATAAATCTAACTTCGGCGCTAACGCTATTCTGGCTGTTTCTTTAGCTGCTGCAAAAGCGGCTGCTGCGTCAAAAGGTATGCCTCTGTATGAACATATCGCTGAACTGAACGGCACGCCGGGTAAATATTCTATGCCATTACCAATGATGAACATCATCAATGGTGGTGAACATGCTGATAACAATGTTGATATTCAAGAGTTTATGATTCAGCCAATCGGCGCTAAAACTCTGAAAGAAGCGGTACGTATCGGTTCTGAAGTATTCCACAATCTGGCAAAAGTGCTGAAAGCGAAAGGCATGAACACGGCTGTGGGTGATGAAGGCGGTTATGCGCCTAATTTAGAATCTAACGCTGCTGCACTGGCTGCTATCAAAGAAGCTGTGGAAAAAGCCGGTTATGTTCTGGGTAAAGACATCACGTTAGCGATGGATTGCGCTGCTTCTGAATTCTACAACAAAGAAACAGGCAACTACGAGCTGAAAGGCGAAGGCAAAACTTTCACTTCTAACGAGTTCACTCATTACTTAGAAGAGCTGACCAAACAATATCCAATCGTTTCTATCGAAGATGGCTTAAACGAATCAGATTGGGACGGTTTCGCTTACCAGACTAAAGTGCTGGGCGACAAAATCCAATTGGTTGGTGATGACTTGTTTGTAACGAACACCAAGATCCTGAAAGAAGGTATCGAAAAAGGTATCGCTAACTCTATCCTGATTAAATTCAACCAGATCGGTTCATTGACTGAAACGCTGGCTGCAATCAAGATGGCTAAAGATGCTGGCTATACTGCCATTATCTCTCACCGTTCTGGTGAAACTGAAGATGCTACTATCGCTGATCTGGCTGTCGGTACTGCGGCGGGTCAAATCAAGACCGGTTCTATGAGCCGTTCTGATCGTGTTGCTAAATACAACCAATTAATCCGTATTGAAGAAGCGCTGGGCGACCGTGCGCCATTCAACGGTTTAAGAGAAGTTAAAGGTCAGGCTTAAATCTTAATCTGCTTTTAGCTTGATAATCCCGTATTGGTGCAGAATCAATACGGGATTTTTATTTCTATCGGACTTGCCGGAAAAATAAGGCTTATTAACCTCAGGTTTGGATAGGAAAATGTTATATTAGTGTCGCCCCTACGAAAGAATCACATAATTATTTGAAATTTGTTCGTAATCATATCTTGAAGTTCAGGTTTATTAAAAAATCATGCAATATCCCGTTAATGAGCTATTCCAAACCCTACAAGGTGAAGGCTATTTCACTGGTGTACCGGCGATTTTTATCCGTTTGCAAAGCTGCCCTGTTGGTTGTAGCTGGTGTGATACCAAACATACATGGGAAAAGTTAGCGGATCGTGAACGCCCAATCGCCGATGTTTTAGCAAAAACAGCAGAAAGTGATGAATGGAGTGGGGTATCTGAACATCAACTGCTGGCGATTTTACAGCAACCGCAATATAGCGCACGTCATATCGTGATTACCGGCGGAGAGCCTTGTCTGTACGATTTAATGCCATTAACTGAATTGCTGGAACAGCACGGTTTTCGCTGCCAGATAGAAACCAGCGGAACGCAGCCAGTTCACTGTTCTGCTAATACTTGGGTAACCGTTTCGCCGAAGATCAACATGCGCGGCGGTTTAGCTATCTCATCACAGGCATTAGCCCGCGCTGATGAGATTAAACATCCGGTAGCGCGTGAACGCGATATTGAAGAGTTAGATGAACTGCTGGCAACATTACAGGATAACAAAGCGCGTATTATCGCTTTACAGCCCATCAGTCAGGGAAAACGCGCCACAGAATTATGTATTGCAACTTGTATCGCTCGAAACTGGCGTTTATCGATGCAGACGCATAAGTATTTAGGGATTGAATAACTCGCAGGAGCGGTAGATTGTGCCTCTACGGAAATGAAATAATTATTTGAAATTTATAGTAAAAATATAATTTCTTATCCAAAATTCAAGATAACTATTCATTTTTGTTTAGCGCCCAAAAAAGCAATCGAGCGCCAGATAAAAGGCGTGGCAGACGTGCGTTATTCTCCCTGATAACGACAGCCAGCCGTACACGTTTCTTTCACCATTACGGCACTTAATAGCGGTAATTTCGGTTGTAGCTGCCGCCAAATCCATTGTGCAAGCACTTCACTGGTTGGATTCTCCAGCCCGCTAATCTCATTGAGATAATAATGATCCAGACTCTCAAGAATCGGCTTAAAAGCTGCTTTAATGTCAGAAAAATCCATCACCCAGCCCGTATGGGGATCGACTTCGCCGGTGACTTCAATTCTGACCATAAAAGAATGCCCATGCAGCCGTGCACATTTATGTCCCTCAGGAACATGAGGTAAGCGGTGTGCTGCTTCAAAATTAAAGTCTTTAAATAATGTGGTTGCCATAATAGCCTCTGATAATTTTTTCGCGGCTATTTTACTAGAAAGCACGGGGTGTGACTATGTTGTCGGTTTGGCTATGTTGTCGGCGTGATGGGGTAGGGCGACAAACGATGATGTGGTTTATATCGATATAACCTGCATTTTGATTTCACTTAGGTATAATCTTTCAAAATGCAGGATACTCATTATTTAATGATCTTTTCGATAAATAAACTCATTTAGTTTGGTAACTGTAATATTCGTAATGACCATTGCTATAACGTGTCGATGCTCTTCGTTCTACAGCATTCAGAACAATTCCGTTCATTTGAACACCATTCTGTTTGAAACGTTTAAGAGCCGCTTCTATTTCACTGACTGAGCTTTTTTCAAAACGGGCAATGATAATATTGATTCCTGAATATTTTCCGATAATAGCTGGATCTGTGGTAGCCAGAATCGGCGGGGTATCTACTATAACTAAATCATAAATATCATTCGCCCAGGATAATAATTCAGATATTTTATTACCCATTAACAACTCTGATGGATTTAACGGAGCTTGACCTCTGGAAATAAAATCTAAACCTTCAACTGAAGTTTTATTCAGGCAATCAACAAATTGCGTCTGATTCGATAATATATTCGATAAACCAATTTCCGGTGTTAGATTAAATAATGTATGCAGACTACCTCTTCGCATGTCCGCATCAATAAGTAACACTTTTTTCCCTGATTGGGCGAATACGGCGGCAAGATTACTGCTGACAAAACTTTTTCCTACTTCTGGCGTAGCTCCGGTTATCATCACAATTTTATTTTCTGCATTTAATAAAGAGAAATATAAACTTGTTCGTAAACTACGCATTGCTTCAATAGACAGGTCGGTAGGCTCTCTTATCGCTAATAATCTTTGATCTTTTGTCTGTGATTTTGATTTTTTACTCACTTCCAGAGGAATATTAGCGTACACATCTAGTCCAAGGCTTTCTAATTGAGCGGACTCATTGATGAATATAGTAAAATATTCTCTAATCAATACCAGTGATATTGATGAAAACAAACCGAAAATAAATGCAGCGCTAATAATTAACAATGATTTTGGTTTTATTTTATTGGGCTGTACGGCAGCCGTATCGACTATTCTGACATTACCTACCGTGCTGGCTTTACTGATATTTAGTGCCTGCTGTTTATTTAATAACAGCATATAAATTTCCTGACCGGATTGCACATCTCTGGTTAGCCGCAAGATTTCCTGCTGAGTTTTTGGTAATCCGGTAATCTGCTGATTCAGGCGCTCACTCTCTTTCTGTAAGGTTTTCTTTTTCTCTATTAGTGAACGATAGACCGGATGGGCTTTAGTATAAAGTTTCGAGACTTCCGCTTCTTTAAAAGTCACTTCATTTAGCTGGGAAGTAACGGATACTGAAGATTCCAGAGCAGATTTTGCTTCTAACGTTAAGTCGATAGATTCATGGGTTTGCCTGAATTTATTGAGCTTTATTTCTGACTCTTCCAGTTGATGTTTAACCAGCGGAAGTTGCTCATTTAAAAACTCCAGACTTTTAGCCGCTTCTTCCGATTTTCTTTCTACATTCTGTTGCAGGTAATTATTACTAATATTATCGATAATATTACATATTTCATTTTTATCCTGACCGGTAAGTTGTAATCTCAACATACCGCCGTCTTTTGTCGTGTCGGATACCGAGAAATTCTCCAGTAAATTATTAATCGCGGTTATCTGACTTAGTTTTCTGAGTCGAAATTTTGTTCCCTCAGGTGCATCAATATCACTAATTAAAACAGAGAACTTATCTTGATTGTGGATCTCACCCACTTTTCCATCTAATTGAATACCGTCAGCGGTTATTTGATATTTATTATCTGCCAGAACCGTCAGTATAAATGATTCATCATACATTGAATTGGGTATATCAAATTTTGAAACAGCAATTTTCCCCTCAGGTTTTCCTTGTAAATTAGCGATAAGTTTACCGATAACAGGAAAGTATTTTTCTGAAGTTTCTATATTCAGTTTCAGATCATCGACTGTTTTGCCAATAACCATTCGGGATTTAAGTAATTCAATTTCACTTGCGGACTGCGGTTTTCCATCAGAGAGTATGTCGGGAAGATTAGTTAAAATATTATTGGATACACTCTTTTCGATTTGGATAAGCACATCAGCGCGATAAATAGGTGTAGCGATTAAGCAATAAAAAATACTGATCACAGTGAATAGTACGGTAATAATGGCAATGATCCATTTATGATCTACGATAATACCAATCATTTTACTCAGATCTATTTCATCACCATCATTTTTGGGCAGATCATTAGGTGGATTCTCATATTTGCTTACCATACTGACTTTTTTCACTCCTTATTGATTAATTCAGGCTTTTTAATGTGCTAACTTTTTAGTGCCTGAATCCACATTATTGTGGACTCGACCAACTGCTGAAAAACCAGTTCAAATAACTCTCTGCTTTTACCGTAAGGATCAGTAAGTTCCTGCCGATTTTTCCAATGACCGAATAACATAATTTTTCCCTGCGCCTCTGGCGCTATTTGACAAACATCATGAAGATGTCTTTTTTCCATTACCAGTATCAAGTCATATTGCTTACACATGGCATTATTTAATTGTCTGGCGCGATGCCCGTCCAGAGATAAACCATGTTGCAGAGCAATTTCTCTGGCTGTTGATTCTGCGGGGTGATCAACCAAAGCAGATAGCCCCGCAGAATGAATGGTTTTATCAGGTAATTGAGCTTGCAGCAGCCGTTCCCCGATAGGCGAACGGCAAATATTTCCGCTACAGACGACTAATATAGAATTGAACATCAATATGGCCAGTTCCTTATCCAGCGAGTCGATTCGGTCATACTATTGATGCTGGTAATCGTTGGTGCCAATTGATTAATAACGCGTCCCCAACGAGCAATTGGCGCAGTGGTAACATATACAATATCATAGGGTTGAAGCTGAAATTCAGTACCTAATACCAGCGATGTTGCATCTTTTGCATCAAGTTGGTAAATATTGGCTAACTTCGTATTTTGCGTATTTGCCGAATTGTCTTTTGTGACCGCCGGTTTTTGACTACGTTCGCGCAAAGAGCGAATAACAAATATACCACTGGCATCACTGAGTGCTTGATCGATACCGTCTGCATTACCCAAGGCTTCGGTTAACGTCATACCGCTGCGATCCATACGTAGCGTACTTTGTTTCTTTACTTCTCCCATTACAAATACTTTTAAATCGTCATTTCTGGGAATATAGAGAATATCGCCGTTATACAGCAGACGATTTTGGGTCAAATCACCATGTTGCATTAATGCTTGCAGTGAGATGGGGTAATTTTTACCATTTCGGGTTAGTGTCACATTGTGCCAGTTAGCATTGTCAGTTAATCCGCCAGCCTGGTTTAAGGCATCAACAATAGTAAGAGGAATATTAGTAATTGCCTGCTGACTGGATTTTACCACTTCGCCGCTGATATAAACCTTTTGTGAACGGAATGCGGCAATACTGACATCAACTTGAGGTGATTCAATATATTGTTGCAATTTTTTAGCCAGTAAATTGCGTATTTCTTCCATAGTCTTACCTTTAACGTAGACCTTGCCTACATAAGGGTAATAGATTGTTCCATCAGCATGTATCCAGTTACCAGTATCAGTCGCGCTGCGGTATTGACCTGCTGGTGTTGTGAGTTCAGGGTGATCCCATACTGTCACCATTAGTATATCCCCAACACCAACACGATATTTATAGTTTTCCAGTTCATTATCTAGTTGGGCGTTAGGTTGGGCAGTTACCGGGCTAATACGCATTTTTTCGATTAGCTGAGGGGTAATCGGATAAACATTAACGAGCTGGTTAATATCGAATTTATCATCTTCCTGGGACGTTACCTCTTTCCCTGAGAGAGTTAAATGACTGCCGGGTTCCAGTGTACAGCCAGTTAATAAAGTCAATATACCTATAAGAATACAAATTCTATATTTTTTCTTTTTCATCTTCATTACATAGTCACCTAAGTATATAGACATCTGAGTATATAATATTGTCTGTACTCAAAAAATTTCAAAAGGTTTCAAATTGCGGAGGTGATTAAGAGCAGCTAGTCTCAATCTGCAATTTGAAAAATAAATAATAGATATAAATTATTTTACCGATTTTAGTATTTATAAAAACTAGTGTCATTAATTAATTTTGATCTTAGATGAAAAACTAATAAGGTGTTCAATTTCAACATAGTTATTGATGTTTATTATCACGTGCCGAATATAATTCTGTCGGTGCTTTACTTTTTCAGTATTAATTTATTTAGTGTACATATAGTATGAAAATTAAATAATTACCCAACTATATCGTTATTAAAAAGGGTACATTACCTTAGTGTCTGTAATTTTTTTGTTAAATTTAGATACAATATTCAGTTGAATTTACTGCTTCTGCATGAAAATAGATGATTATTTTATTTATTTCTGTTCTGTATTCAATATTTGTATATTTTTATGCAAAAATATTGCATAATTTTTCTATTCAATTTAAACCATGAAAATGAGGATTTAGGTTATGTTTAAACGTCTTGCGATTTTAGGGGCTTGTTTAGCTGCGACTCTTTGTACTTTGCCAGTAGTAAATGCAGCCGATCAGCAGCCAACTTATGTGGTAGGTTCAGGCGGTACTTATCGTCCTTTTGAGTTTGAAAACAACAAAAAAGAACTTGAAGGTTTTGATATTGATCTGATTTCAGCTATTGCTAAAGCTGAAAATTTTAATATCAAACTGGTGAATACGCCGTGGGAAGGTATCTTTGCTACGTTGGGCAGCGGTGATCGCGATATTATTATTTCGGGTATCACAATAACAGATAAACGGAAACAAATGGTTGATTTCTCCGCGCCTTATTTTCCGGCAGAGCAAACGATAGTCGTACCAAAAGGTAAAACAATTAAATCTATCGCTGAGCTGAAACCGCTGAAAGTCGGTGTGGTAAATTCCAGTACCGGTGACATTGTGGTTTCCGATGTGTTAGGTAAAAACAGCACGGCGATTAAGCGTTTTGATAACACGCCGCTGATGCTGCAAGAATTGTATGAAGATGGTATTGATGCGGCGGTTGGTGATGTCGGTGTGGCTAAGTTCTACATTAAAAATCACCCGGAAAAAGAATTCGCTTTAGTCTCTGATGATAAATTCGAGCATCAATATTTCGGTATTGCAGTGGCGAAAGGTAATGAGGATTTACGCAATAAGATCAACGCCGGTCTGAAAAAGATTATCGCTGACGGTACTTATGCAAAAATTTATCAAAAATGGTTTGATAATGATGTTCCTGTGTTACCTGCTGAATAATTCCATTATACAGAGTTAATATCCTGTTCAGGGCGATAATCTCGCCCTGAATATTTTTTATGTGAGTTGATTTTTTATGTCAGGATTTCGTTGGGAGATCATCGAAGAGTACGCTCCGCTGTTTGCTGAGGGCGCTTTGATGACTGTCAAGTGCACCATTATTTGCGTGATATTAGGTGTTGCTTGGGGATTAGTGCTTGGTTTGGGGCGTTCCGCCCGTGCGCCGCGCAATCATGGATTGGATCTGTTTTTACATTACTTTGTGCAAGTGCCGGTTAAAATTTATGTCAGTGCTTTTCGCGGTACTCCGCTGTTTGTGCAAATTATGGTAGTACATTTCGCATTGATTCCACTGCTGATTAATACTCGTGACGGTATTTTCGTTACCAGCGGGATCATGTCAGTGGATTTCGCCCGTACCTTGCGTTCAGAATACGGCGCGTTTCTCTCTTGCGTGGTGGCGATCACCCTTAATGCAGGGGCTTATGTTTCAGAGATTTTCCGTGCCGGTATTGAATCTATCGATCGCGGTCAGATGGAAGCGGCTCGCTCTTTAGGGCTAAGTTATGGCAAAACGATGCGGAAGATTATTTTACCGCAAGCGTTCCGCCGAATGCTGCCGCCGTTAGGCAATAATGCGATTGCAATTGTAAAAGATTCCTCACTGGCTTCGGCGATCGGTCTGGCTGATCTTGCCTACGCTGCACGTACCGTTTCAGGCGCTTATGCCAGTTATTGGGAACCTTACCTGACAATTTCTATTATTTATTGGGTTATTACGTTCTTACTTTCACTGATGGTAAGTAATATGGAAAAGAGGTTAGGCAGAAGTGATTAAGATCCGTAATTTACAAAAACAATTTGGTAAAATTCACGTATTGCGCGGTATCTCCTGCGATATTGCGGCTAATGAAGTGGTGTGCATTATTGGTCCGTCCGGTTCTGGTAAAAGTACATTTTTACGCTGCATGAACGCGCTGGAAGAGATGAGCGGCGGCGAAATCATCATAAATGGTTTTGCCGTCCATGATCGCAAAACTGATCTGAATAAACTACGTGAAAGCGTCGGTATGGTGTTTCAGCGCTTTAATTTGTTTCCGCACATGACAGTGCTGGAAAATTTGATTCTGGCACCAATGGACGTTAAACACCTAAGCAAAGCCGAAGCAGTAAAAAATGCTGAAAAGCTGCTACAGAAAGTCGGTTTGCTGGATAAGATTGATGCTTATCCTAACCAGCTTTCCGGCGGTCAGCAGCAGCGTGTCGCGATTGCGCGCGCGTTAGCGATGGAACCGAAAGTGATGTTATTTGATGAGCCGACATCAGCACTTGATCCTGAATTAGTGGGTGAAGTGCTTACAGTAATGAAGTCGCTGGCTCATGAAGGTATGACGATGGTTGTTGTGACGCATGAAATGGAGTTTGCCCGTGATGTTGCCGATCGCGTGATTTTCATCGATCAGGGCGTCATTCAGGAAGAAGATGTGCCAGAGAAACTATTTACTGCACCGAAGAATGAGCGGACACAGGCATTCTTGAGTAAAATTCTTTCGCAGTAGCGCGCTATTATCAGCAAGCTATTATTTATGGGAAATGTTTATTAGCAGAGTAAGATGGGTATATTCACATCATCATGCCGTAAAAGCAGCGCTGAAATCGCTGCTTTTTTTGCGTCCGGCGTTCAGTTATGGGAAGATTGAGCGGTTTTTCGGGGGATAGAATGAAGAAATTTATGCTGTTATTAATCATATTGCTTGGCTGGCTGCAATATTCGTTATGGCTGGGTAAAAATGGCGTGCATGATTATGTGCGCGTGCAAGAAGATTTAGTGGTGCAGCAAGAAAATAATGCCAAACTGAAATTACGTAATGAACGGCTGCTCGCTGAAATCAGCGATCTAAAAGGCGGTCAGGAAGCGATTGAAGAGCGCGCCCGTAATGAATTGGGTATGGTAAGACCCGGCGATAGCTTCTACCGCGTTATTCCAGAGAAATCAGCTCAAGGCGGTAAATAATTGTGAGTCATGCAGCTATCCGCGCTAATTCTTCTGATCATTTCTCCGATCCCGATTCCCTTAATATCGTTGCTATTTTACCGGCTGCCGGTATTGGCAGCAGAATGCAGGCTGATTGCCCTAAACAATATCTTTCTATCGGCAACAAAACGATTATTGAATATGCTATTGATGCACTGTTATCCCATGCAGCGGTGCGGCATGTCATCGTGGCATTGAGTCCGCAAGATACCCTTTTTTCTTCTTTGCCGATCGCCAGCGATAAACGAGTATCTACTGTTATCGGCGGCGCAGAACGTTCCGATTCGGTTTTGGCTGGTTTAAATCAGGCAAAAACAATGAATGCGGATTGGGTGCTGGTGCATGATGCAGCCCGACCTTGTTTAGCTTATGCTGATCTCGATAATCTGATTCAATCGGTACTGAAAGTAAAACAAGGCGGCATTTTAGCCATGCCAGTGAAAGACACCATGAAGCGCGCCGTTATCGGTGAGCCGATGATTTCACATACGGTCGAACGCAGTGCTTTATGGCATGCGCTGACACCGCAGATGTTCCCGCTAGCGCTGCTGTATGAGTGTATGAATCGCGCTTATGCAGAAAACGTAACATTAACCGATGAGGCTTCGGCACTGGAGCATTGCGGTTTTCACCCTTTGCTAGTTTCTGGTCGTTCCGACAATATTAAAGTTACTCGTCCGGAAGATCTGGCACTGGCAACTTTCTATTTAACTCACCACCTTTCAACTCACTAATAATTCAACTTACTAATAAATAGAGGAGTATGGTTGATGCGTATTGGTCATGGTTTTGACGTACACAAATTTGGCGGCGCAGGTCCGTTAGTTATTGGCGGCGTTCGTATTCCTTATGAATTTGGATTAGTGGCACATTCCGATGGTGATGTGGCACTTCACGCATTAACTGATGCGTTACTTGGTGCAGCAGCGTTGGGCGATATTGGCAAACTGTTTCCTGATACCGATCCGGCTTATAAAGGTGCAGATAGCCGTGAGCTGCTGCGTGAAGCATTCCGCCGTATTCAGGCAAAGGGATACCATATCGGCAATGTCGATGTCACGATTATTGCTCAAGCCCCGAAAATGGCACCGCATATCGCCCAAATGCGCGTCAATATCGCCGAAGATTTAGCCTGTCATATGGATGATGTCAATGTGAAAGCCACTACAACAGAACAGTTGGGTTTCACGGGACGTAAAGAGGGGATCGCCTGCGAAGCGGTTGCTTTGCTGGTTAAAGCATGAGTCAGGTGATGATGTCATTAGCGTGGCTGCACGGCAAACCAACATCTGGCGGAGTGCTGAAAGCTGCGCCGGAAGATTTTTGTGTCCGCGAAGATTTAGGCTTTGAACCAGATGGCGACGGTGAACAGGTATTAGTTTATCTGCGTAAAACGGGCTGCAATACACAGGTTGTTGCCGATAGTCTGGCGAAATTTGCCAAAATATCAGGACGCGTAGTGAGTTATGCCGGTCTTAAAGATCGTCATGCTGTTACTGAACAATGGTTTTGCTTACAGATGCCGGGAAAAGAGACGCCAGACTTCACCGCTTTTCGGCTTGAAGGTTGTGAAGTGCTGAATGTTGCCCGTCATCGCCGCAAATTGCGGATTGGTACATTGCGCGGGAATTTCTTTCGTCTGGTGCTGCGCCAGATTAATCAGCGTGATGAAGTTGAATCTCGATTACAGCAAATCCAACAGTTCGGCGTGCCAAACTATTTCGGTGAGCAGCGTTTTGGTCGTGACGGCAATAATCTGCTGATGGCGCAGCGTTGGGCAAAAAATGAGATTGTAGTCAGAGAACGCAATAAGCGCAGTTTCTATCTTTCCGCTGCACGCAGCGCTATGTTTAATCATGTTGTCAGCCGAAGAATTGAACAGTCATTACATCAGCAAGTGATGTGCGGTGATGTCATGCAACTGGCAGGCAGAGGCAGTTGGTTTGTCGCGCAACAAGAAGAGTTAGCGGCTTTGCAGCAACGTTTAATGCAGGGCGAATTGCGGATTACTGCGCCGCTGGCGGGTGAGGGTGAACTGGGTACTCAGCATCAAGCGTTGGCATTTGAGCAGCAATCGCTGCTTGATGATGACGTTTTGCTATCACTGGTGAAACGAGAGCGGGTAGAAAATGCTCGCCGTGCTGCGTTAGTTTTTCCGCAGCAGATGATGTGGCAATGGCAAGATGATGCAACGGTTATCGTCAATTTTTGGTTGCCCGCAGGCAGCTTTGCTACCAGTGTGATCCGTGAAGTGATGCAAACTTGCGCCGTTGATAATATGCCGGAAGAGTAGCGTTATAAATCGTATGTTTATTAAATGAAAACAATGGTAATCATCATGTTATCATCACCAAAATAGCATGAAAATAATAGGTTATTAGTATAATGAGAATTCTCCTCAGCAATGATGATGGTATTTCTGCATCGGGTATTCAGATACTCGCTGAATATCTTCGTCAATTTGCTCAGGTACAACTGGTCGCGCCCGATCGTAATTGCAGCGGTGCTTCTAATGCGTTGACGTTAGAAATGCCGGTCAAAACACATACATTAGCTAACGGTGATATTTCCGTGCGTGGAACGCCGACGGATTGTGTTTATTTAGGCGTGAATGCGTTAATGGTTCCGCGCCCTGATATTGTAGTATCCGGCATTAATGCGGGTGCTAATTTGGGTGATGATGTCATCTATTCCGGTACGGTGGCTGCGGCGATGGAAGGGCGGCATCTTGGTTTACCGGCACTCGCGGTTTCGTTAGATGGTCATCGCTATTTTGATACGGCTGCCGAAGTGACTTGTCGTTTATTGCGCGCATTGGCACAAGAACCGTTACGCACTAGCCGTATACTAAATGTAAATGTGCCGGATTTACCTTTAAACGAAATTAAAGGCTACAAAGTGACGCGCTGCGGTCGGCGGCATCCAGCCGATCAGGTGATCAGCCAGAAAGATCCGCGCGGTAATGAGCTTTATTGGATTGGTCCGCCGGGAGAGAAAGACGATTTCGGTACTGATACCGATTTCGCGGCTATCGAGCAAGGATATGTATCTATCACACCATTACAGGTTGATTTAACTGCGTATGCAGCACAAGATGTGATTAATCAATGGTTATCGCACGTAAAGGTTATTTGAGTATGTCCAGTAAACGTATGCAGACATTGCTAAAACAGCTTGTCGAGCAAGGGATCTGTAATGAACGGGTTCTGCAAGCTATTGCATTCGTTCCGCGTGAGTTGTTTGTTGATGAAGCCTTATCTCATCAAGCCTATGATAATACTGCGTTGCCTATTGGGACAGGGCAAACCATTTCTCAACCTTATACCGTTGCTAAAATGACTGAGTTACTGCAATTGACTCCGCAATCTAACGTGTTGGAGATCGGTACAGGTTCCGGTTATCAAACTGCGGTTTTGGCTCATCTTGTTAGTCATGTCTATTCTGTTGAACGTATCAAAAGTCTGCAATGGCAGGCGAAACGGCGTTTAAAACAGCTCGATCTACATAATATTTCTACCCGTCATGGTGATGGTTGGGAAGGTTGGGCGGTGCGCGGACCATTTGATGCTATTATTGTCACTGCTGCGGCAGAGGAAATTCCGCAATCGCTGATAAATCAGTTAGCTGACGGCGGTCGTATGGTGTTGCCTGTGGGCGAACAGCATCAATCTCAGCTATTGCAGCTTGTGCAACGCAATGGTGATAAATTTACGGTGAATACCATTGAAATGGTGCGTTTTGTTCCGCTCATTAAAGGTGATTTAGCCTAAAGGTGTGTTATCCCTTTTATCGTTATGTAGAGATTGGTAAATTTAGCTATTGTTGTTTGACCTTTTGCATGGATATGGTGTCCAATTCAGCGATATTTATACTCGTTATTTTAAACGTTATTGGATATATCTTTTCCGTACATGAGCTGTGAAATAACGAATAGTGAAATATTCATTGTGAGATATATATTCAAACTAAAGGCACTAAATCGCCATATTCATGGCATATCGGCTTGATATTTAATCAAGTCATGACGGATTTACTGGTTATTGATTCTGCTATGCTGGGGGAAGCATGAATAAAGGAAGCCCGATGACGACATATCGGCGTATCACATTAGGTGTTGCGATCAGTTTAATATTGTTAGGTTGTAGCAGTGAACCGCATCAATCCGCACCAATTACATCTATTGGTGATCATAGCGGAGGCGGAAATTACCCTGTTGCTGCCTCTTCATCATCTACCGCAGCTAATACGTCTGCTTCGCAGAATTCGATGGCAATGGATACCAGCCGTCCGAATATTGTCTATCAAGGACAAGGCGCTGCATCTTCGCCAAGTGTGGCAGCAGCGACGCCGCAAACACAAAGCGGTAATCCGTTTAGTCAGAGTAAACCAGCGAATCAAGTGACAAGCGCTAATACAGCGGGTGATCGTATTGTATATAACCGAAGTTACTCAGATATTCCAAAAGGTTCTTATAACGGCGGATCAACTTATACGGTTTCTCGCGGGGATACTTTGTTCTATATCGCGTGGATTACCGGTAACGATTATCGAGATCTTGCACAAAAAAATAATATCTCAGAGCCTTACGCGCTGGTGGCTGGACAGACATTGCAAGTCGGCGGCGGTGCAAATACAGGTGGAATGTTAGCCGGAAACACTACTAGTAATAATACTAGTAACAGCAATAACAAAGTGTTAGCACCTGCAAATACCGGCAGCCAAAATCAACCAACGGTTGTTGATTCTGGCAATTCTGGGGGGTACACTGCCCAAACGAGTAATAAACAACCGTTACCATCAACATCTGCGACTGTGGCGGCAGGTAGTGTCACCGCTGGTAGTACAGCAGCAGCGGTTAGTTCAACGGGTTCAACAACAAACTCAGCAAATAATGCGTCAAGTAGTGCATCAACAACGCCAGTGAAAAGTAGCACTACCGCTTCAAATGTTCGTTGGCGTTGGCCTGTTGATGGGAAGATTATTGATAACTTCTCTACAGCAGAAGGTGGTAACAAAGGGATCGATATTGCAGGGACTCGCGGTCAACCAGTCGTGGCTGCCGCTGATGGGCGTGTCGTGTATGCAGGTAATGCGTTACGTGGTTACGGTAATCTTATTATTATTAAGCATAATGATGATTATCTCAGTGCGTATGCTCACAACGATACGATGTCCGTAGCAGAGCAGCAAGAAGTTAAAGCTGGTCAGAAGATAGCAACAATGGGTAGTACGGGTACAAGCTCTGTAAGATTGCATTTTGAAATCCGATACAAGGGCAAGTCCGTCAACCCGCTGCAGCATTTGCCGCAGCGTTAATTGGGCAGGAAGAATCGTTTTCCTGCCTGTTGTCGCAAACTACGGGTAGGAAAACAAAATATGAGTTCCAATACGCTGAAAGTCACCGAATGGCCTGAAAATGCTGATTTCGATGATCGTGATCCCGCAGAGTTTGATGAAAAAGATCAAGCTGAGGCAGTTATTGAAGACGATGCTTCTGCGGGAGATCTTGATGCACTGCTTTCACAAGATGTGACGCAATATGTGCAGGATGCCACTCAGTTGTATCTTGGAGAAATTGGTTTTTCACCTCTGTTAACCGCGCAGGAAGAAGTTTATTTCGCACGGCGAGCTTTACGCGGAGATGCCGCATCGCGTAGCCGCATGATAGAAAGTAACTTGCGTCTGGTTGTCAAAATTGCCCGCCGTTATAACAATCGCGGTTTAGCACTTCTCGATTTGATCGAAGAAGGTAATCTTGGTCTTATTCGCGCAGTAGAAAAATTCGATCCTGAAAGAGGTTTCCGTTTTTCTACTTATGCGACATGGTGGATTCGTCAAACGATTGAACGGGCGATCATGAATCAGACCAGAACAATTCGCTTACCGATCCATATTGTTAAAGAATTGAATGTTTATCTTCGCACTGCACGTGAGCTTTCCCAAAAATTAGATCACGAACCGCGAGCCGAAGATATTGCCATTAAGCTGGATAAATCCGTTGGTGATGTTAGCCGTATGCTGCGCTTAAATGAGCGCGTCACTTCAGTGGATTCTCCGCTGAGCGGCGAATCAGACAGTGCGTTATTAGATATACTGCCTGATGAAAATAACAATGATCCTGAATACACCACGCAGGATAACGACATTAAACAAAGCATTGTGAAATGGTTGTTTGAGCTAAATCCAAAACAGCGTGAAGTCTTAGCCCGCCGTTTCGGTTTATTAGGCTATGAAGCCGCAACATTGGAAGATGTCGGCGCTGAAATTGGTTTAACCCGTGAAAGAGTTCGCCAGATTCAGGTTGAAGGCTTGAACCAGTTACGTGAAATTCTGGTGAAACAAGGTCTGGATATTGAAGCGTTATTTCAGGAATAACGTTTAAAAATCAATTTATTGTAGTTTAATTAATAAAGCCATCTCAAATGAGATGGCTTTTCACGTTAAAGCATTATGCAAATCTGCATAACCTGAACTTCGGATAAGAAATTATATTTTTACGATAAATTTCAATTAATTATATAATTTTTACGTTTTACGTAGGGGCGGTTGTTAACCGCCCGTTGGTTGCACCGTGGTTAATGCGGGCGTCAGGTTGACGCTACTACAAATTATTATTTACTATCAATATATTAATCTATCATTTTTACCATTTGCTTATTAAAACCTAAAGTTGAATAGCAAAACTTACCAGCGATAATTCACTTTCGCCGTTACTGTCCGTCCATCGCCGTAATAGCACCAGTAATCACACGCACTGACGTATTTTTTATCCGCCAGATTGTTAGCATTAACCTGCAATGCCCACTGTTTATTAATGTCATAGCGAATCATAGCGTCCCACAATGTATAGTCAGGTACTTTGAGATCGCGCGTATTAGTCTTATCGCCGTAGGTGCTGCCAATGTAACGCACACCGGAACCGATAGTTAAACCTTCTAACAAACCCGATAAACTATAGTCAGCCCACAGTGAAGCCATATTTCTTGGCGTGGCAGGCAAGCGTTTACCAATTTCCTGATCATTGAGTGAACGGATCACTTCAATACGGCTTAATGTATAACTTGCATGGAGTTTCAGCTCATCAGTCGCATAACCAACGGCTTCAAGTTCAACACCGCGAGAGCGTGCCATTCCGGTTTGGCTGCGAATTGACGGATCATTAGGATCAGTGGTTAACGTATTTTTCTGATACAACTCATACAACGCGGCATTGAGATAACCATTAAATCCTTGCGGCACATATTTCACCCCAAGTTCAGTTTGCTGACCGGTTTGCGGTTCGTAAGGTTTATTGTCATTACTTCTGCCGGATAATGGCTGGAAAGACTCCGAATAGCTGATATAAGGATTAACACCATTGTCTGCCAGATACATCAAACCTGCGCTTTTGGTATATTTATGGTCACTCATATCCTGACTATCGTTAATATCCGGCTGAATATCACGAGAGCGCGCTTTATCGTAACGTCCGCCCAGTAACAACAACCATTTATCATCAAATTTCAGTTGATTCTGGACATATAAACCGGTTTGGAAACGCTTGGTACGATGACTAAACAATTCGTCATCACTGACTGGCTGATAGTTGCCGTATACCGGATTGAAAATATCCAGTGGCTCACCGAAGCTATATGAGTTGGCATCTTTCCCGCGTGAGTTGGCAGTAAAATAGTCAACGCCCAGCAGTAAAGTGTCCTCAAATCGATCAAATGTCCAGTTACCCACCATACGGTTGTCCAACGCCCAGCTTTGTGCGCTGCCGTTGCGGTAAGTCAGACCACGGCTAACATGACGATCATCAACCATGCTCAGACCATAAACACTACGCAGATCCATACTGAGATAGCTGTAATTCATATTCTGATGGAATGTCCAGTTATCATTAAAACTGTGCCGGAATTCATAACCGGCGCTGACTTGCTCCGTCTTATTACGGCTATAACTTGGCTCGCCATAAGATTTTTTATAATCAACTTTACCAAACGGCGTATCGTGCAGCGTGCCGTAAGGCAGTTTAAAACCGCTGGTAGGATTAGCGTTATCTCTCATATAGCTGGTTAATAATGTCAGACTGGTATCATCAGAAAAATCTACCGTCAGACTTGGCGCGATATAGTAACGCTCATCTTTTGCGCCATCGGCAGGACCATCATTTTTTTCAGCAAAACCGACTACGCGATACAGTACGCTGCCGTCATCATTCAATGGACCTGCGGTATCCAGCCCGAAATCACGATAGTCGTCAGAACCATAAGAGAGCTGAACTTCACCTTGTTGCAAGCGAGTAGGGCGTTTGCTGATCACATTCACTAAACCGCCAGGAGGATTCTGCCCGTATAGCATTGACGCAGGACCTTTCAGCATTTCAATACGCTCGATGCCATAGGTTTCCTGTTGCCAGTTATAAAAACCATCTTCATTTTTGATGGTTTGCAGCCCGTCTTGATAGCGGCTCCATTCAAAACCACGCACAATCAGCCAATCGGTCTTGTTATCAGGACCATACGGCGTGGCAAAAACACCAGAGCTGTAGCGCATTGCTTCATCTATTTTCTTGCTGGAACGCTCATCGAGATCTTCACGAGTGACTTCGGAAAGCGATCTTGGCGTTTCTGCCGCAGGCGTATCCATTTTTGACGCGGTATTACCGCCGATAACCACCATCTTATCGGTGTTATTATCCGTCGTTGAGCTTTCATCAGCCGCTACCAGATTAGGTATCGCTGCTGTCAGACTAAGAAAAATTGCATAAGCTAATGGTTTATAATTAAAAATATTGCCAGACGGAATGGCTCGATTACCTATAGGCATAGAAAAGTTTCCTTAACTTTCATTAATGATATTAATTATCAATATCATTCTCTTTTGCTTTGTATGTTACTGTCAATTGAAAGTACGAAATGACAATAATTGTCTTTCACTATTCTTATTTGGAGAAACAAAATGCTATATTGAGAATCATTATCACTATTCTATAACCTGCGGTGTTGTGTCATTGACGGTTATGAAGAACCAAAAGCGAAGAGCGTTATATTTTTCATGAAAAATCGATTATGGACGTTGGTAATAATATTAATATTTGGTATTTCAAATGGTTATGCCAGTGAATGGCCAAAAGAAGTGACTGATGTATTAGGAAATAAAATTGTTCTAGCGCAGCAGCCGCAACGCGTTGTGCTGGCTTCCGGTTATAGTTTTGTTGCGATGTCATTTGTTCATGATGATCCCGCGTCATTACTGGTTGGTTGGGGAAGTGAGCTGAAAAAATTTGATAGCGCGACCTATGAACGCTATCAACAAACTTTTCCTAAGCTGGCAGCGCTCAAAACGATTGGCAGTGGTAGCGGTGATGAGCTTTCTGCGGAAACAATTTTATCATTAGCGCCAGATTTAGTGATTTTTGAGTCCTGGCAAGCTCCGCGTTCCCAGTCATTAATTGCGCTGTTACAGAAAAGCCATATCCCCGTTGCATTTATCGATTTTTACCAGTCACCGCTGAAAAATACAGTTCCGTCAGTACGTGTTTTAGGGCAGCTTTTAGGGCGAGAACAACAAAGTGAGCAATTGATTCGCTTTTACCAAACACATCTGGAACGCCTGACATCGCGCCTTAACGCTCCTAATATTTCGTCTCCGCGTGTACTGCTTCATGCTTATCCGGGCGTATGGGAATGTTGCTGGACGAGCGGCTCAGGCGGTATCGGTGAATATATCTCGTTGTTTAAAGGCATTAATATCGGCGCTGATAAATTTCCAACTGGCAACGGCGGGCTGTTGAGTCTGGAATACCTGATCCAGAAAAATCCCCAGATATATATTGCTACGGGTCATTCCGGCGTTGATCCGCAAAAAGCATTACCGCTTGGCACCGGTGTAGATTTTGCGCTCAGTCAGCGTCAGTTAAAGAAATTAGCGGCAGAAAAGGGGATAAACACGTTTGATGCAGTGAAAAACGGTAAAGTTTATGGTTTCTGGAATTATTTTTCCGCTTCGCCGTTGAATATTGTCGGTGCAGAAGTGATGGCAAAATGGATTCAGCCAGACTTATATCAGGACATTGATCCGCAAGAGACATTAAATGAATTAAACCAGCATTTTCTTCCGGTGAAATTAACGGGAACGTACTGGCTGACTCTACAGTAATCATATTGATAATAAAGAATAATTTGCAGGGACGGCAGATCACTGTCCCTACGAAAACTTAACGTCACCAGAAACACACTAAACCAAATCTTTCAGCCGATAGATCCACTCCAGAGCTTGCTTCGGCGTTAATGTATCAGGATCTAAATTCTCCAAAGTTTCAACTGCTGGCGATTTTTCTTCTTCCGCAGCAGAGGCAAGTAATGCCATTTGTGAGCCTTCGGTAGTGCTGTTAGCCGCGTTAACCGAGAGTGATTCCAGCTCTTTCAACTTTTGTTTTGCTCGCTTAATTACCTCTTTCGGCACGCCAGCTAATGCAGCAACGGCAAGACCATAACTCTTGCTGGCTGCGCCCGACTGAACACTGTGCATAAATGCAATCGTATCGCCGTGCTCAACAGCGTCCAGATGGACGTTTTCCACGCCCTCCATGCGATCAGGAAGAGTAGTCAGCTCAAAGTAATGGGTAGCAAACAATGTCATTGCTTTGATTTTATTCGCTAAATTTTCTGCACAGCTCCATGCCAGCGATAAACCATCATAAGTCGAAGTACCACGCCCGATTTCGTCCATCAGGATTAGGCTCTGCTCCGTCGCGTTATGCAAGATATTGGCGGTTTCCGTCATCTCCACCATAAAAGTAGAACGCCCGGAAGCCAAATCGTCAGCCGCGCCGATGCGAGTAAAAATACGATCAACAGGTCCAATATTGGCACTGCCCGCCGGAACAAAGCTACCGATATGAGCCATCAACACGATTAGCGCTGCTTGACGCATATAGGTACTTTTACCGCCCATATTCGGACCAGTAACGATCAACATTCTGCGTTGCGGAGAAAGTTGCAGCGGATTCGCGATAAACGGCTCATTTAAAACTTGTTCAACGACAGGGTGGCGGCCATCAACAATATTGATCCCCGACTTGTCACTTAATTCAGGGCAAACATAATTCAGGGTATAAGCACGTTCCGCCAGATTACACAGCACGTCCAGCTCAGCCAACGCCGCCGCGCTTTGTTGCAGCGCTTCAAGATGCGGCAGCAGTAGATCAAATAATTCATCGTACAGCGCTTTTTCCAGTGCTAGCGATTTGCCTTTTGAAGTGAGTACCTTATCTTCGTACTCTTTCAGCTCAGGAATAATGTAGCGCTCGGCATTTTTCAGCGTTTGACGGCGCACATAGTTAATCGGTACTAAATGACTTTGACCGCGGCTAACCTGAATATAATAACCATGAACGCCATTAAAACCGACTTTCAGAGTATCCAGACCAAGTTTTTCCCGCTCGCGGATTTCCAGACGATCAAGATAATCAGTCGCACCATCAGCCAATGAACGCCACTCATCGAGTTCAGCGTTATAACCAGCCGCAATCACACCACCATCGCGGATCAAAACGGGCGGTGATTCGATAATAGAACGTTCCAGTAAATCTTGTAATTCATCAAACTGATTTATCTGGCTTTTTAACGTTTGAATATAGTCAGAAGCGAGAGGCGCTAATAATTGATGAAGATCGGGTAATTGCTGGAAAGCATAACGCATACGCGCCAGATCACGCGGGCGCGCAGTACGCAGCGCCAAACGCGCTAAAATTCGTTCTAAATCGCCGATATTACGTAAACCGGGCTGAATATCACCATAACTGTTATTTAATTCCTGAATCGCTGATTGACGATTACGCAACAGCGCAATATTGCGCGTTGGTGCGTGAATCCAGCGTTTCAGCATTCGACTGCCCATCGGCGTAACGCAATGATCGAGGATCGCCGCCAATGTATTATCCGTTCCGCCGGAGAGATTCACAGTCAGCTCAAGATTACGGCGCGTAGCTGCATCAAGAACAATGCCGTCCTGCTGGCGCTCTAACGTCAGCCCGCGAATATGGGGCAGGGAAGTGCGTTGGGTATCTTTCACATATTGCAACAGACAACCGGCAGCTCGCAGCGCTCGCACGGCTTTCTCCACGCCAAAGCCGTTTAAATCGCGAGTGCCGAACTGCATATTTAGCTGCTGACGTGCGGTGTCCAGCTCAAATTCCCAAAGCGGACGGCGACGCAAGCCATGACGCTGATCGATAAGATCCATCGCTTCCATCTCTTCGGGATACAATAATTCTGCCGGATTCGTCCGCTGGATTTCTGCCGCCATAGTCTCTTTATCGACCGGTTCTGCGACCTGAAAACGTCCTGAACTAATATCTAATGTTGCGTAACCAAACTGTTTTCCGTCCTGCCAGATCGCTGCGAGCAGATTGTCCTGACGTTCTTGCAGCAGGGCTTCATCGCTGACAGTTCCGGGAGTAACGATACGCACGACTTTGCGCTCGACCGGTCCTTTGCTGGCAGCAGGATCACCGATTTGCTCACAAATCGCCACGGATTCGCCCAGTTGTACCAATTTCGCCAAATAGTTCTCAACCGCATGATGCGGCACACCAGCCATCGGAATCGGCTCGCCAGCAGAAGCACCGCGCTTAGTAAGAGAAATATCCAACAACTGCGAAGCGCGTTTAGCGTCATCATAGAAAAGCTCGTAGAAATCGCCCATACGATAAAACAACAGAATTTGCGGGTGCTGCGCTTTCAGCTTGAGGTATTGCTGCATCATGGGAGTATGGGCGGTGAAGTCTTTATTCTCAGACTCTTTCATATTGTTTTTACTCATTTTTTGTAAGCCAATAATCTACTTACTGAATACAGGACGAAAACGCTATCTTATCACTGATAGTGACTTAGGTTCATTAGTTGGTTTTGTTGGTAGTTAACCTGAACTTCGGATAATAAATGATATTATTACGATAAATCTCAAATAATTATGTCATTTTTCGTATGGGCGGCAATCTATCGCCCGTGAACCCACTGTATTTAAATTATTCTTTATTATCAACAAGATATTTTTACTGTGATAAGGCGGAATTTAAATCAACTGATTGAAATTGGTGGATTATTAGGTCGTTGGTCGGTGCAGGCTAAACCATTTCATTTTCGCCATTATTACGCAAAGAACATCGTATTCGTACCATAAACAGAAAACGACCAAAACCGCACTATCAACCATCAGATCCTCCAACTTCGGTAGTGCGGTCTAAGATCTACAGAACGAATATTTATTTCTTCGGCGTAGTCACAATATCCAGCAGCACGAACGGTTCTGTGCCGGTGTTCTTAATTGAGTGAGAATCTCCCAGACGGGCGATAGTAACGTCACCAGCGGTGACTGGTGTTTCTTTGTTATCACCGTCAATAAATACGCCTTTACCGGAAACAATAACGTAGGAGTCTTCGTTCTTGTCATGTTTATGCAGACCGATACTCGCTCCTGCTGGCAGTGTCAGCCACGCAATTTCAGCAATTGCCTGATCAGCCGTTGCTTTATCTCTTGGGAAAGCGTATTCGCAATGCACGATACCTTCGCCAGTTCCGCCTAATTTGTCGCGATCTTTCACGATAAAATCAGATTTGTGATAAACCTGCGGAAATGCGTCATCAGCGGCGAAAGCTGATCCGGCACAAGCCAGACAACTTAGAGCGGTTACAGAAGCGATAAGCAGTTTACGCATATAAAAATCTCCTTAGATTAAATGAGTTGTATCGTTTGCAGTACGGTATCAATACTGAAAGACAAGAGTTTACGGGGTTTATTTGCCTGTCCGATGTGATGAAGCGCACGCTCTGGTTTCATCGATATGTAATGGCTGAATTAGACGAGATCACCAATCTTTACGTTTTAATTTGACTGATGACATTGAGTTTCTGCTTCTGAATACCTATAACATTCGAAGCAGGATGATGCCGCCTCGATCTTCGGATCAATGGAGGAGGTGTATAATCTCAGGAAGAAGTTTCTTATCTATAGGCTCTGATTGTGCGGAAAAAAAATTTTTCCATAAGATATGCGGCGGGATTACCCGCCGAGCGCGTTTTTGCTGGTGCTAATTCAGGTAAAGAGGCGGGAATTATCGCGGAATCGGGTAAAATCGTCACACCGCCATTCCCGCCTTTAGTCACCAGTGGTGCGCTGAATATCATGGTATGGAATATTTTTAAACAACAGCGGGCGAACTGGCTGAATGTGCTGAAAAAGCACGGATTAGACAGTCAGCTAGTGCTATTGCAAGAGGCACAAACTACGCCAGAGCTAATTAACTTTGCGACCGCTAACTATCTGGCGTCTGATCAAGTTCCCGCCATTATGCTGCCGCAATATTCGATGGGCGTGATGACGCTCGCCTCTGCTAATCCTATCTATTGCTGCCCGCTGAGAGAGCGTGAGCCATTATTACGCTTGTCAAAATCAGCGCTGGTGACAGTCTATCCATTAGATGATGGTCAACAGTTAATGGTGGTGAATATTCATGCGGTGAATTTTAGTTTTGGCGTGGATATTTATAATCAGCAACTTAAACCTATCGGTGAGCAAATTTTGCAGCATACAGGACCCGTTATCATGGCGGGAGATTTTAATGCGTGGAGTCGGCAACGGCTATATGCGTTATATCGCTTCTCTGCGCGAGCGGGTTTGCAGGAAGTAAGGTTTACGCATGACTGGCGTAAAAAAGCATTCGGACGACCACTGGATTTTGTTTTTTATCGCGGCTTAAAAGTAGAAGAGTCTTCGGTGCTGGTAACTGATGCTTCTGATCACAATCCGTTGTTGGTTAGATTCTGCGGGAAATGACATAATTAATCATAATAATTATTATGTGAATAATTACACATTAATAATATTAACCTTATGCCGGTAATACACATTATTAATCTAACTAATCACAGGATTTAATCATTTATTTGTCTGCTGCGCTGAAATTAATAAACGTTATTGCGTTAATTAAAGTAATTCATTCTTAAATAAATAAGCACCTTAGCTTGAATGAGATGCTGTAAGCAGCGTGGAGACATGACATAATCGTTTTAGCTCGAAGTGTAAAAACTAGTAACTTTACCAGCTTGTATTGAACGGCTAACTAATTTAGAATCATGAACGTTTATGGTTTATTTTAATTTTTTGATAAATAAGGTAATTTTATTTTATGGCATCTGTCATAATTAATGTTGTTTCTTATTTTCTTATTATTTTCTCATTAAGAGAAATTTAATAAAAATGTATCGGTATGTAAAAAGACTATTTACTGTTTATACGAAACAGGTAATAACTATAATAGTCAGTGAGTGAAACTATTTTTATCTTTGTCATCATTGTTGTGTCTTTTATCTATAAGGATTGGGAATAAATTATGGCTGATAGCTTTCAAAACGAAGTGCCCAAGGCGCGTGTTAATATAAAGCTGGATCTGCACACCGGCGGGGCGCAGAAAAAGGTGGAATTACCGCTTAAATTAGTGGTAATGGGCGATTACAGTAACGGACAGGAACAACGTCCGTTATCAGAGCGTGAAAAAGTCAATATTAATAAAAATAACTTTAACAGTGTCCTGACCGAATTCAGTCCCTCCCTAAAATTAACCGTTGAAAATACTCTGGCTGCCGACGGCAGTGATGAAAACGTTAATCTTTCCTTTAATGAAATGAAAGACTTTGAGCCGGAACAAATTGCCCGCCAAATTCCGCAATTACGCGCCATGCTGGCCATGCGTAACCTGCTGCGTGATTTAAAGTCCAACCTGCTGGATAACGTCACGTTCCGCAAGGAACTCCAGAACATTCTGAAAGATCCGTCACTGAGCGAAACCCTTCGCCGTGAACTGAACGCGCTTGCGCCCAACGAATAATCTTC
>JAISKF010000020.1 GCA_031261005.1 Enterobacteriaceae bacterium | reverse complement strand
TCAGGAACGAATTTGAACAGCCGTAGGCTGCCTCCGGTGAGAGACACGATGTCTCTCATTAATCCCGATGAGCTTAGTAAACTAAGTGATTCGGGTGAGCGAACGCAGCCAACAAAGATTCAGCTTGAAGTATGACGGGTATAAATCTTGCCAATGAATTTTAAAGTTAGCCAATGGTAAGTTTTTGGCGGACTCCGGTCCGCCATTTTTTATTTAAATTTTGCGTAAAAAATCTATCTGCAACCCATCGGGAGTCATAAAGATGAAAGAATTACAGGTTGATGTTGCTGTTATCGGCGGCGGTACAGCAGGATTAGGCGCTTATCGCGCAGCGAAACAATCCACACCTAGCGTCATCATGATTGAAAGCGGTGCTTATGGAACGACCTGCGCCAGAGTAGGTTGTATGCCGTCAAAACTGTTAATTGCCGCAGCAGAGGCGGTTCATCATATCGAAATGGCTCACGGATTTGGTATTCACCCGCAAGGTGAAACAACAATTAACGGGCGCGAAGTGATGGCTCGCGTCAAGCGTGAACGTGATCGCTTCGTGGGTTTTGTGCTGGAAGGAGTTGAAGCCATTCCTCCGCAAGACAAAATCAGCGGTTATGCGCGTTTTATCGATGATAATACTTTGCAAGTTGATGATCACACACGTATTCAGGCAAAACGAATTGTTATTGCCACCGGTTCTCGCCCAAGCTGGCCTGCGCCGTGGAATTCATTAGGCGATCGCCTGATTATCAATGATGACGTATTTAACTGGGACGACCTGCCAAACTCTGTTGCGGTATTCGGTCCTGGCGTTATCGGACTGGAATTAGGTCAAGCACTGCATCGTTTAGGCGTGCAAGTAACTATGTTCGGTGTTGGCGGCGCAGTCGGTCCGTTAACTGATAGCACAATCCGCCAATATGCAGAAAAGACACTGAATCAGGAGTTCTACCTCGATCCTGATGCCAAAGTAGAAATAATGGAACGCCGGAATGATGGCGTATTTATCCGTTATCTGGATAAACAAGGTCAACCGCAAGAATTTACTGTCGATTATGTACTGGCTGCGACGGGTCGCCGTCCTAACGTTGATAATATCGGTCTGGAAAATACCTCGCTGCAACTCGACGCGCGCGGCGTACCAATCGCTGATCGCCTAACCATGCAAACGAGTGTTCCGCATATTTTTATCGCCGGTGATGCCAGCAATCAATTACCGCTGCTGCACGAAGCCAGCGATCAGGCAAGTATTGCCGGTAAAAACGCAGGCACTTATCCGGCGATTGAAAAAGGACTGCGCCGCAGCTCAATTTCCGTTGTATTTTCCGATCCTGAAATTGCGATGGTTGGCTCAACGTTCCGTGAACTCAGCCAAAAATTCGGTGCTTGCGGTTGTTTTGAAATCGGTGAAGTTTCCTTTGAAAATCAAGGACGCTCCCGTGTCATGCTGCGTAACAAAGGTCTGTTGCATGTCTATGGCGAACAAGGCACAGGACGCTTTCTCGGTGCGGAAATGATGGGACCAAACGTCGAACATATCGCTCACCTACTGGCTTGGGCGCATCAACAACAAATGACCATCTCCCAAATGCTGGATATGCCGTTCTACCACCCTGTTATTGAAGAGGGTTTACGCACCGCACTGCGTGATTTAAATACGAAATTAAAACTAGGTGCAGAAGAGATCGCGCGCTGCCAGAGTTGCCCAGGTGAATAAGGGGTTTCTGGTTTAACAGAAAAGCTGTTCAGGTTAAACCTGAGCAGCTTTTTCATTTTCGTAAATAGATACGGAGATAATAAATAATATATAGAGGTGATAATCTGTCACCCGAATTAATAACGCGGTAGGTTCACAGGCGGCAGATCGCCGTTCCTACAAAGAAATAAGAAATCACATAATTATTTAAATTTTATATTTAAAATTCATTATAAAAATATAACTTCTGATCCGAAGTTCAGGTTAACTAACTAAAACTAATACCCGTAATCAACAATTAGTTTACGGTTTTTATATGTAGCAGATATAAAGCACATTAACATTAGTTCTCAGTGGATTAATTCAACTTACTCCGGTAATATTTGCAGTGTTTTGTCGTTGAAATTATTCCAATACAAAACTAACAAGCTAACTACATTATGATTATGGAAAAATAAAATTATCAAAGGTAAATGAATGAAAAAAATATTTAGTTTTCTCTTTTTTATCGGTTTGTTATTAATAATTTCAAGTGGTTATTTAGCATATAACACATGGAGTTTTCAGAAAAATGCAATTCATACAGAAGGCGAAATTACTGATTTGCGATACAGTAAGGACAGTGATTCATCTTCCGGATCATGGTTTCCCACCGTGACATTTACTGATAACAAAGATCAAGAAATAACGTTTGAATCATCTGTTGGCGGTTCAGGTTATCGCGGCACTCAAGGTGAAATAGTCGATGTTATTTATGAAAATGGTCATTCGGAAAATGCAAAAATTGAAAATAACGGGCTATATTTTGGTGCAATATTCTGCGGTATTTTTGCACTAGTGTTTACACTTATCGGTGGCGCAGGACGTTATCTACTAAATCGCGGTAATAAACACATCAAATTAATGCAAACAGGCAGACCACTTAGCGCACAAATTATTGAAGTCGGACAAAATGAATCTATTGTTGTAAACGGTGAATCACCATGGCGAATCACTTGCCAATATTTGGATACTAAAACAAATAAAGTCTACTCATTTAAGAGTGCAAACATTTTTTATGATCCAACTCCTTATATTAACAATGATAAAATCACGGTATATGTTGACGATGATAATTTGAAGAAATATTACGTTGATATTTCTCATTTACCAGAGAAAGCATAATATCTTATTTCTCAGATTATCGATAAACCCCAGAATAATTTATTTTCCGGGGTTTTCTTTGAAAAAAATAAAATAACTAATCTGAGTTTTAGATAAGAAAATAGTAGCCAACGGGCGGTTAACAACCGCCCTACGAAAAATAATATAATTATTTAAAATTTATATCCTACACATTAACACCATGAGAGCGATGATAAATTTTACATATAAAAATCAAATGCCTAATCGTATTTTTGCCGTCTGAATTGCACTCGCTACCTGAGCCGGATTCACGCCGCCTTTGGCACAGCGTTTTTCCAGACAAGATTGCAATGACAGCGCCGGATACACATCTTCACTGATTGCCGGATTAAACTGTTGCAGTTGCGCCAGCGATAATTCTTCTAACGCTTTGCCCTGCTTAATCGCTTCCAGTACCGCAGATCCTACAATATGATGCGCTTCACGGAACGGAATGCCTTTTGCCACCAGATAATCTGCCAGTTCAGTGGCATTAGCATAACCTTGTTGAGCCGCTTCCTGACAGCGCGGGCGTTTTACCTGAATGCCATCAAGCACCAGCACCGCCATATTCAGGCAATCCAGCCAGGTATCTAACGCATCAAAAATGCCTTCTTTGTCTTCCTGCATATCTTTGTTATATGCCAGCGGCAAACCTTTTAGCGTCATTAACATGCCACTAAGTGCACCTTGAACACGCCCGCATTTACCGCGAATCAGCTCTAACGCATCAGGATTTTTCTTTTGCGGCATCAAAGAAGAACCTGATGTCACGCGATCAGACAATTCAACAAAGCTCGATTCACCGCTGTTAAAGAAAATTAAATCTTCAGCAAAACGGGACAGATGCACCATGCTGATCGCCGCGTCAGATAACAGCTCCAACACATGATCGCGATCCGATACGCTATCCAGACTGTTACGTGTCGCCGCACTAAAACCTAACCAGCCCGCCAGTTGATCGCGATCGATAGCGTAAGCAGTTCCGGCTAATGCTCCGCTACCTAATGGACTGGTATCCATACGCTGCAACGCATCTTGTAACCGACTTTCATCACGCACCAACATTTCGCTATACGCTAAACACCAGTGAGCAAAAGTGATCGGCTGCGCGCGTTGTAAATGGGTGTAACCCGGCATCACGGCATCTTGATTCTTTTCAGCCGTAAGCACCAATGCTTGCTGTAGCTCTCTCACCGCCTGTAATAGCAGCGCGACTTCCGTTTTACACCAAAGTTTGAGATCCGTTGCCACCTGATCATTACGGCTGCGTCCGGTGTGCAGTTTTTTACCTAAATCACCCACTTTACCAATCAGTTTTTGCTCTACCCAGCTATGAATATCTTCCGCGTCACTGGCAGCAATCGCTTCGGGATCGGCTTGTACCTCAAGCAGTAATTCATCTAATGCTTTTTCTAATTGCTGTTGTTCTTCAACGCTTAACACACCGACACTAAGTATCGCTTTAGACCATGCAACCGAACCGATAATGTCCTGTTTTGCCAAACGATAATCGAAACGCAATGAATCATTAAACAGTTTAAAGCGCTGATCCGCCGCCTGACTAAATCTGCCGCCCCACAATGCCATAGTTTTTGCTCCTGACTGATCCGAAAAACATTAGGGGCGATATTATCGCCCCTATTCAATATTTATCTTCAAGAATAACGAGTTAAACTCAAAACGCTATCTATGATTTATGACTTCTTCTTCAACTTATTCAATGCACGGATACGCGGAGGCAGTGAATATAAGCGGATAAAACCGCCAGCATGACTGTGATTGTATACTTCATCTTCGCCGAAAGTCGCAAATTCTTCAGAGTACAGACTGTCAGACGATTTTTTCTGGATCGCCGTCGCCTGACCTTTATACAGTTTAACGACCACTTCGCCATTAACATCTTGCGCTAAAGATTCGGCTGACGCCTGAATCGCTTTACGTGTCGGCGCAAACCAACGCCCGTCATACACGACATAAGACATTTCTAAGCCAAGCTGTTCACGCCATTTAAAACTATCACGGTCAAGCACCAGTTGTTCAACACCGCGTAAAGCCGTCACCATAATTGTGCCTCCCGGTGTTTCATAACAGCCGCGAGATTTCATACCGACCAGACGGTTTTCCACAATATCAATACGACCGACACCATGTTTTGCACCCAGCGCATTCAACGCTTCCAAGCATTGGAACGGACTCATTGCCTTGCCATTTACCGCCGTCACTTTGCCTTTTTCGACGGTAACGGTAACTAATTCAGGTTGATCCGGTGCTTTTTCTGGATCGACTGTCCACACCCAGCAATCTTCATTAGACGCATTCCACGGCGTTTCCAGCACGCCGCCTTCCGTTGAGATATGCCATGCGTTTTCGTCACGGCTATAGATTTTTTCCAGAGACGCTGTTGTTGGAATATTACGCTCTTTCAGATAACCCAACAGCGCTTCACGGGAACGCAAGTTCCATTCACGCCACGGAGCAACCACTTTCAGATGCGGAGCCAGTGCCGCATACGTGGTTTCAAAACGCACCTGATCATTACCTTTACCGGTCGCGCCGTGACTCAAAGCATCAGCACCGACTTTCAGCGCTAATTCAACTTGTGCTTTCGCAATCAGCGGACGCGCCATTGAAGTTCCCAGCAGATAACTGCCCTCATATAACGCGCCGGTTTGCAGCACCGGATAAACATACTCACTAATAAACTCTTCACGCAGATCAACGACATAGCAAGAAGATGCACCGGAGTTCAGCGCTTTTTGCTCTACACCCTCCAGATCAGCACGTTCCTGACCAATATCTGCCACAAAAGCCACGACTTCACAGCCATAATTCTCTTTCAGCCAGGGAATAATGGCTGAAGTATCCAAACCGCCGGAGTACGCTAAAACAATTTTTTTAATACCGCTGTTATTCATTACGATTTCCTTAATATCTGAGGTCTTTGACCTGTCAATGATAATTAATAAAAACTGCTATAAATTTAGAGTGTTATCTTCTCTACTACTGTATCTTTTCCACTACTGTATCTTTTCCATTACTACAGAAGACATTAATTCCCCGCTATGGAGGGAAATGTAAAACAAAGATCATTACGCCAGTATGCGCGTCCCGACCGGCACACCATTAAACAGCGCCGATAATTGTTCAGCATGACGCCAACTGGCGATGTCTACCGGACGCCCTAATGTGCGGGCGGCATCTAACGCAGCGTTAACTTTCACCACCATACCATCGGTAATAATGCCTTGCTTAATCAGGCATTCCGCTTTTGCGGCAGTAATTTCTACAATGCGCTGACCTTTACCGTCGAGAATCCCGCTCACATCAGACAGCAGAACTAAATCTGCCCCTAACGTCGCTGCCAGCGCGGTTGCTGCCTGATCCGCATTTACATTCATCAGCTCGCCATCTGGCGTAATACCGATTGAACTGATAATCGGCAGATAATCACCAGCCAACAGTGTTTCAATTAATTTTTTACTGCCGGTTTTTGCTTCACCGACATGCCCTAAATCCTCAGAAAGCTGACGAACTTCAACCATATTACCGTCTGCTAAACAGAGACCAATCGCGCTAATATCATGTTTTTTCGCGGCTGCCATCAGGATTTTATTTGCCGTTCCCGCTAACGCGCCGGTAATTGTGCCGATCTGATCTTTTGGCGTAACCCGTAAGCCCTCGCGGCGAACCACCGGCAACATCAGTTTTTTCATTAATTCATCAACTAAACAACCGCCGCCATGAACAATCACTAACTCGCGGTGATGTTTCTGTTTATAGCTGGCAAGAGCCGTAAACAGGCGATCCATAGCCTCATCACTGTCGAGTAACGTACCGCCGAGCTTAATAATTAACGGATTCATCTTTTTTCTCCCTAAAGCAAAGATTGAGTTTCATTGAAACCAAAATGAATATTCATGCACTGAACAGCCTGTGCAGCAGCACCTTTTAGCAGGTTATCTTCCGCTGCCACCACAATGATATGCTGCCCATCAACCGCAAAACCGATGTCACAAAATGGCTGACCGATAACCGATTTCAATGCCGGTACACCTTTATCGTAGACGCGAACTAGCGGTTTATCGTGATAAGCCTGTTCAAACGCAGTTTTAATTTCCGCCGCAGTGACTCCGGTTTTTAACCGACAAGTGATCGTCGCTAAAATACCGCGCGGAAAACTGCCGAGATGCGGAGTGAAAATCACCGGAATCCCTAAATGAGCAGCGATTTCCGGCTGATGACGATGAGTAAACACGCCGTAAGGCTGCAAACTCACTTCACAAAAGCTGGTCGTCATGCTGGCTTTACGACCCGCACCGCTTACCCCGCTCACCGCATTAATCACCGGCCATTGCTGTTCATCTAACAAACCCGCTTCAACCAACGGTTTTAACGCCAGTTGTGACGCCGTTGGATAACAACCGGCAACCGCAACTAATTGCGTTTGTTTAATCTTATCTGCCTGCCACTCCGCCAGCCCGTATACTGCTTGTTCAAGCAGATCAGGATACTGATGGGTGAAACCATAATATTTAGTATAAAAATCAGGATCATTAACACGGAACGCACCGGATAGATCAAACACCATGCAGCCTGCTGCTAAAAATTGCGGTGCTAAGTCATGGCTGACTTCGTGAGCCGTCGCCAGAAAAACAACATCGACGCCTTTTGCTGCTTCGGTTACATCATTTAGCGGTTGCAGCGGCAAATCCACCAGCCCTTTTAACTGCGGGTGCAGATCGGAAAAAATCTTCCCCGCATCAGCGCTTTGCGCCGATACCATTAAACCAGCAAGATAAATTTCAGAGTGACGATGCAGATACGCCGCTAATTCCGCTCCGGTATAACCGCTTGCGCCAACGATGAGTGTTTTAAGCATATTGATAGACCTGTCTGTTTTTATCCGTAATGTAATTTCAAACAAACCAAATTTAGTAAGACGACATTTGGATTTGGCAACAGCGACACGCTGCGCTAAGGTGAATGAATGTGCATAAGGTACAAAATAATATTCACTTAGACAATCCCTTATTGTATTTTTATGCAAAATAAATGAATTTATATTGAAATAATCTGTATACAGGAAACTAATTGTGAATAAAAAATTACCCTCATTCATCGAGCTATATAGCAAACTAATCGCTATACCAAGCATCAGCGCTACCGATGCCGCATTAGATCAAAGCAATGAAGTGTTAATCAATCAGCTTGCAGAATGGTTCAGCACACTAGGTTTTAAAATCGAAATCCAGCCCGTACCTGATACGCGCCATAAATTCAATCTCCTTGCTTCCCTCGGCGCGGGTGCGGGCGGGCTGTTGCTGACAGGGCATACTGACACCGTTCCTTTTGATGATGGACGCTGGACGCGCGATCCCTTTACGCTAACCGAACATGACAACAAGCTGTACGGACTAGGTACAGCAGACATGAAAGGCTTCTTTGCCTTTATTCTTGATGCACTGCGCGATATAGATAAAAGCAAACTGACAAAACCGCTGTACATTCTGGCAACTGCCGACGAAGAAACCTCAATGGCAGGCGCGCGCTATTTCTCCGCCACCAGCCATATCAAACCAGATTGCGCCATTATCGGCGAACCAACTTCACTGCAACCCGTGCGCGCACATAAAGGACATATTGCTGACGCGATTCGCATTACAGGTCAATCCGGACATTCCAGCGATCCCGATCGCGGCATTAATGCCATTGAAATCATGCACGATGCTGTTGGTCATCTCATGGTACTGCGCGATTCGCTGAAAGAGCGCTATCACCACGATGCCTTTGCCATTCCTTATCCCACCATGAATTTTGGTCATATCCACGGCGGCGATGCGCCTAATCGAATCTGCGCTTGCTGTGAATTACATTTAGATATTCGGCCGCTGCCAGGCTTAACACTTAATGATTTAGATGAATTAGTGAACAAGGCGCTGGAACCCGTCAGCTCCCGCTGGCAAGGGCGCGTCGCGGTTAATCATCTGCACGCCCCAATCCCCGGCTACGAATGTGCAGCGGATAATCAACTGGTTCAGGTAGTAGAAAAATTGGTGGGATCGCCTGCGGAAGTGGTGAATTACTGCACCGAAGCGCCATTCTTACAGCAAATATGCCCAACACTGGTTCTGGGGCCCGGCTCTATCGAACAAGCCCACCAACCCGATGAATTTCTGGCAACCTCGTTTATTCAACCAACGCGGCAGCTATTAACACAGGTAATTCATCATTTTTGTAAGAAAGAATAGTGCTATTGATTTTAGGGATATAAAGGCAGAAGTATAAGTTACGTCCCATACATCAAATTGAAATGACATCAGTTCTCGTCGGGGCGACAATCTGTCGCCCGAAATATCACAAACATTACCAATCGTTAAATTATTACATTTCGAGCCAGCGGGCGGCAGGTTGCCGTCCTACTAATTATTATCAATAAATTATTACTAATTCATTGACACCAAAACCAAAGATTCTGTGTTACGCGCAAAATAACGATTAAATCTAACATATTGAAATAATTTGTTTTGACGTAGAAGTGATTACCCACCAATCACAAATACATTTTCCGTAAATAATGCATGACCGCATCATCAACGTTACTGCCGATTACTTCCAATTCAGGCAACGTTTTCTTTAGGCGTTGTGAGGCGTTTTGCATAATGCAGCCTTTGCCTGCCATCGACAACATATCGGCATCATTCATGCCATCGCCGAAAGTGATACAGTCTTTCAGTCCGTAGCCCAAAATATTGGTGACATCTTGCAGTGCGTGTCCTTTAGAAACACCGGCACCCATCACTTCTAAACAGTAATTCAGTGAAAACGTCGCATTAACTAAATTGCCCCAGCGGGAGTTAATCTGCTCTTCCAGCTTTAACAATTTATCGTGATCAAAACAGGTGAAGAACACTTTACATACGCCATCGGTTGCCAGCTTATCAGCTTCAAACAATTGATAGCTGAAATCGGACTCTTGATGGAAATTTTTCAGATCTTCGCTGTCACGGTTGGTAAGCCAGTCATTATTGCGATAAACGTGCGTTTCAATATCCGCATTGTTGTTAACGATGTGGTAAAGCTCATAAGCGATATTCTCATCGAGATTATGACTGAAAAGCAGCTCGCCTTTCGCGTTATGCACGCGCGCGCCGTTAGAGGTGATCATATAGGAATCAATACCTAAACCATCGCGGATTTGCCCTACATCAATATGATGACGACCTGTGGCAAAAATAAAATTCACACCATGTTGGGAAATCAATTTGAGAGTTTCTTTTGCAAATGGCGATAACGTATGGTCGGTTTGTAACAGCGTGCCATCAAGATCAGATGCAACAATAGGATACATAATAAATAACTGCCTTCTATCAAAAAAATTAATCTATTATAACGGTAAATGACCTGAATTTCGGATAAGAAATTATATTTTTACAATAAATTTCAAATGATTATGTCATTTTTCGTAGGAGCGACAATCTGCCGCCCGCCAAACTACAATGAAATCCACGGGAGGCATATTGCCGCCCCTAATGATTATTCTTTATTATCAATAAATTAATCTATCATTTTTACCATTTACTTATCCAAACCTGAGGTTAAATAAGCAGATTAATATTGAGTAAAAAATTCTAATATTGCCATCAATGCTTGCGTTCTCAGCGCATCACATTCAAAAAGAAGCTCATGACGCGCACCGGAGATTATTTTCGGCACTCCGCCAGCACAAGGATTACCAGCATCAGCTAATGCCTGACAAAATACGGCGTGAGCATCATTATCGACTAAACGCTCCTGACTTGCTTGCAGCAGCAAAATGGGCGTTGTAATTTGCCCCGCCTGTGCAATCGCGCGTTCGCCAGCAAACATCGATTCACGCAACCAGCGATAAGTGGGTCCGCCCACTCGCACTTGCGGATTATCCGAATAATGATGGGAGAAGAAGCGGTAACGTTCTTTGCTATGAGTAAGAACATTCATAGCATAAGGCATTGGCAGCCAGCGACCTGAGCCAACGACATAATATTCTCTGGCATTTTGCCAATGTTCCGTCAAGTCTGTGATTTTTCGCGCCAACCATGTCGGCATCGGCAAGCGAATACCCAACATCGGCGAACAGAGCGCAGCCGCTTGCACGGCGTCAGGGTGACGAGCCAAAAACAGTGTGGCAATCAGCCCGCCCATTGAATGAGCCAGTAAAAACGTTTGCTGATAATGCTGTTGTGAGAAAATCGACAACCAGAACGACTCGAAATCATCAACGTAATCATCGAATTTATCAACGTGACCGCGCTGGCGATCCGCAAGCAAACGCCCGGAAAAACCCTGCCCGCGATGATCAAGAATCCAGACATCATAACCACAGCGAAACAGATCATAAGCCAGCTCTTGATACTTGATATATCCCTCTGTGCGCCCCGTCACCACGACAATCGCCCGTTGATGCTCCGGCGCAGTAAATTTCACATAGTTAATCGGGAGTTCTGCACTATCGTTAACACGATGACTCGGAAAACAGCCCTCTTGCCGCTGTTGCCAGAACGTCAGTAACGGTCCGCTGGTAAATGCCGTGAAATTTGCCTCACGGTTTAACCACTCTGATTTAAATGATGAAAAATCTATAGTCATGGCGTTGCTCATATTCGGGCTAATCAGGAAATCAACGGGTAAAAAATAAACTTTGCTGATTATCGTGACTTAAAGCAAGACATCATATAAAAATAATCGCTGGTTTATTTATCAAAATATAATTAATCTCAGGTTTGGATAAGAAAATGGTAAAAATGATAGATTAATCTATTGATAATAAAGAATAATCAGGAGTGGCATAATCATTTGAAATTTATCGCAAAAATATAATTTCTTATCCGAAATTCAGATTAATTAAAAAACGGTGAAATATCGTGACCATTGAATGGTGGCTAACCTATTTAGTCACAACAATTATTCTTAGCTTATCGCCCGGCTCTGGTGCGATTAATACCATGAGCAGCGGGATCACTTATGGCTTTCGCGGTGCGATACCTGCTATTGCCGGTTTGCAGATCGGACTGGCAGCGCATATCGTGCTGGTGGGGATCGGTTTAGGTACGTTGCTGGCGCAATCTGCGATCGCTTTTGAAGTTTTAAAATGGCTCGGCGCGAGTTATTTGATCTGGTTGGGCATTCAGCAATGGCGCGCGGCTGGAGCGTTGGATCTCAATGCGGTATCTAAATCATTACCAAAAAGCGGGCGCTTTAAACGCGCAATTTTAGTTAATCTCACTAATCCCAAAAGCATTGTGTTTCTGGCGGCACTGTTCCCGCCATTTATCATGCCGGATCAACCGCTGATGGCGCAGTATTTGATTCTGGGAACGACCAGCATTATCGTGGATATTTTCGTCATGACTGGCTACGCCGCATTAGCCAGCCGCGTAGCTAAATGGATTCGCGAACCGCATCAAATGCGGCTGCTTAACCGGATTTTGGGTTCGCTGTTTATTCTGGTGGGTACGTTGCTGCTGTTTGCGCGTCGGGCGAATGCGTAGAAATATGACAGGTATATTAGTTTTACTGCTAAAAATATCCCCATATTGATTATTTTTTACTTGCACCCGCCGATACATTTTGTAAGGTGGAGGAAGTAACACTTACATCAACAACAAACTTATTTTAGAGCTGTTATCAATATCAGCTCTCACTTTAATTTACTGCAAAGTTAGGATAGCTAATATGAAAAACGTCGGTTTTGTTGGCTGGCGCGGTATGGTCGGCTCCGTTTTGATGCAAAGAATGATCGAAGAACGTGATTTTGACGCCATTCGCCCGGTATTTTTCTCTACTTCACAATCTGGTCAGCCTGCACCAGCATTCGCCGGTCAAAACGGCGGCGCGCTACAAGACGCCAATGATATTGATGCGCTGCGGGCGCTGGATATTATTATCACTTGTCAGGGCGGTGATTATACCAATGAAATTTATCCTAAATTGCGCGCAACTGGCTGGAAAGGTTATTGGATCGATGCCGCTTCGACGCTGCGTATGAAAGATGATGCCATCATTATTCTTGATCCGGTTAACCATGATGTGATCCATCAAGGTCTGAACAAAGGTATTAACACTTTTGTCGGCGGTAACTGTACGGTTAGTTTAATGCTGATGTCACTTGGCGGTCTGTTTGCGAATAATCTGATTGAATGGGCTTCTGTGGCGACTTATCAAGCCGCTTCCGGCGGCGGCGCGCGTCACATGCGCGAGCTACTGACTCAAATGGGCATGTTACATGCTGATGTCGCGAAACAACTGCAAGATCCGGCTTCGGCGATTCTGGAAATTGAACGCAAAGTCACGTCCATGATGCGTAGCGGTACGCTGCCAACGGATAACTTCGGTGTGCCGTTAGCGGGAAGTTTAATCCCGTGGATCGATAAGCAATTAGAAAATGGTCAAAGCCGCGAAGAGTGGAAAGGTCAGGCGGAAACGAACAAGATCCTGAATACTGCCAGCCCGATTCCTGTCGATGGACTTTGCGTGCGCGTTGGCTCTCTGCGCTGCCACAGTCAGGCATTTACCCTGAAATTGAAGAAAGATATTCCATTAGCGGATATTGAAAGTCTGCTGGCTGAACATAATGAATGGGTGAAAGTCGTACCGAATGATCGCGAAATCACTATGCGCGAGTTAACACCAACGGCAGTAACCGGAACGCTATCCACGCCCGTAGGCCGTTTACGCAAGCTGAATATGGGAGCTGAATATCTGTCCGCGTTCACCGTCGGCGATCAACTGTTATGGGGAGCGGCTGAACCGTTGCGCCGTATGCTGCGGATTTTACTGTAATTAATCTCAGGGTTGGATAAGCAGCTATATTATTACGATAAATTTCAAATAATTATATCATTTTTCGTAGATACCGTCTTGCCAATCATTTGGCAAGTGGTATTTCTGCCATAAATGGTTGCCCTGATTTCAATACACCATAAGCCAGTTGCAGCAGTTTTTTCATTGCTGCACACAC